>JAGWND010000030.1 GCA_028873075.1 Bacteroidota bacterium
ATATTGCCGTCCAAGCTTTCAGCGCTCCAGATTTCTCCCTGCACTTTCACTTGCCCGTGCGGAGAAAGTTTCGTGATCGTTACGCCGCTTTCGCCGACAATTCCCTCTGAACCTGTCGTCGGTTTGCGGCGCTGTGCGCGCAATCCGGCGCCGATGGCGAAAATAAAAAATGCGGCGGTGAGCAGGACAGTCGGAATGATAACTGCAAGAGAAATTCCTGCAACGGTAAACCACGCTTCGGTATTGATAAGCATAATCGAGCCGAGAAAAAGTGAAGTGATCCCGCCGATGGTTAATATTCCATGGCTGGTGATTTTTATTTCCAGCACGAACAGAATAATTCCTAAGATGATCAGTGCGAGTCCTGCATAATTCACCGGCAGTGTATGAAGAGTGTAGAGTGCAATCAGCAATGAAATCGCGCCGATGACGCCGGGGAAAATCGATCCCGGATTGTACAATTCAAACAGTAAGCCGTATATGCCGAGCATCATAAAAATGTAGGCGACATTCGGGTCGCTCATCGTGTCGAGAATTTTATATTCCCAGCTCATTTCGTGAGACTCAACGACAGCATTTTTCGTTTCAAGTGTCACGGTGTCCTGACTTGTGACGACGCGGCGTCCGTTCAGCGAATCGAGGAGTGCTTTTTTGTTCTTTGCAATTAAATCAATAACATGTTCGGCGAGCGCTTCGGTTTCGGTGATGGAAATGCTTTTGCGGACGGCTTCTTCCGCCCATTTCATATTCCGGTGCCGCTTTTCAGAGATTGAGCGAATGAACGCGGCAGCATCATTTGTTACTTTTTCCGACATCACGGAATCCATCCCGCCCTGCAGATTTACCGGATGCGCAGCACCGATATTCGTTCCCGGCGACATCACCGCAATGTTCGATGCAAGCGCAATGAACACTCCCGCTGACGCGCACTGTGAGCCTGCCGGAGAAACATACACGACAACAGGAATTTTCGATTCCAAAAAATCAGTAACGATGGAGCGCGTTGCGGTCAACAATCCGCCGGGAGTATTGATGCGGATAATAATGCATTCTGCGTTCTTTTCTTCTGCCTGCTTCATTCCGTTATGAATGTAATCGGATGTGGCGGGATTGATGGAGCCGTTGATTGTTAGCTCGTACACGAGATTGTTATCAGCGTATGTTTCCAGCGCCGTGAAGAGAAGAAGCAGAAAAAGAGCGAGCGTTTTCATAACGGTGAGCGATTGTGTTGAGAATAGCTTTGCCTACTGAACCAAAGTTAAGAAACGGCTGGAGAGAAAGCAAGTAACGGTTGGAAATGGTAGTGTTACAGTTTGATAAGTTTGGATCAAAAACGAATGTCATGCCAGCGAAAGCTGGCATCCAGTGCTCAATTTTCTGGATTCCGGCTTTCGCCGGAATGACACAGATGCGAAACTGTAACACTACTTTGGAAATCGTGCGTCTGTTGTTTATATTTTTTCTTGCCGCAAGGGCACGAAGACACGAAGGAGTTGATTCATGATTCAAGTTCCAAGATTCAAGATAATAGCATGAAACATCTGAAAAACTCTCGAGTCAGTCGTGGTGAGCCCCGCCTTGCGGGATAAACTCCGTCGAACCATGATGTTGTCCCAATTTTCGCACTTCGACTACGCTCAGTGCGACAGAGGTTATTTAAAAATAGTTTTTCAGATGCCTCAATATGTTATTCTTCAGACTTGAATCGTGAATCCTGAATTTTTTTCTTTGTGCCTTCGCGGTGCAATAAATTCAAGAGAAAAAAGATGTTTGATGCAATAATTATCGGTGCCGGACCCGCCGGTCTTTCTACAGCAATTGAAGCGCAGAAAGCCGGCCTCAATTCCATTGTGATTGAAAAGGGGAGCATCGTCAATTCAATCCAGCACTTTCCGGCGGAGATGTCGTTCTTCTCGACGCCGGAGCTGCTGGAGATCGGCGGGCTGCCGTTCACGTCATCTGCAATGCGTCCGACACGAGTGGAAGGATTGGAATATTACACTCGCGTTGCCGATTTCTATAAACTTCAGTTGAAATTATTTGAAGAAGTAAATTCAGTTCAGAAAAATGACAACGTCTTTTCTATTCAAACAGACAAAAACAAATATCAATCGAAAGCCGTTGTGGTGGCAACGGGGTATTACGATAATCCGAACATGCTTGGAATTCCGGGAGAGAATCTTCCCAAAGTCTCGCATTATTACGATGAGCCTTACGGATTTTATCGCCAGAATGTTGCCGTCATCGGCGGAAAAAATTCTGCAGCGATTGCCGCGTTGGAATTATTCCGGCACGGCGCGAACGTAACGCTGATTCACCGGAAAGAAAAACTGAGTGACGGAATCAAGTATTGGATTTTGCCCGACATTGAAAATCGCATCAAGGAAGGTTCGGTGAAAGCATTTTTTTCAACGAAGGCGTGTGAGATTTGGGAAAAAGAATTGCTGTTAGAAAATGATCGCGGCGAGCGCTTTACCATTTCCAACGATTTTGTTTTTGCGCTCATCGGTTATCATCCGAATGCTGATTTTCTCCGAAGCGTGGGAGTTGAGGTGAATACCGAAACAGTCGAGCCGAAGTGCGATCCGAATACTTTTGAAACGAACGTTGCCGGACTTTATGTTGCCGGCTCAATTGTTGCAGGAAAGAATAACAACAAGATTTTTATTGAGAACGGACGTTTGCACGGGAAAGCGATTGTTGGGGCGATTTGCAGCCACGCGAGATGATGTCTGACGGCGTTTTATAGCCGTCTGACATCTTTCACCGTCACCTCGCAAAATGTCAGACATTTTCCCCAAAATTTTTTATCGAGAACGGACGGCTGCATGAAAAGGCGATAGTTGCTTCGATGCAGGAAAAAGTGCAAAAATAAACAGTTCTGTATCGGCAAGGTGCTATTCTCAGTTTGTTTTACACTTGTACCGAAAGCAGACGCTGGATCCGCTCGATCATCTCTTCTTCTGAAAAAGAAACGGTCAGCTCACGGTCTACAATTCTTCCCCCTGCGAAGAAAAGGATTTGCGGAATCCACCCGACGCCGAAATCCGTTGCCGCCTGTTTGTTCAATTCAATATCTACCTTTACGATCTTTACTTCCCGGTCAAATTGATTGCCGATGCTGTCGAGGATTGAGGAAATAGTGCGGCACGTCTGCGACCGCGGAGTCCAGAAATAGACAAGCACAAGCTCGTCGGCATTGAGGACTTCCTCCGTGAAGTCTGTATCATTGATTGATAGTGGTTTCATGGTTCACCTTCTGGATTATTGTGAAAGGAGAGAATATTCTGCTGCGCGTTCTTGCCCCTTGGCAGGCACCGAGATATTCCGTTCCGGACCGTGCCCAGAGCCCGCGATGTGTTCAGTGAACGAAGAGAGGTTGTTGCTTTTGTACTGTGCAAGCCGTGCAAGATCGCAGCGTATGCGGCTCTCATTTCCCCAGTCGCTCCAGTACACGCCTTTCACCGGGAGAACGCTCAGGCGGTGCGGAATGCGTTCCAAAATTGCGTGGGAAAAATTGACGCTCGGCAAAGCTCTGAAGACGTTGTAGGTCGTTTCCGCTTCACGAAATGTGCCGATGTCGTTCCAAATGCTTTGGAAGGGTACAAATATTTCCGGAGCGCATTCCTTGAACATCCGAATGAATGTCGCCGCCGTTCCAACGAGCGTCATCGTATTCCATAAGCAGCCTCGCGTGTACAGGTACTGCGTCAGTTCTTCATCCGGCTTTTCCAGGAAATTTTTAATTTGATACACACGCTTTTCACCTTCACCGTGAAGCACGTCTCCCTTCTCAATCCAACCGTACCCCGGCTGCGGACTTGTCGGCACAATGCCTACCGTTGCCAGAAACTCCGGCCGTTTGTTGACGAAATGACACGCTGCTTTCACGTACGCCATGAAACGCTCTTCCTCAAGAATGAAATGGTCGGAAGGGAACACGGTCACGATAGCATTGGGATTGACGGCGTTAATGTTCAACAGCGGAAGCAGAATACTCGGTGCGGTTTCACAATTGAACGGAACGGTAACGACTGTTTTCGGGTCTCTGTCGTACAAATCCGCCATTGCGTAAGGAAGATGTTTTCGTGAAATGACGGTGAGAAGCCGGAAACTCGGTATGAGCCGGGAAGCACGGTCAATCGTGTGTCTCAGCATCGAGCGTCTCCCGATAATTGTGCAAAACTGTTTCGGCCGCGTCAGTCCGAATTCAGTTTTGAGGAAATGTTCGAGCCGCTTTCCGTCTCCCCCCGCAAGTATGATTCCCCAGTAATCGCCGGCGACGCGGTGTTGTGTTCCGTACCAAAGCTCGATTGCCATGATGCATTTCTCCTCTTTTCTTCACTGAATATGATTGAAAAAGCGTTTCATGTTGTCGTCGAGTTGTCAGGCGCCGCTGGAGCAGAACCGGTTTGCTACGGACGAGAAAATTTTTGTAGGACGAAACGGCGCTCCGTCCTACATTCTCTGTTGGAATTGAGTATGGGAAAGGATAGTAAGGGGAGAGTCAAAAAACAATCGGTTCAACGATGTAATTTTCACGTTCCATA
Organism: Bacteroidota bacterium; assembly: GCA_028873075.1. Taxonomy (GTDB): domain Bacteria; phylum Bacteroidota; class Ignavibacteria; order UBA10030; family UBA8401; genus JAJYOI01. The sequence goes on from JAGWND010000030.1 coordinate 4,551, forward strand.
TTTTTTATGAAGCGTCCTACATCAATATCGTGAGTGTATCCTACAGAAAATTGAGTGTAACATTTCTACACGCCGAACTGCGTAAGATGATGGTCGGCGTGTTTGTATATGTACCACCCCCATTCATCGCCGCGCAATCTTCCGAGGATGGGATGATCTGCCCACGGTCCGTCGCTCCCGCGCTGCTGTGCGAGCTGCAGCGAACGGACAAGCTGGTTTTTCTCCTCGGAGAAATTTCTTTCACCGGTGATTTTGAATTCCGGATGTGTCGGAGCGTTTTTCATGAACGGTTTTTCGTTCAACAGCCACGGCTTCAAGACCAAGGTGATGAAAAAGTTATTTTTGTTCTTGAACTTTCGCGCACCGAGCCCGGAGAGGACTGAAAGATTCACATGCGCGAGCATTTGTGCGGCGGTCATTTTTCCCCAAAGCGGGGGCATGAGCGGAATGAGACACCCGATTCTCTCCAGCACTTCATCGAGCACAATTTTGTTGAAAATTAATTTTTTCATAGAACCTCCGTGCTTTCGCCCTTGATGATTTTATGGACAGGATACGTTTCCACGCTCGGAGGTGTTACCCCGTTCTTTTGAAGAATCGGTATAAGCTTTTGGGCGAAGCGGTTCAGCAGTTCCTCCGATTCCCATACGTCCACAACGAACCAGCCGCTCTTTTTTGAAAATGCAACGTGATGAAGCCGTCCACGTGGATCCCCTTCGCCGATTGATTCCAGTTCTTTGATTGTGTTGTCGTATTGCCCGGACGACATTCCCGGTACATCGAACAATGCTACAATAGCCGGCATTGGATTTCTCCTTTCGTGATGGTTGAAATATTTTAGTAACATTACAAAGATAGCACGAGGGGGGACCGGAAAGCATTGATGTATGGTAAGAAATTACCGCCTGCTTTTTTTTCGCAAGCGGCTCAGCGATTCAGGCGTGATGCCGAGGAACGACGCAATGTAATGCTGCGGAACGCGCTGCAACAGAGAGGGCTGTTCTTTCATCAGCTTGTTGTAGCGTTCTTCGGCGGAAAGCAGTTGTGCTTCGGCGATCCGTTCCTGAACTGCCGTGTATGCCCGTTGCGTCTTGCGGCGGTATTCTTCGCTGAATTTTGGAAATGAGGCAAGTGCCGATTCAAAACTCTTTTTGTCGGAAAGGAGAAGCTCACAGTCTTCCAGTGCCTGTGCGTTGAATGATGTGGCAGTCCCGTTGAAGAAGCTGTATAAACCTCCGGCCCACCATCCTTCCTGCGCGAAATAAATGATGTGTTCTTCTCCTTGTTCGCTGATCTGAAAGTAGCGGAGACATCCTTTCATGACGAAGGCAACATACTTGCACACGTTTCCCGATTGGAAGAGAAAGTGCTTCTTTCGGAGATAGAACGGAGTGAAATATTCCAACAAAGCAGGAAAATCTTTTTCATCAAACTGAACGGCGCTGTAAAGATGTTCATAGAACAAACGGGTTTGCATGCGTCGGCATTGTTTGTCGTTTCGAGGCGAAAAGATATCTGGAATTGCTCGTAGTGTTACAGTTTCGCATCTGTGTCATTCCGGCGAGAGCCGGAATCCAGAAAATTAAACACTGGATACCAGCTTTCGCTGGCATGACATTCGTTTTTGATCCAAACTTATCAAACTGTAACACTACCGGATTGCTTGAAAGTTATGAAAAAAATAGTTTTATCGCTATATTCAATCACAGTTTGTTCAGAAGAACTCAATTCGGAGGAAGGCAATCTCATGGAACGACTTTACTCCCCGTGGCGCTCACACTACATCGCTTCGTTCTCGAAGAAAAATTCCCACAAGAACGATGCGTGCGTCTTTTGCGACGCTGTAGAGGACCATCGCGATGCTCACCATCTCCTCGTGACACGAAGCACTCACTGTTTTGTGATGATGAATTTGTATCCCTACAACAGCGGGCATTTGCTGGTGATCCCGTACCGGCATCTTGCCGAGTTCGGCGACCTTTCTTCAAAAGAGCATGCCGATATCATGAAAACAATTTCCGGGATGATTTCCTTGCTGAAGAAAACGATTGAGCCGCACGGTTTCAATATCGGTGCGAATGTGGGGCGCGTTGCCGGCGCAGGAATTGACCGGCATATTCATTTTCACATCGTACCGCGATGGAGCGGCGACACGAATTTCATGCCTGTGCTCGCCGACGTGAAGCTGGTATCGGAAGAAATGAGTTCGCTCTTTAGAAAGCTGAAGAAGAACCTGAAATAGCACTATATGTACGTGCGACTCGTCTGAAAGGTGAGTGCACGTGAACCATTTGATAAGGAGGGACCTGCTGATGCTGCGCAAAAGTTTTTTACTTGTTCTCGTCCTGTTCGTTTTTACGGTTTCGTTCGCGCAAAAACGCCAGGTGAAAGCCGTTGCACAAGTGACGGTGATGAATCCGATGTTGTCGTACAGCGATGTCGTTTCTGCGCTGCTTAAAAAAGGGTTGACTGAGCAGCAGGCGTATCAGAATCTTGCCGAACTGACGGGAACGATCGGCGGAAGATTAAGCGGGTCGCCGCAGGCGGCACGAGCAGTTGTGTGGGCAAAGAACTTGATGGAGAAGTTAGGTTTCCAACATGTGCGGCTTCAGCATGTGATGGTGCCGCATTGGGTTCGCGGAAAAATTGAGAAAGCATGGATCGCCGATAGAAGGGGAAGGAAGAACATCCCGCTTGCAATGTGCGCGCTTGGAGGGAGTGTCGCAACGCCAAGGAAGGGCATTACAGCCGAAGTTATCGAAGTCCATTCACTCGATGAAGCAAGAGCGCTCGGCGCGGAAGCGAAAGGAAAAATCATTTTTTTCAATCGCAGGATGAACCCGACGCTGGTTTCGACATTTGCAGCGTACAGCGGGGCGGTTGACCAGCGGGACGGGGGCGCTTCTGCAGCGGCAAGCGTCGGCGGTGTCGGTGCACTCGTCCGCTCGATGACGCTTGTTGTTGACAATGTTCCGCATACCGGCGTCATGCATTATCAGGATTCGATTCCAAAAGTTCCGACCGCGGCTCTCAGCACGTTTGCGGCAAACAGGCTGAGTGCAGAGTTGGAACGCCGTCCGCGCCTGCGGGTTCATTTTGTCCTCGACTGCAAAACGCTTCCCGATGTGAAATCAGCGAATGTGATCGGCGAGCTTCCCGGTACCCAACTTCCGAATGAAGTTGTAGTGATGGGTGGACATCTCGACAGCTGGGATAAGGGCAAAGGCGCACACGATGACGGCGCCGGAGTCACGCAATCCATCGAAGCGCTGCGGCTCATCAAAGAGCTTGGACTGAAACCGAAGCGCACGATTCGTGTTGTGTTGTTTATGAACGAGGAAAACGGATCGCGAGGGGGGAAAAAATACGCTGCGCAGCTTCCCGTCAATGAAAAAGCCGTTGCCGCTCTCGAATCCGATGCCGGCGGATTCGATCCGCGCGCATTCGGGGTATCAGCAGATTCTTCTGTTTTTCAAAAGATCGCTTCGTGGGCGTCATTGCTTCAGCCGACCGATATTTGTTCGATTCGCAGAGGTGGAGGCGGGGAAGATATTTCTTATTTGAAAGGTAAAGCCTCCGCTCTCATCGGACTCGAGCCTTCAAACCAACGGTACTTCGATTATCATCATTCCGACAAAGATGTGTTGGCGAATGTGAATCCGCGCGAGCTTGAGCTTGGCGCAGTTGCACTGGCATCGCTGGCATATTTCATTTCTGAAGAAGGGCTGTAGTCGTTTAGCCACGAAGTCGCAAAAACACGAAGAATATTAAGTAGGTCGAAGCGCCGCTTCGACCTACTTTTTTGAACAAACTTCGATGGCGGCGTGTTAGAAGTATAGACACGTTTACTTTTTTCGAATAATGGCAATTTATGACACAGCGAGCTATTTCAGCACAGTACAGCAGGATTGGGGAAGTGAAGCTGCTCGGCAATCTTGCTGTCGAACATTATGAGCTGCCGAACGGCTTGCAGGCGGCGATTGTCGTTGACCGCACTACGCCGATTTTCAGCTATCAAACCTGGTTCAAAACCGGTTCTGCCGATGAGCCTGCGGGTCGCCAAGGGCTCGCGCATTTGTTCGAACACATGATGTTCCGGAAAACATCGCGCCGCGCGATGGGAGAATTCGAGCAGCTCGTGAATGCGAACGGCGGAACGGGAATGAATGCGTACACATCGCGCGATCAAACCGTTTACTTTTTTACATTTCCGAAAGAGAAAGTTGATCTCGCGACAGAGTTGGAATCGGACCGCATGGCGAATCTTGTGATTGATTCTGCAATGTTTGAGACGGAAAAAGGCGCCGTGTTGACGGAGCGAAACCGAGGACTTGACGATCCGTATCGTTTTTTGTGGGAAGAGGTGTACAAGCTGGCATACACGAAACACAACTACAAATATTCGACGATTGGCGAAGCGGAGACGATCAAAAATTTCACAGTGGAAGAAGCCCTGGATTTTTACCGGGCTTTTTATACGCCGAACAACGCGCTCGTTATTGTCGTGGGAGATGTGAGGCCGGATGCGGTGATGGCTTCCATTGCAGAGCGGTACGGCGCGCTGAAGTCTTCCGAGCCGAAAAAAAGGGATGGTGTTTCCGAACCGTTTCAAACGGAAGAGAGGGTTGCAACGGTCGCACACCCGAAAGCGAGAGCGGAGATGATCGCAAAAGTCTGGCATATTCCCGACATCAAACATCCCGATTATCCCGTACTTGCGGTGATCGCCAGGCTTCTCACGTCGGGGAAGAGCGCCCTCTTGAACGAGCGCTTGCTGAACAAAGCGAAAGTAACTGCTGTTGCCTCGGAAGCGTATATCTCGAAAGACGAAGGAACGTTCGAATTTTTCGCGCAGCTTGCGAACGGGGAATCGTTCGACGAAGCGGAAGAAATTTTTTTGCAGTCGGTGAAGGAGCTTGCCGAGGGCAAAATCAGCGACGATCAAATTCAGATTGTCAAGAACAATGTACAGAGAGGGATTTATCATGCCGCGACAGCGCCTTCGGCACTCGGCAAATTATTGGGCGATGGATTCATAAACGCCGGTGATCTCTCGTTCCAGATCAAAGTGCTTGACCGGATCGATAAGGTCATGAGGGAGGATATCAGCCGCGCCGTCGTGGGGTACATCCTTAACGGCAAAGCAACGACGCTTCGTTTGGTACCGGAGCTACAGAAGAACTGACGGCGGTCGAGTTCGCATTGATATTTTTAAAGGACACTGAGCAGCTACAATGGAAATCAAAGAAATTGATACGGTAGAAAATCAGCATTTGTATTTTCAGCAGGATTTGCGCGTGCCGATGACCTCGCTGTCGCTCGTGTTTCACGGCGGTGGAATTCAGCAGGAAAGCGAAGAGAAAGCGGGACTTGCACGTATGACGGCGAAAATGCTGTTTCGCGGGACGCGGGCGATGCCGCGTGAAGAACTCTCCGAGAAATTTGAACTTCTCGGCGCCGACGTTAATGCGGCTGTTTCAGAAACAGATTTTGCAATCAACATTTCCTGCTTCACAAAAAATCTTGAAGAAGTGCTTGCGCTTGTGCGCACCGTGATGAACGAAGCGTCGTTTCCGCAGGAAGAACTCGGGCTTGTCAGGAAACAGGAACTGAATCAAATGGATGCCGCATTGCAGGAGCCTGAGCGGGTGCTCAATGCGGGGAATCAGTATGTGCTGTTCGGCGGGACACGGTTAGGAAAAATCGGATCGCGCAGCGGAGTGAACGCTGTGGCCCGGGAAGACGTCCTGAATTTTTTTGAGAAGGTCCGCGGCACGCGCGTTCTGTATTTCACGTGCATTTCCGATCTGCCGCAGCATGAAATTGCAGGCAGGCTTTCTTTTTTCACGAACGGCAGGCAAACGGACGGCTTCGCCCTGAAACCTGAAGTTTCTTTTCGCGACTCCCACGGTCTTGAAGCGTTTATCGTTGAGTCGAAAGGCGCTACGAACGATCGCTTCATTTGGACGCAGCGCGGAATTGCTGCCAATGACGGCCGCCGTTTCGATCTCCAGCTCGTGGTGGACGCCCTCGGAAGCTTTGAAGGTCTGCTGTTCGATGTTTTGCGGAATAAAAACGGCTGGTGCTACGGCGCGTACGGATTCATTATGCAGCCGACAATGCGGCACGGCAGAATCGGATTCTATTCCGACCCATCGTCGTCGTCTTCCGAAAAACTTATTCCGGCAATGAAACGCCTGCTCCATGAATTTCCGGATGACAAAGAATTTCAGGGGCGGCTTGCGCAGCGCAACGCGACGTTCAAGAACCGTTACGCGTACCAGCTCGATCTGAAATACAAACTGTCGAGCGAAGTGAACCGCGACCGGTACGGCATTCCGATCTTGGATCAGGAAAGCTACTACAAGCGCATTGATGCCGTGACCCTCCAAACGGCGAGGAGAACAATCGGCGAAGTGTTCGATCCGAAAAATATGACGATGGTGTTTTACGGGGATGTTCCGCGCATCTCTTCAATTCTGAAGGAAATGGATGCCGCTGTGAAGATCACCGTGATGAACAACGATGTGCTTGTCGAATGAGTGTTTCGCCGGATTCTTGAGGAAATTCTTTTCTAAAAGCTGTACGTGAAGCTGACGCCGCTCGGCGTGAGGTGAAAACCGACCGGCGGCTCCGTTTTCGTTTCATTTCTGAAATCCGCCCCGACAACTTTACCGATCGAATAACCGATGAGCGCTCCGGCAACTGCATCGGAAAACCAGTGAATGTTTACCGAGACTCCTAATCCTACCAGTGAAGCGTACGCAAATGCTGCAGTCTTGAGAGCGGTTGCATTCGGGTACAATTCGCTTAACGTTGCCGCCAGTGCAAAGGCGTTCATCGTGTGCGAGCTGGGCCAGCCGTTGTATACGCCCCGGTTCAGAAAACCGAATTTGAAATCTCCGCTGTAGTTTTTGCTGTCGCCGCCTTCGCCGTGCAGAATTCCCGGCGGTCTTCGTCCGGTAATTGCCTTGTATGCCGACGACAGCACCACGCTGATCACAGCCGCCTGTCCCAGCGCCAGCGCAGCGTTCTGAAGATCGTTGTTGTTTTCCACTTTGCCATAGATAAGCAAGCCGATTGGGATGAGAACAGGTGCAGTGCCGCCGACTTCGACAGCAGGAAGACCGGCATGTGCAATACTTCTGTCATTGTAAGCGGCGCGGTTCACTTTCCAGTCCAATCCGCTTTTGACAATTCCGAACGAAAGAGCGGCGGCAAGAATGTGATTCAGCCCGTTGTTGTACGTGAACGAGCCGGCAACATGTTTATCAATGTGGTAGAACAGTTTTGTGAGGGGAACGGAGGTTGAATCGTTGGATTGTGCCTGCGTACATGTGAATGCGAACAAGAGAAGGGACACGCCTGAGAGAATTCTGTTCTGTTCCATCGTTGTTTTTTCTTTCAAGAGATCAACTAAATTTCGTTTAGTACAGTTTTTCAAAACACAGAATGTATTTTTGAAAAGGTATTGTCCGACAGCAACCGCTCCCTAACCCTTCCCAATGAGGAGAAGGGTGGGCGAAACGCAAGAAAACTTTTGAAAAACGGTACTAGGTACATTTCATAACGTACGATTTGCCAATGAAAAGAAGATGAAAATTGGCAGCGATATCCATTGTAATTTCGTGAGTTTTTCAATATCTTTCTTACACAAGCGCAACTTTTCTTTCATTCTCTCGAATGATTAAAGTTGTAACCCGTCGTTTTCCGGCGGGCGGTTAAGTCCATTCAGATATGAAAATCAAAAAGATTCTTTTCGTACTCGGTTCCGGGTTTCTCTTCCTCGTCGTGTTCATCATCGATGCGATATTGAAGAACATCGAAGGGGGACTGGATGGCATTTTCTTTATACGTGTTCTTCTCGTAGCCGCCGCTTTTGTGCTTCTCTATTTCTATGTTGATTCCAAGATCAAGTCCGCCGAAGGGGGTGAACGGAGCCAGATTCAGAGGCTCGGCGCGGTAGCAGTATGGACCGGCATTCTTATCGCCTCGTACATCATTGTCAGCATTCTGCCGCTGAACTGGTTCGAATCACGCGACCTTCAGCTTTACCCCCGCGATTATCTGACGATTCTTTTTTCGACGCTGCTCAGCATCGTCAGCGGGCTTGCCATGATCATCACGGTGCGCTACGTGAAAGAAATGCTTTTCTACAGGCGCACGCGGGGCACGAAGAGGAATTTCGTTCTCCTTCTTGTCGTGATGTTCTGTGCAGCCGCGTCAACGTATAATCTCCGCCCCCTGGAAACGTCGCTCGGGAAAACTATTCTGTTCACGGTCGCTATTTTTTTTATCATTGTCAACTCGTTTCGTCTTTCGTGGATTGCCTATCTTTCCCGGCGCGAAAAAATCTACGCGCTGCTCTACGCGCTGCTCGCGTTCTTCGGATTCATGGCGATCAATATCATTCTTTCCGAAATGTCGTCGCTCACGAAAGCGCTTCTCTATTTCAATTACCCGCTTTTTGTTTTTGTACAGCTTTCCGCGCTGTTCGGGTCGGTCTATTTCGGGATGGCGTTTATCAGCACGCTGTTTCATCTTCCCACGGCGGCGGCGTTCGACCGCAAGCAGCACGAGGTCAGTTCGCTGTACAACTTAAGCCGTCTGATCACGCAGGTGTTCGACTTTAACGACCTGGCGAAGACGGTGACGAAGATGACGCTCGAAGTCTGCGAAGCATCGGGCGCGTGGCTGGAGGTGCTTCCGAGCGACGGCGCGAAAGAGTTCGGGAAGAAGGCGGGTGAACATCGCTTGGACGGTATTGTTTCCCGGCACAATATTGAGCCGGAAGCGGTCGAACAGATCCTTTTCGGCAGTGAACAGAGCGTCCGTTCGCTCGTTCTTTCTTCGAAGAAAATACTGCTCGTTGACAATGTGAAAGGCGACCGGCGCACGAGTTACATTTCACGCATCAGAAATGTCGGAACGCTGCTTGTCGTCCCTCTTGTCTCTCACGATGAACCGATCGGGATTCTTTATGCAACGAAAGAAATTGATCACGGCTTTGAAGACGACGACGTGAACATCGTGTCGGGTTTTGCCGATCATGTGACCATCGCAATTGAGAACGCGAAGCTTTTCAAAAAATCGCTTGAGAAAGAGCGCCTCCAGCGCGAATTGTTGATCGCGCAGGAAATGCAAAAGCGATTGATTCCGCAAACACTCCCGTTTTTTTCTTCCGCCGACATGAAAGCAGTTTCGGCGCCTGCCCTCGAGGTCGGCGGCGATTATTACGACATCGTCATGCTTGACGAGCATCGCATCGGCATTGTCATCGGCGACGTGTCGGGCAAAGGGGTCGGCGCTGCGTTTTATATGGCGGAGGTGAAGGGCATCTTTCAATCGCTCAGCAAAATTTATTCTTCACCGAAAGAATTTTTAGTGAAGGCAAACGAAGCGCTCATCTCGAGTATTGACAAACGATCGTTTATTAGCTTAATTTATGCGATTCTTGACACGCGCACAGGCGAGCTTGTTCTTTCCCGCGCAGGTCATTGCCCGATGCTGTACGTTTCATTCGACAAAAAACAATATGTGAAGCCGACCGGCATGGGACTCGGCTTGCGTGCGGGAAAATTGTTCGAAGAAACCATTGAAGAGCGCCACATCACAATGAAGAAAGGAGACGTCTGCGTTTTCTACACGGACGGCGTTACAGAATCCCGCTCGTCAACCGGAGAAGAGTTCGGCTACGAACGTTTGCTCGATCTAGTCGCAGCGCACCGTAACCGGAGCGCCGAAGAGATCAAAGAAGGAATTATTCAGGGCGTCTGGAATTATACCGACGAGCACGGTTACGACGACGACCTGACAGTCTTTGTGTTAAAGTGGCAGGGCGTGTAGAGTATTGACTCACCCTGACCTTCCCTTGTGCCGAAGCATGCTTTGGGACAGGTGAGGGAATGAATTTCTCTCCTCCTTTGAGGGGGAGAGTTGGAGAGGGGGTCGAATTGTACGGCAAAGATTTTTTCTTAACCGAAGGAGTTTCACATGAGTAACTTCAAAGTTTCATTTCGAGAAAATAACAATGTCCATGTTATGGACCTCAAAGGGTATCTCGATGCGCACACCACGCCGCATCTCGAAGAAGCTTTTGAAAAATTAATTGCGGAAAAGAAATACAACATTCTTGTCAATTGCAAAGACCTGTCGTATATCTCGAGCGCGGGGCTGGGTGTCTTCATGGCGTACATCGAAGACGTGCGCATGAACAAAGGGGACATCAAGCTTTCGAACATGTCTCCGAAAGTATTCAATATTTTCGACCTTCTCGGCTTTCCGATGCTGTACGAGATTTTTAAAGACGAGAACGAAGCGGTGAAAAAATTCGAGGCGAAGTCGTGAGGAAAAAATCTTCGCACAAGAACGAATTGCGCCTCCGCATTGTGAGCACGACGGAAGAGCTGCTACACGTCCGGAAATTTGTTTCCGGCGCGGCGAAGCAGTTCGGCTTCAACGACGATGAGATTAACAACATCGCGCTCGCCGTGGACGAAGCCTGCACGAACATTATCAGGCATGCGTACGATTATGCCGAGGATCAGGAAATCACCATTGTCGTTACGATGAATAAGTCTGAATTTCAGGTGCAGATTGTGGACCACGGCAGACGCTTCGACCCCGAACACGTGCGGATGCCCGATATGAAAGAGTATTTGTCGCATTACAAGCGGGGCGGGCTCGGCATGTACCTGATGAAAAAACTGATGGACAAAGTCGAATATTCCATCCAGCCGAAACACAATGTCGTGCGGCTGACGAAGTACCTGCATTAGACAGAGGTCAAAAATCAATGATCAAAGGTCAGAAGCTGGAAGTCAGGACGTAGAATTGAATCGCGCATCGTGAATTTTCAATTTCAATACTCAATGTTCAATTTGCAACTTTAAACCTTAAACTTTGAACTTTGAACCCTCAACCTTCAATCAAGCGAAGCCACCTTCTCGACAGCGCCCCGCTCTTCGAATTCAGCACGCTCGTCAACTCAACGCTCGATCTTAAATTCATTCTCGGCTCCGTTCTTCTCACGCTGATGGCGAAACTCCGCGTGACGAAAAGCCTCGTGCTGCTGAAAACCGGTGAGGGGAAATTCCGTATTGAGAATTGCAAAGGCGTCGGCAGCGAGCTTCTCCGCAAGGAAATCCGCCTTGCCCGTCCCCCGAAAAAAGATTTTGCCGTTTCTCAGGTCTCGTCCCCGGCGTGGAAAACTTTCTACGGCGCCGGCATCGAGCGCATCTTCCCGATTGTTTCGCACGGCAAGGTGCTCGGCTACTTCGGCATTGGGGGGAGGATGGACAAAGGGCAGGTCTCGGCACGCGAAAAAGAATTTGTCGACATCTTTATCAATGTCGCCGCTTCTGCAATTGATAAAGGCATCGCGTTTCAGGAATTGCGTTCCGTCAACCGCACGCTCGACGGGAAAATTCAGGAGCTGAAAACGCTCTTCGAGCTGAGCAAAGAATTCACCGCTGTCATTGACCGCGAGCGCTTGCTCAAGCTTTTCGGCTTCACACTGATGGGACAGATCGGCGTGAACCGCTTCGCCGTATGCCTGAAAGACGGCGGCGTATTTGCCTCGCGTCTTGATACCTCAGCGTTGCTTACATTCGAAAAGAAAATTTTTTCGCTCGTGACATCGCCGATGCGCGTTGCCGATTTCCCGAAGAGAAAAAGCCTTGCCGCTCCGAAATCTGCCTGCGAAGCTGCCGGTATCACGGCAATCATTCCCCTGCAGTCGCAAAACGAAGTGAAAGGAATTGTTTGCCTCGGCGAACGCCTGCGCGGCGGCGGATATTCTCAGGCCGATCTTGAATTCGTCTACTCCATCGGCAATCTCGCAATCATCTCGCTCGAAAATTCCCGTCTTTTCAACGAGGCGATCGAGAAGCAGAAGTTAGAAGACGAACTGACCATCGCGCGCGAAATTCAGAACGGGCTTCTGCCGAAGTCTCTCCCGGAGATTCCCGGTTTTCAGATCGCCGCTCTTAATTCACCTTCAAAGCAAGTGGGGGGGGACTATTACGATCTGCTCCTGACGAAACGGGGCAAGCTCATCCTTGCCATCGGTGATGTGTCGGGGAAGGGAACGCCCGCATCGCTTCTTATGGCAAACGTGCAGGCAACCATCCGCGCACTCGTGCCGTTCGATCTTCCGCTTGCCGAATGCACCGCGCGCGTCAACGACTTGCTGTTTGAAAACACCGGCGCCAACAAGTTCATTACGTTTTTCTGGGGTGCGCTCGATCCTGTATCTCGCTCGCTCCGGTACGTCAATGCCGGGCACAATCATCCATTTGTCTTGCGTGCGAACGGAACGGTAAAGCGTCTCGGCGAAGGAGGACTTCTTCTCGGCATTATGAAAGCTCTCGCTCCGTATCAGGAAGGTTCTGTAAAATTGGAAACGGGGGACACGCTCGTGCTTTTCACCGACGGCGTAAGCGAAGCGATGGATAACGAAGGGAATGAATACACCGAAGAGCGGCTTGAAGCGTTTCTCCGCACGGTCATTTCACGCACACCGCAGGAAATCGTTTCCGCAGTTCAGGAAGATGTCGCCCGCCACGTTTCCGGCGCGCCGCAGTCGGATGACATTACGCTGGTCGTGGCGAAGGCAGTGTGAGGAACCGGCGATGGGCAGGTACATAGTTTTTCTTGACAGCCCCGAAATGGAGCAAAGAAATCATGAAAACAAAGCTTGATTCATTTGAACGGCAGATTGAAAAATCAGCAGAATCCTATCGGCCGGTTTCCAAAAAGGAACGACGAAAGGTAGAAACTATATTGGCTCGGGCACGAAAAAACCGCTCTGTGAATATTCGTATCGCTGAAAATGTGTTAGAGGAAATAAAGAAACGCTCACAACGTGAAGGACCTCCCTACCAGACGTTGATTTCCAGCATCCTTCACAAATATGTGACTGATCGTCTTGTTGACGAAGATGCAATCTGCAAGTCTCTCCGCTTGCTGCAACGGTGACTCTCATTCTATTGCCGTATCAAATAATAAATCTTGTATTCACTGCCCTCTCTCTAACTCTCCCCCCTTCAGGGAGGAGAGAATCTATTCCCTCCCCTGGAAGGGGAGGGTTAGGATGGGGTCATTATTGGAGCAAAAATATTGTAAACGAAATACAATATTGCTTTATTGGTAAAGGTACTGTCATTCAGGAAGATCGCTTTTCCGCACCATCATCACGTTTTTTTCTGTATTAACCAGCGATGCCCGAACGGGTCTTCGATTTCTCCCTGCCGGTACCCGTATTCATAATCTTTTGCCGGATTTATTTCAATGGCGCCTGCCCGGATTGCCTTGTTCATTACGGCATCTACATCAGGCACGAACAAACCGATAAGAACTGTTGACCCGTTGTATGTTTGGGGAGAGAAGAAATGCCGTTGTGTTACTTCGTGAAGATGAAATAGCGCTCCGTTGATAGAAAGCTCGGCAACGTGCATGCTGCCGTCATCGTTCCTGAAGCAAAAGTTTTCTGTCGCGCCGAATGCTTCTGCATAAAATGAAATGTCCTTCACCCCGTTGTTGATCATAAGCTGCGGAGCAAAAAAAGTTGTAGTGTTTTCTTTTGTCATAGGTTTTCCTAGAGAAATAAAGTTGTCTCTCTTGTTCCGCGCGGGAACGGAATAACGAGACGGTTGAGAAGAAGACAGATTCGAATTCAGACCCTTAGCGAGCCGCGGAATCCTCTGGCGCCATAATACGATTCTGCTCCGTTGTGATATACAAAGACGTGGTCGTAGCGGCGATCGCAAAACAGCGCGCCTCCCAGCTTTCTGATCCTGTCAGGTGTTTTCACCCAGCTCGATGTCTTCAAGTCGAACTCTCCGAGTTCCTGCAAGTGCCGGTATTGCTCTTCCGTTAAGAGTTCAATACCCATTCCGGCTGCCATATCAACAGCGCTGTTTTTCGGTTTATGTTCTTTCCTTGAATCCAGCGCTTCCCGGTCGTAACAAACATTTCTGCGCTCCTTCGGAGTTTCCGCTGAACAATCATAAAAAATATATTCGCCCGTCTTTGTATCGTAACCGACAACATCCGGTTCGCCGCCCGTTCTTTCCATTTCATTGAGCGAACGGAGCTTCTCACTTTTCGCCTTCAGTGCCGACTGTACTTTTGTCCATTCAAGGCTTTTATGGCGGTTCATGTTGTTCTCAAAACGGGCTTTCAATGTTTTGAGCAGTTCTTCACGCTTGCCGGCAGGCAGGGCAGGTTGTGAAGGTGATGATTTCTTGTTGCTCTTCATACTTGTCATGCCTTTGCAGTGCTCTGTTGAATTGGCTTTAGTGCGAACCTGCCATAGGCGGTAAACCCGCTGATCACTGCCACGACAAGCCAATACGTCAAGTGGCCGTAATCCGGGCTGCCTGAAAAAATATCGAGCGCGCAAAAGATCAGCATTTCCGCCGCAATGAAACTCGCCGCGAGTGGGGCAAGGATGGCAAGACGCTTGCTCACTGCCGGAAGAATCAGGAACAGTGCACACAGCAGCTCAATTACGCTCAATGCCAGCCACACGCCGTGGGGAATCACGCTCAGGGAAGGGACGGTTTGCTCCGAATTGGAAAACTTCCACACTGCGCCCATGGCGGTATGTAGTGTGAGAAGGGTTTGCAGAATCCATAAGAGAATATTCATGGCACCTCCTTAAAAAGTTTGATGTACTAAGAATTCTGTAACCATTTTTATTGCCCTATCATTATGGCAGCGTGAATAAGTATACCAAGATACGCTATCACAATGTAATAACAAATAAGAGGGGTGAAATTGGACAGTGTGAAGTGAGGTCTTTTGCATGCCGGGGCGAAGCGTCTCAGCAGTTCTAGTGCTTTTCGGAATAGCACCAAGCTGGCTATTGATGGAATAAACAGAAAAATGTATCATTACTCCCGCCTTTTGGATACGTCCGGTTGAGGTTGGGATATTATATTTGTAGCATAATTTTTCAGTGAATTTATAAATGCCATAGAGAAAGGAATAACCATGAAAAAACGACAACTTGGGAAAAGTGGTTTGGAAGTTTCAGCATTGGGACTGGGATGCATGGGAATGAGTTTCGCCTACGGAACGCCGCCTGACAAAAAAGAGATGATCGCACTAATCCGGTCAGCATATGAACATGGAATCACGTTCTTTGATACCGCTGAAGCATACGGGCCGTACATTAATGAAGAACTTGTCGGAGAAGCGGTGGTGCCGTTTCGGGACAAGGTCGCCATTGCAACGAAGTTCGGTTTCAAATTCGATGCGAGCCGTAAAAATTCAGGCGTAGACAGCCGCCCGGGACATGTGAGGGAGGTTGCCGAAGCATCACTGAAGAGATTGAAGGTTGATGCGATTGATCTCTTCTACCAGCACAGGGTCGATCCCGATGTGCCGATTGAAGATGTCGCCGGTGCTGTGAAAGAACTGATCAAAGAAGGGAAAGTTAAACATTTCGGAATGTCGGAAGCGGGAGTCAAAACGATCCGGCGTGCCCATGCTGTTCAGCCGGTGACCGCAGTGCAAAGTGAATATTCGCTCTGGTGGAGAAAGCCGGAAGAGGAGTTAATTCCGACTCTGGAAGAACTCGGCATCGGTTTCGTTCCGTTCAGTCCGTTGGGAAAAGGATTCCTCACCGGTACGATCGATGCACGGACGACATTCGACAAATCGGATTTCCGGAATGTTGTTCCCCGCTTTACGGCAGAAAACAGAAAGGCGAATCAGGCGCTTGTCGATTCACTCACCGCGATCGCAGAAAAGAAGAAAGCAACGCCGGCACAAATAGCTCTTGCCTGGCTTCTTGCTCAGAAACCGTGGATCGTCCCGATACCCGGTACAACAAAACTGCATCGTTTGAAAGAGAATAATGATGCGGCGAGGTTGCCGTTATCTTCCGAAGAATTGAGCAAAATACATTCTGCTCTTGAAAACATCAAAGTCGCCGGGGATCGGTACCCGGAAGAATTGGAAAAACGAACAGGGTTATAAAAAAAGAGAAGTTATGAATACTATGCCAAACACTAATGTAATTTTTCCCAAAGGCGAAAAAGCATCCGCCGATTATTTTACCGGAACTGCCCGGGTACATATTTTAGTTCAGCAGGATGAAACTGGAAACTATGCAGTCGGGAATGTTGTGTTCGAGCCGGGCTGCAGAAACAACTGGCACACGCATCCAGCCGGACAGATACTTCTTGTTACAGACGGCAATGGTTTTTACCAGGAAAAAGGGAAACCGGCGCGGATGCTTACCAAAGGTGATGTTGTCGTAATCCCGTCTTCGGTAGAACATTGGCACGGTGCCGCACATGATTCCAGCTTCACGCACATTGTCATCACAAACAACACTTCACAAGGGGCAGTAACATGGCTTGCTCCCGTAAGCGATGCAGAATATAACAGTGTTCAATCCGCGCATCATTTCGAAGAAGATTCAGTCAGTTTAACGGAAACAGCGATAAGAAATCACGAAGAGATATTTCCGAACCACAAATCGACATTGAAAAAAACAGATCCGGAATTGATTAAAGTGTTTGATAATTTTGCATTCGATGAAGTCATTCGTTATGACACTCTGGGAACAAAAACCCGCCTTATGGCCATTGTCGCTTCAACCATCGCTAGCCAGGCATTGACCGAGTTTAAAGTGATGGCCGGAGCTGCGCTGAATGCCGGCGTTACTCCAGTCGAATTAAAAGAGATTGTCTATCAGGCAGTACCATACATCGGCATTGCGAAAGTATTCGATTTCCTTCACGCTGTCAATGATGTTTTGCAAAGCAGGGGCATACAATTGCCGCTCGAAAAACAATCATTAACGAATGCCGACACAAGGTATGAACAAGGGTTGAAACTGCAAAAAGAAATTTTTGGCGATATGATTGAGAAATTGCATTCAGAATCTCCGGAAGATTTGCTTCACATTCAAAAATTTCTGTCGTCAAATTGTTTTGGCGATTACCTCACCAGAACAGGATTGGATATACAGAAGAGGGAACTGCTCACTTTTGCGATGTTAATCTCTCTCGGCAGTGCAGAATCGCAGGTGAAAGCACATATCCGCGGCAATGTAAACGTCGGAAACGACAGAGCGGTACTGGTCAGTGTCATCACGCAGTTGCTTCCGTATATAGGCTATCCTCTATCTTTAAATGCTCTTCAATGTATCAACGAAATTTTACCTCACGAGTAAAGGAGAATAAATAATGGAAACAACAACAGTAAAAGCTTATGGTACTGAAGCAAAAGGTACACCGTTGCATGCAATGAACATCACACGCAGAGCTTTGATGCCGCATGATGTGGAAATGGAAATTCTGTATTGCGGTATCTGCCATTCCGATTTGCATCAGATAAAAAATGATTTCGGCCATACGATGTTCCCGGTTGTTCCCGGACATGAAATGATCGGAAAAATTACTAGAACCGGAGAGCACGTCACAACATTCAAAATCGGCGATCTTGCCGCCATCGGCTGTATTGTCGCTTCCTGCGGTACATGCGAGTATTGCGAAAATGGCCTGGAACAGTTTTGCGATAACGGCGTGACATTTTCATTCAATTCACCGGACAAGCATCTGGGCGGAGCAACATTGGGAGGTTTTTCCGAAACGTACGTGTGCGATGAAAAATATGTTCTCCGCGTGCCATCATTTGCCAATATGGCTGCCGCTGCACCGCTGCTCTGTGCAGGGATTACAGTGTACTCCCCGTTAAAGCATTGGCAGGCAGGCCCGGGTAAAAAAGTGGGCGTGCTTGGCATCGGTGGCCTGGGCCATATTGCAATTAAAATAGCAAAAGCGATGGGTGCTGAAGTTATCGTGTTTACCACTTCGCACTCCAAAGTAGAAGATGCAAAGCGGTTAGGTGCCGATGAGGCTGTTTTATCTTCCGATGCGGAAGCAATGAAACGCTATTCACGCAAGCTGCATTTTATTATCGATACGGTTTCAGCGAGACACGATGTAAACATCTATCTCAATTTGTTACGGCACGACGGCAGCGTGGTGCTGGTAGGATTGCCACCGGAACCGCTTGAAGTGAATGCGTTCAGTGTAGTATCAGGAAGAAGAAGTTTTGCGGGATCCAACATCGGCGGCATTGCCGAAACGCAGGAAATGCTCAACTTCTGCGCTGAACATAATATCACGGCGGATATTGAATTAATCAAAATGCAAGACGTGAATGAAGCTTTTGACAGATTGGAAAGAGGCGATGTGAAATATCGCTTCGTGATCGATATGAAGTCATTAAAGAATTGATGCAATGAAAAACGTCATTATCATCGGCGGTAGCGGCAATATTGCCGGGTATGTCATTGATATCCTCATTAATAATGTTGATGTCAACCTGACATTGTTTGTTCGGAATAAGAATCGATTAAAAAATTTGAATCCCGCCGGATTGCGGATTATTGAGGGAAACGTATTTGAGATCAGACATAAAGTTGTAGAAAATGCTCACATTTAGTAACTTCGATTACATATGAAACATTTCAAAACCATCGCTGAATTTGACCGGGCAGAAGGATTTCCTGTTCCCGAGCATCCGCTGATCAGTTTAAACCAGCTGACAACCGCATCGACGCTCGAAAGGAATATACAGTTCGCT
>JAGWND010000252.1 GCA_028873075.1 Bacteroidota bacterium
GTAACGGCGACCCGGTTTTGAAATACTTCGGCTACTGGACAGACAACGGTGCCGATTATTATTACAACTATGATACAACTCTAGGATATGCTCAAACGCTGCTTGCTTTGAGAGAAAAATACAGGCGGGAGGGCATACCGTTAGGATATATGCAGCTCGATAGTTGGTGGTATGAGAAGTCTATTTACGACCCGGAAGGTAAACCCGATGCCGATCATAAAAATCCAAAGCTGCCCTATGGAAAGTGGAACCGTTACGGCGGTCTTATGAATTATACTGCAGATCCATATTTATTCCCAGCCGGTCTGGCTTCTTTCAGGAAGGAGCTGGGAATTCCGCTTGTAACACATAACCGTTGGATAGACCCTCAAAGCCCTTATCATAAGAAATATAATTTTACCGGCTTTGGTGCTACCGATACGAAATTTTGGGCGGACATTATCGGATACATAAAACAATCCGGTGTTACCTGTTATGAACAAGATTGGCTTAACTATATCTACAATAAAACCCCGCACATGGCAGAAGACCCGGAAGCTGGAAATGCATTCACGGATGCTATGGCAAAAGCGTGCAAAGATGCCGGATTGACGATGCAGTATTGCATGGCTATGCCGAGATATTTTATGCAAGGGTTAAAATACAATAATCTTACAACTATACGCATCAGCGGTGACCGTTTCGAACCCCAAAAATGGAAACATTTTATCTACACATCCGTGCTTGCTTATGAAATGGGCATTCTGCCCTGGTGCGATGTATTTAAAAGCGATGAACGAGGCAATATGACGCTTGCTGTGCTTTCTTCCGGTGCGGTAGGTACTGGCGATGCAATCGGGAGAGAAGATAAATCGAACATTATGATGGCACGCAGAAGCGACGGGGTGCTCGTTAAGCCTGATATATCAATTCTGCCTTTCGATGCGGATTATATCAATGATGCAAATGGTATCGTGAAGCCGATGCTTGCTTTTACGTTCACAAAGCACAACGCCATTACAACTGATTATGTGTTTGCCTTTGCCATTGATAAATGCCAGGATAAAACCGTCTCAATTCAACCGTCTATTTTAAATCAGAAAGGAAAGGTCATAGTATACAACCCGCTGACCGGATCACTGAAAAGAATGAATGCTTCCGACACATATTCTGATGTAATGAATGCCTCAGGATATATTTATTTCATCATAGCACCGCTTCTTCCGAACGGCATTGCATTTTTGGGTGACTCGGGCAAAATAATTTCAACAGGAAAGCAGCGCATTCTTAAAATGAAGGCATCACAAAATGATTTGTTTTTGGATGTAGCCTTTGCTTCGGGAGAACATGTGGTGACTCTTCACGGTTATTATGATAAACCTGTTACGGCAGATAGAGGCAAACTCATTTTATATCCTGATAAAAAAATGTTTGATCTGCTGCTTTCTCCACCTGAAAACGAAAACGCTCTCTTAACGGTTCATCTTAAAACAAGGCAAATTAGAAAAGTAGAACAACATGAATAGTGAACATGACATACGTTGTAAATCTATTTTGCTTTTGATTATTTTCTCTTGCTCTTGTGCCTTCGCTCAGCTTGACGGAACGCCCGGCGCGTTTTCGCGGATGGGAAGCGGCGCACGCGGTATGGGAATGGGCAATGCGATGACAGCGGTTGTTGATGGGCCGCTCTCGAATTATTACAACCCGGCAGTGACTCCGTTCTTAAGTGAACGAACAGCATCGGCATCGTTCGGGATGCTCTCGCTCGACCGTTCGCTCAATGCACTCTCGTTCGCGCTCCCGCTACAACCGACTGCAGGGTTTGCGATTTCAATCTTAAACTCCGGCGTTGGAAAAATTGACGGCAGGGACAACGACGGGTTCAAAACAGAAACGTATTCGACGTCTGAAAACCAATTCGATTTTTCCTTCGCAAACAAAATGTCGGACAAACTTGCACTTGGCTTGGCGTTCAAGATTTATTATTATCATTTGTTTGAAAATATCTCTTCAACGAGCTTGGGAATTGATATTGGAGCGTTGCTTCATTGCACAAGCGAGCTGACGCTCGGAATAGCCGTGAAAGACCTCGGAGCAAGGTATTCATGGGATTCTTCGCCCCTCTACGGCGATTACGGAAGCAGCTTGAAAGAAACGTTTCCGATGCTGCGGAAAATCGGACTTGCCTATGCGCTCGGCGATAGTGTCGGAGTTGTTTCTGCAGAAGTTGAAAACAACAATACCGGCACGAGCATTTTTCGTGCAGGTGTTGAAGTCAACATCATCGCTCAATTTTCTCTTCGCGCCGGAATAGATAATTTCAATCTTTCACATCGTGCCGGAAGCTCTTTCGGAAAAGAAACAACTCCGGCGTTCGGATTTTCGCTTCGCGAGCAAATTGACGGCTGGCACCCTGCACTCGACTATGCCTATGTCATTGAGCCGTACGGCGTTACTTCGTTTCACATGATCACGCTTTCTGCCGGATTTTAAATTATGCGCCATCGCATCTTTACTGTAATAATTATTTTCTGCATTTTCGGGATGAATCCGATTATGGCACAGACAAACGCAGAAACGGGATTACCGTTTCTTAAACTCGGCATCGGTGCGCGTTCCATTGCGATGGGTGAAGCGTACGCTGCAATTGCAGAAGACGCTTCCTCAATGTTCTACAACCCCGGTGCGCTCGCGTTCTCGCCGTCTGATGAGATTTTGTTGATGCACAAACAATGGATTCTCCAGACAAGCACCGAATATCTCGGCTCGGTTTTTCACAGCGGTGAACTTGCTTTCGGCGTTGGCATTAATTCTACAGGCGTCAGCGCAATAGAAATCCGCGAGAAGCCGGGACCGGCGGAGGGAACGTTCAGTCAGGAAAACGCCGCGATCAACGGAACGATCAGTTACCGCATCACTCCTGAGTTCGGGATCGGAGCAAGCGCGAAGCTTCTCTATGAAAAAATTTATGTGGATGAAGCAAGCGGCGAAGCATTCGACTTCGGCGCGTTTTACAAAGCGGGTTCATCCCTCGACTTCGGCGCGTCGCTTTCGAATATCGGCTCGATGAATGCATTGCGCTATGAAGCAACCACGCTGCCGACAATGCTCCGTGTAGGCGCCGCATTTCATGACAATGTCACGAATGAAATCACAACAGTCGTTGACGGCGACGTGATGAAGGTTTTCAAGGACGACGGCACACGAATCCATCTCGGCGGCGAAGCAAGCTACGACAATATCGTTGCGTTTCGCGCCGGTTATCAATTCGGGTACGATGCGAAAGGATTCTCTGCGGGATTCGGCGTGTCTGCCTTCGGCGAATTGGTGCAATTCGACTACGCCTACGTGCCGTTTACCAACGACCTCGGTTCTACGCACACGTTCTCCTTGACGTTTCGATTCTAATGTCTGCTTACAGTTCGAATGATGGACGTCTCTCTGTTAGTTGATGAATATAAAAAAATACGGAACGACGTAAGAAAAGTGTACGTTGTCCCCCAGATAGATTTCTCCTCTCCCCGCACAAACTACCTTTATCTTCTCTACAAAAACTTTATCGAAAAGAATGAGGGATCCGGCATTGAAATACAAAGCCTCTCAACTGCTGCCCTTCCGACACTCGTGCTTTCGAGACTGAAAAACGAAAAAAGCATTCTTCACCACCATTGGTTTGAAATTGGAGACTTCCGAACACTTATCGGGATGAGCTGGAAAATTTTTTGGCTTTCACTTTTTAAGCTTTTCGGCGGAAAAATTATATGGACCGTACATAATAGATTCCCGCATTACAACAAGTACCGAAGGCTCAACATAATATGCCGGAGGTACATGGCAAAAATTTCAACGAGACTCCATGTTCATTGTCAAACGGCAATCACAACAATGTCGCCGATTCTCAACGCCGAGCCGGGTCGCTTTTTTGTCATGAAGCTTCCCGAATATCCTGCGGAAATTTTCCCGCAAACCGTAGCGAAACATTCTCTGCAGAAAAGGTATCCCGAGATTCATTGTTCTGGAGAGCAAAAAATATTTTTAATGTTGGGCGAAATTGCAGAATACAAAGGGCTAATTGAAGTTGCTGAAATATTCGCGAATTCACTCGCTGACAAAATTTTAATCATTGTTGGTCCGTTGAAGCGATGGGATAGGAAGTATGTGGCAAAACTTTTA
>JAGWND010000253.1 GCA_028873075.1 Bacteroidota bacterium
GAGATCGAACGGTTTTTCCTGCAGTACTGCCATCGCTTCATCACCGTCGCCGGCTGAAACAACAGCGTAGCCTTCGCTTTCCAACTCGCTGCTTAGCACGGTTCGCAATGCTTCTTCATCGTCCACGACAAGAATGTTGTTTTTTTCTGCCATTGTAACTCCTATCAAAATTTCGGTGCGGGTGTGCCGATAGAACATTTGAAACAAAAAAGCAAGGCGGGTAAATTATAGCCATTCTGCCTATCAAAATCAACTTAAATTTGCATCCCTTGCCAGCGTGTTGTATATTGCCATAAAATTATAGTTACACGGGCTTTTTATGGATCAATTCGTTGCGGCGAACCATTCTGCAATTCATGTACTTCTTGTCGACGACAACATTTCCTACGCTAAAACCGTCCAGTCTCAACTGAAACAGTTTGAGGGGAAAGAATTCAAAATCACATGGGAAAAATTCGGCGTCGGAGGCATTGAAAAACTTAAGAAAGATTCCAGCATTGATATTGTCATCTTGAATTATGATCTGAAAAAAACAACAGGACTGGATATTGCCAGGGAGATTCGCGCTCAGAAAATTGACGTGCCAATCGTGTTTGTAACGACAAGCAAAGATTTCAGCGTCGCCGTGGAGGCAATGAAACTTGCAGTTGACGATTTTTTAGTGAAAGATGAAATTGTCGGTTCGATACTGCCCCGGACCGTGCTCAATGTGCTGAATCGTGCACAACTCTACCGCCAAATCGCTCAGGTGGGAAAAAATAAAATCATTGCTCAGAAAAAAACCGAAGCGATTAAAGAAGTTGTGGTAACGATATGCCATGAATTCAACAATCCGCTCGCAGCTATCAAGATCAGCACCGAAATTATCTCCCGGCAAAAATTAAATCCCCTCGAACGTACTGCCGTTGCAGAGCTCGACAAGAACATCCGAACCATAGAAAAAGAAATTATTAAGCTTCGCGACATCAACCTCTCTTCCTAATGACCGCGATCATTGCGCGTCCGGAGATTTAAGAAGTTTATATGAGCAGGTAATTTCCGCGGTTTTCTTCAACATGGCACTGACAGAGCAGTATGTACTCTGCGAAAGCTCGATTGCCTGTTCGACATCGCTCGCTCTCAAATCTTTTCCTTCAAGGATATACTCGATGTGAATTTTTGTGAACACTTTCGGATGCGTCTCCGCACGCTCGCCGGAAATATTGATTTCAAAGCGCGTAAAAGCTGCGCGTTTCTTTTCGAGAATATTCGCTACATCGGCGCCAGTACAGCCGCCGAGCGCAACAAGCACAAGCTCCATCGGACCGGTAGCCGCCGCCGGTTCTCCGTGATGCATTGACTCGACCGCCACCCAATGATTGGAGCTCGCTTTTGCAAGAAATGCGAATGCTTTGACATGATGAAGTGCCGCTTCTTTCTTATCCATACAATTCCTTTCTTAACTAATGTTGTCGGGGTATACAAACCTTGCGCCGGAAGCTTAATGTATTTGAACAACAGAAGCTTCTGCTGAACTGTTGATAAAGATACAAACGTTGTCGGAACACTGCAAGTTTTTCTTCCCACCCAAAGCAGCGGCGCCCTCAACTTGATAGTTCATTATTCTCCTCGTATCTTTTCGTATGAAAATTCGTGCGTACGCCAAAATCAATCTCGGACTTCACATCATCGGAAAACGAGCCGACGGATTTCACAACATCGAAACAATTTTTCACCGCATCAATCTCTTCGACGAACTCACCGTGCTGCCATCCCACTCGATTTCGCTTTCTTCCACAGAAGTGAACCTTCCGAATGATTCCGGAAATTTATGCTGGAAAGCGGCGGAGCTTCTTCGAAACGAACTCGGGACGGCGAACGGCATTTCGATCCACATTATGAAATCAATCCCCATCGGTGCCGGACTCGGCGGCGGAAGCAGCGATGCAGCGGCGGTTCTGCGCAGCCTTCCAAAACTGTGGAACGTCTCTGTTCCACCCCATACACTGGAATTGCTTGCACTACAGCTTGGCTCCGATGTCCCGTTTTTTTTACGTGATGCAAGCGCGTACGCAACCGGACGCGGAGAAGTGCTGCAATACCGGGCACTTAAAATTCCGTACTGGATCGTGGTTGTGACTCCGAACATCAGCATCAATACTGCATGGGCGTACAACGAACTTTCCAAAAAAAATTTATATGTAGAGAAGAAAACTCCGGTGTTCCAACAATTTGAAAACAATGCTGTTGATTTCACTGCGTTAGAAAATGATTTTGAAAAGGTTGTTTTCCCTGCACATTCCGAAATCGGCGAAGTGAAAACAACGCTGCAGGAACACGGTGCGATCGTCGCCCTCATGTCGGGTAGCGGTTCGTCCGTCTTCGGCTTGTTTGAACAGGAAGCGGATGCGCGCCGCGCGGCCGCAACGTTCAAAGGCGAATATTGCGTTTCCATGACCGAGCCAAGTTTCATTCCCAATTGAAAATCCCCCCTGGGAACTCTAATGCCTGCACGATTGAGACTCCATTTGCTTTTTTTGACTGCGTTCTTATTAGGGATGGAACACCCCTTTCGGGCAATGGCATCTGCTCAGGTTGAAAGGCGCGCCGGAACCGACAGTGCAGTGACGATTCAGAAATCGCCGGCTTATGATTCGACGAAAACCATTCACCGCGCCGCCGGAGATACTTCAGTTATCAAAGAAAAATTCATTCCCGTGATTCCGATTCCTCTTGTCGGGACACTCGAGCCGTACGGCGATTCAACAATGACAATTACGCGATCCGAAATTCCATGGATCGAATACCGCTACATCGGCGATGTGCTGTGGACACGCCCGGGAATGTACATCCGTGATCTCGCAAGTCCCGGAGAAAACAACCAAATCACCATCGGCGGCGTTGATGCGCGCGCCGTCGGCTTTCTCGTTAATGGAATCAGCGAAAACAGTCCGATTACAGGACTGTACGATCTCTCCCTTTTTCCCGTTGACGATGCCGAGCGGATCGAATTCATCACGGGACCTCGCGCATTCCTCTACGGCATGAACACGACAGGCGGAACAATCAACGTGGCGACAAAAAGCTTCTATACCAACAAGCCGTATTCGCGCCTTCGTTACAGCCAAGGCGTTGACGATTATGCACAAACCGATGCGGAATTCAGCCAAAATATTTTCAACAAATTCAATTTCACGTTCGGACTGGAACGCTACACCTTCGGCTCGAACCTTCTCAGTCAGGAATATACGGGGCGATTTCCAAATTCGAACAACGATGCGTGGTCGTTCCGCACAAAGCTTCGTTACAATTTTTCGAACTCGTTCAACATTCTTTTCTCGCACTACTATTATCAAACGTGGACCGGATTGAACGGCGGCGTTGATCTTCAGCAGACGATTATCGGCTCCGTCTTCAGCGAAGAAGCAACCGTCAATAACTATGACGCCTACCAAAAAATATTTCAGCACGATGTGAATTTGACACTCGCCGCTCACCCCGGCGGCGATTCTCTGCAAACGACAACGCTCTCATTTTTTTATTCAAACCAGTTGCGTCTCTACCGCGATGAAGAAAACAGAAACCTAGAATTGTCAAATCGCATCTTCCTTCAATCGGATCATCAGTCGGAACGCTACGGCGCGGTGCTTCGCCACGCGTGGCATTCGGAAGCGCAGGATTTCACAGCCTCGCTCGAAGGGGAAAACATCAACATTGTCAGAGACGGCGATATCGGCAATCACCGCGAGCAGCGTTTGAGCGCGAGTGCGAAGGAAGAAGCAACATTGTTCAATCCTTTCTCGTTTGCTGTGTTCGGAAGAGTTGACCGTTACCGTGATCAAACTCTCGCAGGCTTCGGAGCAGATGCGCATGTAAAACTCATTGACGACGTATCTTTTTTCGGAGGAATTTCTTCTTCGGAACGAACACCGACGCTTCAAGAATTGTACTGGACCGGCGATTCATCGCACACGCCGGCATCGAGATTGTTTTTAAAGAATGAACATCATCACACAGCGGAAGCGGGAATTTCCCTCGGCAACACTGAAACGTTCTCCGTGACAATTTCCTATCAGCACAGAACGATTGACAACCCGATCAGTGTCGGTGCCGAGTATTCAACCAGCCCCCCAGGGCAGGAACAAGTAATTCAATTTGTGCAATCTTCTTCGCC
>JAGWND010000254.1 GCA_028873075.1 Bacteroidota bacterium
CCAAAGCCAATAGAGGTCGGCAATCGGGATGATAAGAAGCCATGCTGTGGGAATATCGGCGCCACGCTGTTTCATCTCGGTCTTAGTGGAAACGTACCACACAATGGAATAGATTCCGAGTGTGATAAATGGCAGAAAGAACACTGCAATTGGTTTTCGTTTTTTCATAGAACACCTCTTGATTTGTTTGTGAATGAAAGTATCCCTGTTCCTTTTGCATCTATTTCATTTTCCATCTTCCATTCCACCCTCACTCCATCTCTCCTCTTCTCATCGCTTCCGCCACGGCAGCCACGGTGTTGTGAACGTTTAGCTTTTCAAACACACTGCGAAGGTGCGAATCAACCGTGAACTTGCTCATGCTCAGTTTCCCTGCGGCTTCTTCTTTCGTTAAGCCGCGCGATAACAATTCGAGCAGTTCCTTTTCCGGAGGATCGAGTATGGGTGTATGGTTGTTGTTCATGCTGGTTTCACTGCCCCCCTCTCTAACTCTCCCCCCCCTTCAAGGGGGAGAGAACTCATTCCCTCCCCTCGTAGGGGAGGATTAGGGTGGGGTCGTTGCAGTCCGCAGCGCCTTTGCCGTTCCTCGTGCGCCGGACTATCTTGGGCTAATATTGTAACGATTCATAGTGAAAGATACTGTACGTGATCGCGTACTTTTTCTTTCCTATATAGTATATTTCGACATTTGCCCTGCCTTGCAGAAAAAAATCTTCACAAAAACAAAAAAACCGCCGAGGGGCGGTTTTAGGCTAAAAAACACTGGGGATTAATGAATTATTTCTAAGCGTGCAACCTTTCGCGAAGGTGCTCTAAAACATCTTCCAACAGTATTTCTTCGCTGGGAAGGATTTTTCCTTCTTGATGTTTATGGTGAGGAAATGTAGAAAGATTGGAATAGTGCGGTGCGTTGTCCCAACGGGTTATCAAAACTCCGGCATCACTTTGCCAGTGATAGGAATAATTCCTTTCGGTTTCATCGGAGTATTCTTTGATGTGCAATTCGCTTCCATCAATCAGCGCGGCTTTAATTTTAATGAAGAATCCAAATTGAAATGTTCGGTATTCAAGAACAACATAGCTGCGGACAATGCTCGACTGGTCAAGAGATTTTAATATTTCCATTCTCTACGTCATTCTTTTGCTGCAAAAGATTGTGATGTGCTTTCACAAACGCTTTCCATTCCATATAATCGTCCCACTCTTCAAATTGCTCCTTGCCCTTCCCTCTAACTGATTTTTCGAAATCTGTATAAGTGGTATGATATTTCCTTTCAAAGAACGCAATTTTCTCCTGCGCTCTGTGAAGTTCATACAATACGTTCATCAGATAGAGATCTTTCACTGCATTGATGTTTACTGTTGTCATGGTGGCTTCCTCGTGCTTTTCAGAAATATACATTTTCTCCGGCAATTTATCCATTTTTCGGGTGGTGGAGCGTTTTGAAAATCTGTGCGGATGTGCATCCGCGCCAATAATTTTTTCGGGTGTAGGAACGGTCACAAGACCGTTCCTGTATTGAAAATGCCCCACTATTATTTTTCGCTCTACGGCAGCGGCTCCAAAGGAGTTTTCAACTGATGCGCCGCATATTTTTTATTGAATGTCGGCGTGTTCACAAACTTCTCCCCGTCCCAATACCGCACGCTGTGTTTTAACTTTTCGTAATATGCCGCGCCGAGCGGCTCTAATTCGGGATGACCGGCTTTGCGCGCTTCATCGTACGCTTTCTGAAATGAGCTGTACGGCACGATGCTTACAACTTTTAATTGGCGATTGAGAGCGTAAATAATGCCTTGATCGTCTCGCATGTCTTGTGAGCTTACTTCGCGCGTATCTACACGAAACACATTTCCGCCTTCCAAAGGCTCTATACGATTCACGCTGTTATATTTATCCTGTAAAAGACAGAGCTTTGTCGGAGGGAAAAGACAATAAAACATTTCCTGAACACGCGGCACTTTCATAAATCCATTAAAGGCTACTGAGGTCTGTCCCGAAATATTATCCGGTTCCAGCGCAGAAACAAAAGCCGCATTCTCAAAATTATTGACGCCTGCAAATAACAATTCTTCTTTCCCGTCGCCGTCAACATCCGCAGGAAGGAGTTTTTGTATCTGACCGACATGCCAATAGTGCTGCAGCTCCGTTTGATGGATCGGGTCTATTTCTACAATGCACGAAGGATACGGAGAAGGATCGCAAATCACAGCAAAAATTCTGGGCTTGGTTATCGAATCACCTGGAATAACAGCAAAATCCTGAATCTGGGTCTTTGTCGCCGTCATTCTCCCATTTTCAACGCCGGACAAATCAAGTGAAAAAGTGTAACGCCATCGCTCTGATCCATCGCTTGAATAACAGACAAGTGTGTTAGATGAGCCGTTGGACAAGTATTTACGGTTGTAAAGATTTGCCAGGACTTCGTTCGTGCCATCGCCGTCAACATCTGCTATTAAAAACGGACGCGGCGGGACGGCAAAAAAGCTGTTGTTCATATTATAATCATCCATACCGATATCAGGCTTTGTCCAAAGCTCTTCGCCGCTTTCGCCGTACACTGTAAGAACATTATTTTTAACTTCGGCAAATGTCGGGTTGCCGGTTTTCGCTTTCATCAGCGGCGAATAGAGTTTGTTCATTGTGGGATGATCAACAAACTTTTCCCCGTCCCAGAAAAGAATTTCGTGGATCAGCTTGTTTGCATATTCATCCCCGATTTTGTCTTTCAGCTTCCCTTCACGCTCAAGCACTTCGTGTCCTTTGACGAATGGGTCATCAAAAAGCAAATGGATTTTCATAGTGGGCGAAATTGTGTAATGGATGGTTCCTTCATATTTCGAATCCCTATCCCCAAACACTTCCTGAATAACGGCAGTAAATGCGCCGTTGTTTTGTGCAATCAATCGCGTCGTGTAGTTTGTCGAGACTTTTGGAGATAATAGCTGCCCGTATTCTGTGAAGGGAAACAAAAGATAATATTTTTCGTGAGCAGGCGGGCAGTTTTCGGGGACGTAATCTCCACACACGGGCGCGTGCCCGTTGATGTTTGAAGGGTCAAGAACAGCAAGAAAGGCGCGGTTCCATGCATCATTGTTTCCTCCAACAAGCAATTCCTCCTTTCCGTCATTATCAATATCCATTGGAAGAGCCGCATTGATGCCGCCGGGAACCCAGTACGCCTGTAAATCTTTTCCGGTGAGCGGATCCATTTCAAATAATTTGCTCGGCAGGTATTCTGAACCTGCTGTTCCAAATAACCGGGGCTTCGAGGCAGACCTGTCCGCCGTTTCTATGGCGGAATCACTGAATGTAAAAATTGAAGTGTACTGCCACGTCATGTTCTTCGATGAATGCCTCCCCCCAAATAGAACCGGCGCACCGACAGTGCGTTTCCAGCGAAGCGCTCCGTCATAGTTAAAACATTTCAGCGTGTCGTCCCACGTAATTTCGGCATTGTTACCGGCGGCGATGAGAACTTCGTTCTTTCCGTCGCCATCAATATCTGCAACAAGTAATGTTTGGTGGTACGGCGTAGAGGTGAAACTGGAATCGCCCGCATAGCCGAGCATGCTTTTTGTCCAGAGTTGTGCACCTTCACTATTATAGACTCTCAAAACATAATTAGTAAGTTTGGCATAAACAGGGTTGGAGTCTATCTTGGGTTGTACAAGCGTCGCGAGCATAAACACTGCGGCGGCAATGATTGATGCGAAGCCGGTTGTGCGCACAGGATACCTCCGAACATACTGCACAAACCGAACAGAAAGTGTTCGTCGTTCGCCAATAACTTCAAACCAAGGCTCAGAAATTTCCTTTTTCTCGCTGCGTGTTAATCCAAGCGGTGGGAGGAAAAGCTGTCTCTTCCGCAAAAATCTATCGGCGAGCGCTGTTTCGTGTTCTGTCGGCTGCTCATTCAACTCACTGTCAAGTTCAGCGTAAAATTTTTTCTGGCGCGCTACATAGTCTGCGGCGAACGTATTATTCTTTACATACGCTTCAATAGCTTTGCGCCTTTCCTGGCTTAAACGCTCAGGAAAGCGGACGAAAAAATCAAGCTCTTCTTCGGTTACAGTATATACATTCTTGGTGTTTTTGTCTCTTTTCGGCATAGCTTTCATGCTTTGTATAGCCGCAGT
>JAGWND010000255.1 GCA_028873075.1 Bacteroidota bacterium
CAAACGATCTTCATAGCCGATGCGACGGTGAACATTGATCCGACCGCAGAAGACCTCGCAGAGATCGCATTGCTCACCGCGCAGCGCGTGAAACGTTTGGATATTGTTCCGCGTGTTGCGATGCTTTCATTCAGCGATTTCGGCAGCACAAAGCATCCGTTCGTGGATAAGGTGCGCCGCGCCGTAGAAATTGTGAAGCAGCGCTCGCCGGAGCTGATCATTGACGGAGAAATGATGGCAGATACGGCGCTCAGCCCCGACATTTTGAATCAGTTGTATCCGTTCAGCACATTAAAGGAAGCGGCGAATATTCTCATCTGTCCTGATCTCACATCTGCGAACATTGCCTACAAATTGTTGTCGAAACTTGCAGGTGCAACGGCGATCGGTCCGATTCTTCTTGGAATCCGCAAGCCGGTCTACTTGCTTGTTCCGAGCAACGACACGAACGATATCGTGAATATTACGGCGATGGCAGTGTTTGCAGCGCAGGTGGAAAAAGCTGATAATGCGTAATTGTTGTTCTGGGGTTCAACTCCCGTCCAGCGAGCTACATTTTTCGAATAGTGGAGTCGTGGAATAATGGAATTCCATCATTCCACTCTTCCATTTTTCTCCCGATAGCACTCCGAACGCAATAGTTGCAGAGAGTTTGACTAAACTTTCACGATGCGTTTTTGTCTAACCGCAGTAGATCAAAGCAACAATAGTAAGGATAGCACAATGCGAAAGAAAAAAATTGTTATTCCTGTAATACTTGTTGTAGTGACAGCGGCGTTTTCATTTTGGTACTTTTCGTCATCGTCCTCCTCCGAGGTAACATACCGGTTTGAAAAAGTACAGCGCGGCAGCATTCAAGTAACGGTAACGGCAACAGGAACATTGAGCGCCGACACAACCGTGGAAGTCGGCACGCAAGTCTCCGGTATCGTCTCAAAAATTTATGTTGACTTCAACAGTAAAGTCAAACAAGGAGAGGTGATTGCACAAATTGATCCGACTGTGCTGCAAGCGAATGTCCATGATGCCGAAGCAGCGCTTCAACGGGCTCGAGCGCAGGCAAACAATTCCAAACGGATCTATGAGCGCACAAAAGTTCTTTTTGATAAAGGATTGGCTTCCCAACAGGAGTATGACGCCGCACTGTCCGCACAGGAATCGGATCAGGCGCAGGTGAAATCGGCGCAAGTAGGGTTGGAGCGGGCACAAATCAATTTGAAGTATTCAACCATTCGCGCGCCGATTGACGGTGTCGTTATTTCCCGAGCCGTTAATGCCGGGCAAACCGTAGCGGCAAGCCTGGCGACGCCGACATTGTTCACTATCGCCAACGATTTGACGAAGATGCAGGTGCAGGCTGATGTTGATGAAGCCGATATCGGCAACGTCGAGGTGGGTCAGGAAGTTACGTTTACGGTGGATGCCTATCCCGAGCAGGTATTTCGCGGCACCGTCAAGCAAATCCGTTTACTGCCGCAAACAGTTCAAAATGTTGTGAATTATACCGTCATGATTGATGTTCCGAATAAAGATATGAAACTTCTTCCCGGGATGACGGCGACAGTAACTATTCTTGTTTCAAAAAAAGAGAATGTTCTGAAAGTCCCGACAATCGCCTTGCACTACCAGCCTATGCCTAATCAGATTGAGCAGAGAAAAGACAGCGCGGGAAATGTTCAGGACTCAGTAAGAGCTGCGCGGCGCAGAATGTTTATGCAACGCATGCAAGGCGGTGGAGGAACGGGCGGCATGGGCGGGGGGGGTTCTCTCAGCGAAGGAAGCGGTAGGGAAGGAATGCAACGCATGATGGAGGTGCGGCATGTCGGTCGTCTGTGGCTGCTTGGAAAAGACAAGAAGCTTCAACCGTTATTTGTCAGAACGGGTTTAAGCGACGGCACCTACACAGAAATTACACAGGGCACGGTTCAGGAAGGAGAGGAGATCGTTGTCGGCCAATTATCGTCAGGAGCGGCACAAGCATCGAACGGGCGTGGCGGACCGAACATGAGATTTAGATTCTAAGGATTGACGAATTACGATTCCCGATTGACGATTTAAGATTCAGGATTCAAGGTTCACGATCCATGACTTCTGATCTCTGATAGCCGACTTCTGGATTGTTCCTGAGATTGAGTTTAGACGCTATGATGGCAGAGCATACGAGTACATCAAGGAATGCAATTTTAATTTCGGCTCGGCATCTTACCAAAATTTATCACATGGGAGATATCGAGGTTCATGCTCTGCGCGGCGTGACGCTTGAAATTCAACGCGGAGAGTTTGTGGCTATTTTGGGAGCGTCCGGTTCAGGAAAATCCACGTTCATGAATATTATCGGTTGCCTGGATGTTCCGACAAAAGGGAATTACGTTCTCGATTCGATTGACATAAGCAAGGTAGACCGCGATGCGTTGGCGAAAATCCGCAATGAAAAAATCGGATTCGTTTTCCAGGGATTCAATTTGCTGGCGCGTACGTCTGCGTTAGAAAATGTCGAGCTTCCGGTGTTTTACAGTAACGTGTCGAACAAAGCCCGTCGGGAAAAAGCAATGGAAGCGTTGCACGCCGTCGGATTGGAAGAGCGCTGGAATCACATGCCGAATCAATTGTCCGGCGGACAGCAGCAGCGTGTTGCCATTGCGCGTGCGCTGGTGAACAATCCCTCGATCATTCTCGCCGACGAACCGACAGGAAATCTCGACAGCCGCACAAGCGTTGAAGTAATGGAAATTTTTCAACGGCTCAATCAGCAGGGCATTACTATTGTTCTTGTAACGCATGAGCCCGACATCGCGGAATACGCTAAGCGGAATGTTGTTTTCAAAGACGGGAAAATCAAACGGGATGTCGCCGTTGAAAAGCGGCGCATAGCAACTGAACAATTGGCTGCGATGCCGGTGTTGCCGGATGGAGATGAAGAGGAAACCGCCGAATCGAACGTAACGGCAGCGGCAGGGCAAGGAGGAGCGGAAGCATGAGCCTTCTCAATATTCTGAAAGTTGCCATGCGTTCATTGGGGAGAAATAAACTCCGTTCATTCCTGACGATGTTAGGAATTATTATCGGCGTCGGCGCAGTGATTGCGATGATGGCAGTCGGTGAAGGGGCGCAGTACAATATTCAACAGCAAATCGCTTCACTCGGCACGAATGTGCTTCTGATTTTTCCCGGCTCAGCGGTTCAAGGGGGCATCCGGATCGGATTAGGGTCGCGTACATCGTTGACGCCGGATGACCTTGAGGCAATCAAAACACAATGTCCTTCGGTTGCCGAAGCCACAGCACAAGTGCGAACCGGCGCGCAGATCGTGTACGGCGAGCAAAACTGGGCAACATCAGTGCTTGGAGCAAATCCGGAATACTTTACCATCCGGAGCTGGCCCCTCTCCACGGGGCAATATTTTACCGACGCCGATGTCCGCAGCGCGGCGAAAGTGTGCGTGCTCGGACAAACTGTCGTTGATAATCTTTTTCAAGGCGGCAATCCGGTCGGCGCAACGATTCGAATCAAACATATGCCTTTTAAAGTCCTCGGAGTTCTTGAACCGAAAGGGCAATCCGCAATGGGACAAGATCAAGACGATCTTATTGTCGCTCCGTACACGACCGTGCAAAAGAAAATAATGGGCGTCACTTTTTTTGGAATCATTATGGTCTCTGCTGTAAGCGATCAGGCAATGACCGACGCACAAAATCAAATTACAGAATTGCTTCGCGTTCGTCACAAGATTCAGCCGTGGGAAGACAATGACTTTACGGTGCGCAGCCAAACAGAAATTGCCAATACGGCGCAGGCAACAACGCAAGTGCTGACGATACTTCTCGCTTCGATTGCTTCCATTTCACTGCTTGTCGGCGGCATCGGGATTATGAACATCATGCTTGTCTCGGTAACGGAGAGGACGCGTGAGATCGGAATTCGAATGTCGATCGGTGCGCGAAGCAGAGATATTTTATTTCAGTTTCTTATCGAAGCCGTTGTGCTGAGCATGGCGGGAGGTTTGCTCGGCGTTCTCATCGGCATTGTGTCGTCCGGCGCCATATCAGCATTGGCGAATTGGCCCACATTAGTTTCACCTCTTTCTGTCGGTCTGGCATTTCTTTTTGCAGCGGCTGTGGGCATTTTCTTTGGATT
>JAGWND010000031.1 GCA_028873075.1 Bacteroidota bacterium
GGTTTTTCGAATCGTACACCGAAATTTCTCGCCCCGTACATCATTTCTTCGCGAACTGAGGAGCAAAAAATCTGTTCGGACGGGTTTTGAAGTGCAACGCCGATCGACCGTGAAATTTCATTAAGCGAACGGCGGGACGGGCGAAGGTCATTCACGTGAATGTTTCCTTTTGTTGGCTCGAGGAGCCCGACCATTAACCTCAGTAAGGTGGATTTTCCTGCACCTATTGTTCCGGCGAGCAGAACGTGCTCTGTTTTCTCAAGAGAGAATGAAACATTCTTCAGGACTTGAGTATTGCGAAGATATGCAAAATCTACTTCTCTGCATTCGATGAATGCCATTGTCGAAGATCCCTTCGGGATTGCAGAATGCGAAGTGCTTCTCTGTATGACAGTGTCTCGACGTGCCCAACGAGCTTTTGTTGAGCATCAATCCATAATGGAATGTCGAGCACATGAAGATCGAGCGCTGAAGTAAGAAGCCCGGCCGGGGTTCCAAAGAATTTCTGATTTCCGTCGAGAAGAAAAAGCACCTTGTCGCATATCGTGCTGATCATTTCGAGGCGATGATCGGTCACAATGACCGTCGTTGAGTGTTTGCGTGCCTTTAATACGCTGACTAATAATTGCACGCCTTCCGCATGAAGCGAATCGGCAGGCTGGTCGAGGAAAAGGCAGTGCGGATGCTTTGCCAGTTCGCACGCAAAAGCAAGCATCCGTGTTTCGCCGCCGGAAAGGGTTCTTGGGTGCCGCAGAGCTAAGTGTTCGAGATGAAATTGTAAAACCTGTTCTGCAATCCGCTCACGAATGAGGCGGGGGGACATTCCCAACTGTTCAAGTGAGAAAGCAATTTCAGCTTCGACAGTTTCCGTGACTCCGGAAAGCTGCATGTACTGATCCTGAAACACAAAGCCGGTTTCAGCAGGAGCAATGAGTGGTTTTGTCGCGTCGCGCAAAATCGTTCCGGACATACTTCCTGCCGGAAAATGCTTTTGAAGAATGCCGGCAATCGCGTAGAGAAGTGAAGTCTTACCGGAAGCAGAGGGACCGACAATTCCTAACGTTTCTCCTGTATTGAGCTCGAAGGAAATGTTGTTGAATGCTGCGCGGTCGGCGAAAGGATACACGTAAGAAAAATTTTCGAGAAAGAGAGAATGCTGATGTGCCATTATTCGTCAGAGAACGAGCAGCAAAAATGAAGCTACGATCAGAGTGGCTGTTGTAAAAATATCGAAAGCTGTCGGCTTCCATTCCGCCACATAAGTCTTGGGAAACGGCGAATCCACTCCCTTAAATTCAAACGCAATACCGCGCTCCAAGCTCATGGACAACGCGCTGTAGGCTACGGGCAAAAGGAGAGGGAATAAATTTTTTGCCCGACTGAAAATGTTCCGTCTGGCCCGAAAGCCGCGCAATTGTTGCGCAGTTGATACATTCCGGGTAATCGTTCTGAAAGAATCGAACGCTTCGAATGAAAGAAGAAAAATATGATTGAAGCGAGGCGGTAAACGCAGCGAGCGAAGTCCCATCGCAAATTCTGCGGGCGTTGTGGTATGAACGATCGTCAGAAGTGGAAGGAGGAGCACAAGAAATCGTAAAGCATAATGAATCCCCTGGGCGTTTCCCATAGCCGAAAAAACGAGATCATTGACGATCAGGAGAACCGCAGTCAAAGGGACGCCAAATCTCGCCATTTTCTTCCAGAACGCTTTTCGTTTTTTTATGAACAATGAAACAAAGAGAAAAAAGGCCACAAAGACAGACTGAAAAAATATTCCGGCAAACAAAGCGACGCTGAAGGTGAAGATCAACAACGCAATCAGCACGCTGGGATGAAAATTAATTTTATTCACTTCATTGCATCCTTTGCGGTTGAAAAGCTCGCTGAGTATTGAGGAAGCCGAACGCGGAGAGATAACGGTAACCGTTGTAACATCAACGCCACAATGATGTACGAAACGCATTTATCCACAGGATCGGAAGTCAATCCCTGATAGAGTACGCTGTCGAGGATGCTCTTCCCGATGGAGCGAAAGTAGAGTACTAAGAAATCCGTTCCGCCGAGCGTCATGCCTCCGAAAACGAATGCTGCAATCGGTGCAGAGACAAGTGCCGATATTATACCTTGGAGAATTCCTAACGGAGCAGCCGTGAGAAGTTTTCGGAAGCCGCCGTGCAATCCGAACCACCCGCTGATCATTCCGATAACGGCAGAAACAGGTGCAAAGAAGATCATCATCGGGTTGAAAATGATACCGGCAACGATGTTAGAAAGGATGCCGCACACAACGCCGGCATACATGCCGCAGCTCGCAGCAATAAAAATTGTTCCGATGGAATCGAGATACAGAGGAATACGGGCAAGGGCCGTAATTTCACCCATTACCAAATT
Source organism: Bacteroidota bacterium (assembly GCA_028873075.1). Classification (GTDB taxonomy): domain Bacteria; phylum Bacteroidota; class Ignavibacteria; order UBA10030; family UBA8401; genus JAJYOI01. Next base: position 2,392 of record JAGWND010000031.1, read on the forward strand.
GATACCGATTCCCATCGCGATCAGCGGCAGAGCCACTCCGCTTGTTTGAAGACGAAATTGTTTCCTGAGTGATAATGGCATACAGCCATTATACAAAAATTGTCGTTACTTTGAAAGCCCGGTACAGTGCACCTGGTCTTAGAGAGGAGAGCCCTAGATCAAATTTCCCGTTACCATTCCCAGTTTTTTTCAAGAAGCTCAAGATTTTTCAAATGACGCTGTAAATCCTCGATCGCAGGTTTGAGTTTTTCCTGAAGATCGAAATCCATTCTATCTAACACCTCCAAACGAGGTAATTGCAAATGAAATCCCTTCATTTGTGGGAACCGAAAATCATGTTCGAAATCAGGAGGGAAATACGAATTTTCGAACTCTTCCGGAAGGGTGAGCGTGAACGTCTTTTTTTCTCCTCTACGAATGACAGTAACCGTTATTGTTTTTCCGCTTGCTGATCCATCAAGTGCCTGGACCACATCGGCGACGTTCTGTATTCTTTCGTCCTGAATATGTGTCATCACGTCGCCAGCTTTCATGCCGGCTTTTTCAGCGGGGCTTTCTTTTTCAACCTTTTCTATCAGGACCCCTTTGTCATCCGGTGCGCCAAAGTATCCTGCCAATTGTTTGTTGAGCGTGGAAAGCGTCATTCCGAGAATGTTTCTTTCGGAAAACATGGTCTTCGGCGTGCGGAACTTGAATGAACCGAAAATCGGTTCCGGAAATTTTTTGTGCGACCTTAAGACGACAGCGTAATTTTTTTTCTCGCTGTTTCTCATGACACCGAGAGAAACTTTTATGCCGGGTTTTGTTTTCTCCACCGCCCGAACAAGGTCATCTGCATCATCAATTGTTTTTCCGTTGAATGAAATAATGATGTCCCCTTCTTTCAAACCGATGGAGTCTGCAGGGCTGTTCGGAGCAACGCTGCTCACGCATGCTCCATGATCCGTGTTGATTCCCTTTTTTTCTTTCAGAGTATTAGTTATGTCGGTAATAAAAACTCCAAGCCATGTCTCATGGGAAGAATAGCTCTTTGTGTCTATGAGTGCTTTTACCGGCGGATCCGGCTCTTGCGCTAACAGTAGCGCGAGCGGGATGCCGAACCATATAACCATTGCACATAGCTTGACTGTTTTCATTTTTTTCTCCGCTCAAGAAATTATTAGTTGTGAATTCAATCATTTTTTTAGACGAAAGGGGGAAGAAGATGTTCCTTGAACTCCAATTGAATTTCTTGACTTACGAAAAACGAATCATTATATTTACGAAACACACGCGGGAATAGCTCAGTTGGTAGAGCGCAACCTTGCCAAGGTTGATGTCGCGGGTTCGAGTCCCGTTTCCCGCTCAGCATTGTGGATTGAAGATTGTGATTGAAGATTGGCTGTGTAATGTGGAGTTCTTCAACTCTCCAATCTTCAGTCGTCTCACCGAGCCTCATCAATTTTCAATTCTACAATTTTTAATTTTTTAATGTTATGGCGCCGTACCCAAGTGGTAAGGGAGAGGTCTGCAAAACCTTTATGCGGCGGTTCGAATCCGCCCGGCGCCTCAAAATTCAAGATTGTGGGACGTAGCTTGAAGATTGGGAGCATGAAGTCAATCGCCTTCGGACCTTAGTTTTCAATCTAAAATCTACAATTTTCAATATTCTGCCGGGGTGGCGGAATTGGTAGACGCACAGGACTTAAAATCCTGAGCTCCGCAAGGAGCGTGCCGGTTCAAGTCCGGCCCTCGGTACAAAAAAGCCTTGAGAAATCAAGGTTTTTTTTGTTTCTTATTGTTACCTATGAATATATATAATATTAAACATAAGAATAACAACAATGTGGCTAAAATCACAAAAAATAAAAAATTTTAAATAACTATTGCGTCTTTCTTTAGATAAACATAACTTATAGGTGCAAAAAGTTCAAAACGCTTATTCGGTTCAAATTTGAAATTAAGCATTATTGATAAATAAATCTAAGGAGAAACAAATGACAGAAATACTTTTCACAACAGCAGATGTCTCTCAAATGCTTCAGGTTGATAAATCTACGGTGAAGCGTTGGACAGACGAGGGGAAATTGAAATGTTTCCGCACGCCGGGCGGGCACAGAAAATTCCGCGCAGAAGATTTATATCAGTTTATGTCGGAATTCAATTACGGCGTCACCCCGATGAATCTTTATCCGCAGTTCGCAAGTGATGAAGCTGTTCTTCGACGCATCATCATGAGAAAAGAGTATAACGTGCTTGCGTCTGTGTGTTTCAATTCTGCTATCCAGGGGAAACAGAGTGACGTTGCGAAGCTTTTTTCTGAAGTTTACCGCAACGGACTTGCTCTTCCTCTTATCTTCGATGAGGTTCTGCGCCCCACGCTCAAACGAATCAAAGACCTTAACAAAGCGAGAAAAATATCCGACCCAGAGATGCAATTGGCAAACAATGCTTTATCGGGCGCAATCATTTTATTTTCAGACACTATTATCAAACCGGCCTCGAGCGGAAAGAGCGTTTTATGCTGTGCAGTGGAAGGGGATGATAATCAGGTGGATTTAAAAGCGCTCGCAGTGCTTTTGGAAAGCGAAGGTTTCGATGTGTTGAATCTCGGTGTTGCCCCGCTCGATTCGGTCCTTCAATTAGTCGAGAGCAGGCAGCCGCACCACGTATACATTCACGTTTCAGAGTTCTTCGATTTGCGGCACTTAGCAGCGGCGAAGGAGGCGGTCGCTGCATACGATGGAAAAATATTTGCACTGGCTTATTCACCTGTGGCTTCAGTTGCTTTCAAAGAAGCAGTGGATAAAATCTGCACGACATTCAAAGAAATTACCGCCGTGCAGCATGATTTCTTAGTGAAAGAAGAAAATTGATCAAAATGAAATAACAGAGAAGAGATGAAAAATCAATTTTTAAAAAAGGAGCATAGCCATGAGACCTCGCCCACCGTGAACCCAACCTTTGCCGAAGGCATCTTCGACAAAACGAGAGAAGCTGTCTCTCTCCATAGCCCGACAGCATTCAATACATTTCTTTCAAAGGAAAGAACAATGAAAAAACAAAACAGTTTTTCTGACAAAACACCAAGAAAGAAACAAACTCAACTACTTAGTCACCATAACCTTCAAGGAGATATGACAATGAGGTCAAATTCTCGGTTTTCTCTGGTTGGAGCACTGCTGTTAACAATCGCTCTGACATTTTTCTTCGGGGTGAATGAAGCGAAGGCAACAGGTACACGAGCAGGAACCACAATCACAAGTACTGCTAACATTACCTACAAAGCAGGAACCAATAACCGCTCCGCTTCTGCGCAAGTATCGGTAACTGTTGCATACAATATTGCGCTGAACGTAACCCCGTCAAGTCAAACAACCACAACGGTGGACAGTACGACAATTTACCAGGCGTTTACCTTTTACAACGTGGGTAACTATGACGACAATTTCCGGCTTGATACGAATTCTACGCCGGGTGGCTGGCAAGTACATATTTACAAAGACAAAGGCACCATCGGCACGTGGGATGGTTCTGGTATTGACAGCTCAATTACATCAGGAGGCCATCTCAGCGTTCTTGAGAATGATTCGGTACACATCATTCTTGCCGTGACAATTCCGCGGGGAAGCCAAGCACAAGATAATACCACGTACAGCTCGTTGATGAAGATTACTTCCGAATACAGCGGTAATGGTTCTATCTTTCTTGTTGACTCGGGTTATACGTTAAGCCACACGGCACATGTAACAATCCAGAAACCGGTGATTTCTGTTACGGGAGTTCAAACTCTTACGGTAAACAAAATTCCGGGCGACGATATCAAATATGACGTTACTATTCAGAACAGCGGTCATGCTGCGATTTCGGGCTCAGGAACGTTCACATTCAAGCTCGATACTGCTTTTGTGTACGTCTCTGGCGGAGATTCTGTCCATGCCCCAGACGGGCTTGGGAAAGGAGGAACTGTTTATAAAACTCTCTCTTCCTTAGGTGCAATTTCCTCTTCAGTGGTTACCATTCATGCGACGATTGAGAAAGTTACACATAACACCACCGGTGCGCCGTACAACACAACGATTACGGCAATGGATTCAACAGCGACGCCCAGCACAAAGGCGAATTTCAATTATTCTGACGGCGTTCACGCATGGGATGCAGGGAGCTCATCGGCATTTTCATTCACCGTTGGGCGCGCGGCTGGTGCCTATTTTCGTCAGATCACTGCAAATACAACGGGAAATCCCGGTGATTCGGTCGGCTACACTTTCCACTTGCTGAATCGGGGCAACAGCGCGAACACATTCTCACTGAGCAGCGCATCTGGCGGCGGGAATATTGATACAACTCATTGGTTCGACACGACAGGGACGAATTCAAAAGGCGCTGCATCGTTCACCACGGCCAGCGTCAGTGCGGGTGACAGTGTAACGGTGATCGTAACGCTGTACGTGAATGTGACCGGGGCTAATGGAGATTCGATTAAGCAGACACTTAGTGTAGCACCGGTAACAAGCGGCGCTACGCCGAATGAATCGGTTCTTCAAAGTGTAACAATTAAGACGACAGTTACCTCGCCTAATCTTACCGTAGCATACACAACCTCTCACATTGGCGGGGTAGGGACTGCATCAAGTCCTGCTCCAAGCGACACCATCGAGTATACGATTACCATCACGAACAATGGCAGCGGCAGTGCATCGAATGTTACCGTCACGAACGCAATCCCTTCCAACACCACATTTCTGACGAATGGTTATGCCTCCGGAAAGGGTATTCAAGTTGACGGTACTCCAAACACAAACGCGAATGATCCGCCTACGGACTACGCGTCATGCGACGGGACAACACTTTCTGCCGGTCCCTACACGATTGCAGCGAGCGGTACTAAAACGATCAAATTCCGGGTTACGATCAATTGAAACCGCTGCAGTTCCTGCCAAAGACATCTCTTTGGCACAAGGCTTATCGGGAGCGATACCCGATGAGCCTTCAAATGAAGTTGGCAGGCAGTACTGGAAGTTGAATGAAAAAGATTGATAATGTTTAATCCGATCCGAAAATATGCTGTGATGGTTTTGAGCAGCGTGCTGCTTGTCGGGTTTGGTGTGCATGCACAAATTGACATCAATGTCCCGGCAGAAGGCACCGTGAGCCCGTACCAGAATCAGTTCATCAGCGGGCACGCACCTGCCGGCTGGCGGATTCGTTTGGACATTAACAATACTCCGGTCGATTCACAGCTCGTTCGTCCGGACGGCGTGTTTGAATTCATCGGCGTTCACACGCCGTTCGGCCCCGTGACATATTCGATCGTCACCGAGGGAACCGGAAAAGTGTTCCGTGCTGAGCGGCACATTCATATTGTGGGGCCTCCGGATTCGATCATCATTGACATTCCTAGTGATATTCCTGCCGACGGCAGGACAGTGATTCATGGCAAAGCGGCTGTGGTGGATCAGTGGGGTGTGAAAATCCCTTCCGGTTATCCGGTAACGCTTCGCGTTGACACACTGGGAATTTTGACGCCCGACAATGATCCTGCAACACCGGGAATTCAACTGCCGCTTAACGACGGCGAAGTGAATTTCGATCTTCAGGCAACACGTGATGCGGGAACGTACATTCTCACGCTCAGCACGAACGGCATCAGTGTGAATAAGCCCGTCGTTCTTGTTACTGCGCTTGAGCCGCTCATGCTTGTCGGCTCCGCAAATGCCTCCGGAAGTTTTCTAAACACAAAAGGCGATCTCTCGCAGCTCAGCGACAGTGGAAAATTCTCCAGCGGGCTCCACAGCGACGGCAGGCTGGCGTTCTACGGGCGCGGTGCAATTTTCGACAAGTACATGCTCACTGCGTCGTACGACAACCAGCGGCATCAAGATCGTTTCTACCAAGATCTCGATCCGGATGTGCTCTATTCGATCTACGGCGACAACAGCAATGTTGATTACACCGCACAAACAAGCAGTCCATTCTTTGTGAAAATCGAAAGAAATCGCTCGAATCTTTATTACGGCGATTTCAACACCGGTCTCGGCCATAACGAGCTTGCCCGGTACGACAGGACATTCACGGGGCTTAAAGGACATTACGAGGACAGCACGCAAAACGCCGATGTGTTTGCGACGTTGACAAATCGAAAAGTCACGCAAGACGAAATTCGCGGCGAAGGGATTTCAGGATTCTATTTCCTGAAGAACAGCAATATTGTGACCGGCTCGGAGAAAGTAAGAATTGAAACGCGCGACGCGTACCATTCCGATGTCATTATCAACCGAACGTACAAATCCCGTTTCAATGATTATGAGATTGATTATCAGCAGGGAACGCTGTTCTTCAAGCAGCCGGTGCAAAGCATTGATGCCGCCGGAAATCCGGTTTATATTGTCGTTACTTATGAAGCTCAATCCGGCTCACCGTCGAATTACGTGTTCGGCGGACAGGGTGAAAAAGAGGTTTTCAAGGGATTGACTGCCGGCGCGACCGCAGTAACGGAAGAACGCGACCCGGCGAATTATACGCTGTACGGTTTCAATACGCGCTACGTCATGAATTCATTCGTTCAGGCAACGGGGCAAATTGCCCACGGCGCCGATGTCAACTCAAAAGGGAACGCGTGGAGACTCGATGTGTCAACGACACCTCTTGACAAACTTTCGCTGAAAACATATTATCATCGTGTTGAATCCGGTTTTGTGAATCAAACTCTCGGCGGAGGAGGAACGGGCGAAATCGGTTCGAACAAGTACGGCGTGAGCGGTTCGTACAGCGGCATGGCGAACACGTCTCTCGGTGCGGAATATTACCGCTCAACGCAGAACGCAAGCCGCGGCATCGTAACGATCAATTCCACGACGGGAACAGTCGAGCACTCGTTCGGCGAGCTGGCAAAGGGTGCATTGAAAGTAGAAAATGTGCGGTACGAAAGCTTGTCGAACGATTCGACCGCGGTTCCCGACGTTCGTCAGTCAACCATTCTCGGTGCGAACACTTCATTCAAGCCTATGGAAAAACTGACGCTGACAGGCCAGTACGAACGCAGTATTGCAACATCTCAATCGGAGGTGAAACCTGCCGTCGGATCGGTCGGCGCATCGTACAATGTTTTCAAGCCCGTCGTTTTGACAGCGCAATATAAATTCTATGAGACCGGCGGCAACGCAACACTGTTTGGTGTCAGCTCGAACGTTGGTTACGGAACAACGGTGACGGGGCGCTATGAACTCGGCAACGGCATCAGCGGCAGAAGAAATCAGGCAAGCATTGGGTTAAAAAATACTACGAAGATTACAAACGATTTGACGGCGGATGTCGGTTACGAACGGACGCGCGCGCTCGACCGCAGTTTGATTGAAGCGACGACATCTGACCACGATGCGTTTTCGCTTGGACTGGAGTTCATTCCGAAAGAACCGTACAAAGCGGCTTTCAAAGGCGAGTATGAGAAGGATGCACAAAGCGTGAAACGCAATCTTACCTTCGGAGGCGACGTTAATGTAAGCTCGGGTTTTACCTTGATAGAAAAGATGTCCTATTACGACGAAGTGCGGGATCAATCGTTGACGTCGTCCGATCAATTCTGGTCGGCACCTCTTGCGCTCAGTCAATCGGCTTCAGTAGCGAGCAGCGGTTTCCTGAAACGATTCAGAAATACTGTAGGCTTCGCTTTCCGTCCGGTGCAGTACGACTGGCTGAATGCCATTGGAAAGTTTGATCAGAAAGTCGAATACAACGGATTTGTTTCTCCGCAATCCGATTACAGCGCTTCGATCATATCGCTTCACACTTTTGTCGAGCCGATTCCCTATCTTGAACTCGGCATTAAGTATGCACTGAAATATGCCAACGAACAGTCGTACGGGCTGCGTGCAAAAACGCTGACGGATTTTTATCTTGCACGCGCTGATTACGATCTAGGCTGGCACAACGTTGATGTTGCCGGCGAATTCCGGATTTTGAGCCAGCGCGAAGCCAACGATATGCGCATCGGCTACAGCGGCGAGGTCGGGTATGTTCTGATGCAGAATGTTCGGCTCGGAGCCGGTTATAATTTTGTCGGAAGCAAAGACCGCGATCTGGTTGATTACACGTATTGGTCGCGTGGTCCGTATCTGACTGTGAAGATGAAGTTTACTGAAAAAATTCTCAATTATTTCGAGTAGCATGATACGACAATGAATTCTCTCAACCTTCATATTGCCAATTTGATCGGATCCATCCGTGCGAATCGGGCACGGACGGTACTTATCCGAACGATATGCTGGCTTTCCGTTCTTGCTTGTTTTACAGGAGAGTCATTTGCAGGGACATTCACAACCGCGGCAAGCGGAAATTGGAATTCACCCGCGACATGGGGGCTGACGGGCACTCCGGCAGAAGGTGTCAACTATCCGGGAGCGAACGATAATGTTACCGTTAATAATGGCTATGACGTTTCTTTGACTGCAAACCAGTCGTGCTATTCATTGACAGTGCAGGCGAAGAGCCAAAACAATACGACCTCTTCACTGAACACAAATTCTTACACGATGACGATAGGCGTTGGCGGACTGACAATAAGCGGAGGCGGTGCCGGCGGCACACGTTATGCTGCAGTTAATGTCGGAACGAATGGGACATTAACCGTTCGGGGGCCTGTTGCCATTGCCAATAATAAAGGGGAACAGTTGAATCTTACAGGCTCTCCGTGCACGTTAAATATTGACAGCACGATGACATACAGCGGAACAAACACCGTGCTCAATCCGGGGACCGCAAGCACTGTAAATTTTGCGGGGACCACTGCACAAACACTTGATGTTGTGAAATTCAGGTACGTGAATATAACGATTAACAACAGCAGCAGTACCGGCGTAATGCCCAACGCGGCGCTCACTGCAACGAATGTCGGCGGAAACGTTGCAGTACAATCAGGAATTTTTGACAACGGCGGATTTTCGATCGCAGGAAATACCTCTGCGACTTTTGAAGTTGATGCCGGTGCAACGTTCAACGTCAGCGGTACGAGTAGTTTTCCGACATCCTTTCAGACTGTGCTGCTCAATTCGTTAAGTACGGTGAATTACACAGGCACAACGCAAACGATTGACGCGCAAAAATATGGCAATCTGACATTAAGCGGCAGCGGAACGAAAACGATTACCGGCGGCGATACGGTCGCAAGCGCGTTGACGCTGTCGAATTCCGGAACGACTACTCTCAACTCAAACATCGTTGTCGGGAGCTTCGATCTTACCGCCGGAACGTTTGTAGATAATGGAAATACAATTACCGTGTACGGCGGCGGTACGGCGTGGACAAAAGGAGGAGGGACGTACACTGCTACAGGAACGGTTGCTTTCACCGGAACAAAGCCAACAATTGGCTCCTCGAATTTTCCCACTCTTCAAATTAGTGTGGCGGCGAACGATACCGCAATTGCCTCAGGCTCTTTATCGGCTACGAATTTCACTTTGTCATCCGGTATTTTCAACCCGGGAAGTTATACGCATACAATTTCTGCAAATTTTACACTCAACAGCGGAACAAAGCTTCTTGTCACGCAGCCAATATTTTCCAGTAACTATAGTAAAACGCCGACAGCAAATGCTGGAAGCACTGTTGAATATCAAGCGACAAATTCGACGTTGGCAAATTTCACGTACTCGAATCTCAATATTACCGGGACCGTAACCGGGGGTTCCACGGCAACAATCAGCGGTGCGTTCAATATCTCCAACAGTTTTATTCCGTCGGGCGGGACGATAACTTTTTCGTCAGGTTCGTCAATTGTGAACAGCGGTACACTCATATTTTCTAACGCAACAATAGCTGCAAGCACATCAATCACAACCGGAAGCTCATTCGGCATAACAGGTACGTTTTCGGTAGTGCCAAGCGCATCCTTCACGGACAGCAGCGGAACGGTTACACTGACGAATGCGACGGTCAGCAATTCGAATTCTGATCCGGCAACACTCACCTTTAAAAATCTTGTTCTCTCGGGAAGTGTTACGGCAAATACAAACTTCACGGTGAACGGAACATTCTCCGGTTCAGGAACGCTGAATGCTGCAAGCGGAACGATAGTGTTGGGAAATAATTCTGCGCTTACCGCCACGAATGTTGCCTTCTACAACCTAACGATTGGCGGCGCAGTGACTGCGAATGTGAGTTACACAGTCAGCGACACTATGACGGTCGGTGCAGCAGGAAATTTGTCTCCGGCAAGCGGAACTGTAACGCTTTCCGGTGCGACATTGCTCAACAACGGCACCCTTGCCTTCAAAAATCTTATTGCCGGCAGCACGGTTACAATGAACGCGAGCTTTTCCGTAACCGGCTCATTCACAAATAACGGCACGGTGAATCAGGCGAGCGGCGTTGTAACGTTTACTGCGGGAGATACCATTTATAATTCGTCAAGCTTGAGCTTTAAAGATGTGACGATTAGCGGAAGCGTTGTCGGTGCCGGAAGCTTTACGGTGAACGGCGTGTTGACGCTGAATGCCGATCTCACGATGGGAGGCAATACTCTGACGATGGGTGCGAGCGCAACAACTGCCGGCACGTATGATGTGTGGGGCAATGTCCATCGAGTATCATTCTCTGTCGGAACGGGATACTCATTTGGAAATCAATTCACGACGATTACCATTGACTCCGCAACCGCAGTGCCGACGTCCGTCACGATCACTATTACCAACACTGCGCCGGGGACAATGACTGATGCTATTTTGCGAACGTACAATATCACTTCGTCCGGCGGAAGTAATTATTATGCGACGCTCCGGTTTCATTTTCGCTCCGGCGACTTGAACAGCAATACTGCCGATGCACTCGATCTCTGGAAAAATCCGAATCCAACAAGTTATGCTGATTTCGGACGAAGTGATTACAACTTGACCGATATGTGGGTTAAAAAAGTAAACATCACAGCTCTGACAGCGGAATACACATTGAAGAATAAAATGACAGCGAACTTTGTTGCCGGGAATTCAGGAAACTGGAACAATCCACACACGTGGGGATTTCCTGTCGATACTGCTGCGGTCGCCGGTGAAACGTACCCCGGTTCGGTAGATAACGTAACGATCGGCGATAATTTCAGCGTGACGTTGACAGCAGCACAATCGGGCGGGACAATTCTTGTTCAGGGAAGTAACTCGGACGGTACAACGGCTCTTAATGTTGCAAATTATACGCTCACTGTTGGAAACGGCGGACTTACAATTACCGGTGGAACGACCGATGCGCGTACTGCTGAAGTGTTGGTAAGCGGCGGAACGTTGAATTCTTCAGGTAATATTACCCTGTCAACATCGTCAGCTGTGCGCGCGGTGTTGGATTTGAGCGGTGCGGCGGGAAGTCAATTGATTGTCGGAAAGTCGCTGGCGATGAGCAGCACCGGAACATTTGTTCCGGGTTCATCGAGCACGGTAACGTTTAACGGAACATCCGCCCAGACGATGGACGTGAACAACTTCAAGTTCGCGAATATCGTTGCAAACAATTCCGCCGGCGTGCAGTTGAATGGAAATATTTTCTACACCGATGTCAACACCTACAATGTCAGCGGAAATTTAAAGGTTCTCGGAGGTACGTTCGATAATGCAGGCCACGCGATAAGCGGAAATCCGCTTGACACATTTTCTGTAGCCAGCGGCGCGACATTTACTGTTGGAGGGACGAGCGGTTTTCCGACGAATTTCGCTGCCGTTTCGCTCGATGCGAACAGCACTGTGAATTACAATGGCACAACGCAGACGATTGTTCAACAGACGTACGGAAATCTGATAATCAGCGGCAGCGGCTCAAAATCATTACTGTCGTCATTGACAGTGCTCGGGACGTTGACGCATTCAAGCTCCGGGACAACAACATTGTCGTCCACTTCAGGCAATGATATCACCGTAGCGAGGTTTTCTCTTTCAAACGGAACGTTTACTGATAACGGAAGAATGATCACTGTGACAGGGACCGGCGCGGGCACATGGTCGGTTTCGGGCGGCTCGTTTGCTTCGACAGGAACTGTAAGCTTCACAGGAACAGCACCGCAGATCGGCGCGACGACATTCGATTCGCTTCAAATCAATGTCGGCTCCGGCAACACTGCTACGGCGATCGGTGCATTGACTGCGACAAATTTTAAATTGATGAGCGGGAAATTTGATCCGGGCAGCTACGGGCATAATTTTACGTCTACCTTCTTTTTGAATTCCGGTACCACGGTATACGTGCGAACGTCCTCCTTTGCGGCAAATTATGCTACGAATCCGACATTGATTTCTTCGGGAAGCACTGTAGAGTACTCCGCGACGGGGTTGACGCTTGCAAATTTGACGTATGCAAACCTCACCATCAGCGGCACAGCAACAAGCTCCATGAGCGCAACGGTTGGAGGTACGCTGGCTGTTTCAAACTCTTTCACGCCGAGCGGAGGGACAATAACATTAAACAACGGCGCCGGAATCGCCAATACCGGTTCACTGCAATTTTATAATCTGACACTTGCATCCGGTGCGATTATTTCGACCGGCGCATCGTTCGGAGTGAAGAACGGCACGTTTACAGTGAACGGCGGCGCCTCGTTCACGTCAACCGGAACCGACACGCTCAACGGTACGACGCTTTCGAATTCAGGAACGGTTACATTTCAAAACCTTGTCCTGCTTGGAACGGTGACTGCCAATGCAACGTACACGGTCAACGGCACGCTTTCAGGCAGCGGAAATTTGGCCGCTGCGAGCGGTACGGTGACGTTGGGAAATAATTCGTCGTTCGCCACCTCAGGGACGATTTCATTGTTCAATCTCACTGTGAGCGGAACGACAACGGTAAATGCAAGCTTTTCCATAACCGATACATTGTCGGTGGGAGCATCGGGAAATCTTTCGCCGGGGAGCGGGACGGTAACGATTTCGGGAGGAACGATTATCAACAACGGAGTTTTGACCTTTGCAAATTTGACGACAAGCGGTACCGTTACAATGAATACGAGTTTCGGGGTCAATGGGATATTTTCTAACAGCGGAACGATCACTCAAACGAGCGGAACGCTGACGACCAACACGGGCGCTACGATCTCGAATTCCGGTTCGCTTACGTTGTTCAATTTCACCGTGAGCGGCAATACCACTGGCAGCGGTAACTTCACTGTGAACGGCACGATGACAGCGAACGCGACGTTAGCGATGGGGGCTGATACTCTGACGATGGGTTCGACTGCTGTTACCTCGCAATCCGGTTCAGGAGATGTAACAGGAAATGTTAAGCGTACAAGCTTCAGTACAGGAACGGCGTACTCGTTCGGCAATTATTATACGAGCGTTACATTCAATGCCGGCTCAACTGTTCCCACAAGCGTTACGATGAACATCGGTATTGGCAGTGCCCCGTCTGAAAAAACCGACGCCATCAAGCGCATCTATACTATTACAGCGAGCGGAGGCAGTTACACGTCAACGCTTCGTTTGCATTACTCTTCTGCAGATTTGAACGGCAACAACGCAATTCTTTTGGAGTTGTGGGAGAAGAGCAATGGAGTTTATGTAGAAGCCGGCAGAAGCAACAAAGATGAAACTGCCGGATGGGCGGAACAAGACACGATCACCGCGCTGACGAATTCATGGACACTTGCGAACAATCCGTCGCAAGGTTTCACCGCAGCGGCAAGCGGCAATTGGAATTCCGGTGCAACATGGGGACATTCAGGAAACGATGTTGAAGGTTCAGGTTACCCTGGACCCAATGATGTTGCCAATGTCAGCAGTAATTTTACTGTAACATTAGCTCAGGATCAATCTTGTCTTCAATTAGTGATGACGTCGGCGACAACGAACGGTACCTCAACACTTGCGGTTGGAAATCACACATTGAGCGTAGGGACAAGCGGTATTGCGCTCAACGGCGGGGCGAGAGCTGCTCGGAACATTATTCTTACCATAGCCGGGGGAAAATTGAATATCAGCGGCAATATTGCTGTAGACGCGACTTCCAATGCGGAGGCAGCTATTGATTTAACGGGCGCCGCGGGGGGCACAATAAACATTTCCGGCAACATTGCACAGAACTCGAATGCAGACGGCATTTTGAAGTTGAATTCTACGAGCACGATTAATTTTAACGGGTCGGGAGCCGCACAGACTTTTGACCCGGCGACTGCCATTTCAGGCAATTACTTTGCAACTGTGTTGTTCAATAATACTTCGTCCGGCGGCGTGGTATTAGCTGGAAATATTACTACGACAAATGTCACCGGAGATATGCGTGTGCAGGCGGGGGTATTTAAGACAAATGGCTACACCGTAGCGGGAAATACCGGGAAGACATTCGAAATAGCAAACGGAACAACGCTCTACCTTGCTGGCACGAGCAGTTTTCCGTCGGGGTTCACTGCTTTGATCGGTTCTACAAGCACGGTGAATTACAACGGCGGCTCTCAAGCAATTGCCGACGAGCCGTACGGGAATCTTATCTTGAGCGGGAACGGAGTAAAAACGGTCACATCATCGCTGAGTATGACCGGCAATTTTACGTATTCAAGCACAGCATGGAGTGCGCTCTCCGGAACTTCCGGACAAGACATGACTGCGCGATCGTTCACACAAGCTGCAGGAACATTTTCCGACAGCGGCAGAACAATCACAATTACCGGTACGAATGCGCAGGTGTGGACAAACTCGGGCGGAACGTTTCAAGCAACGGGTACGGTGAATATTACGGGTGCAGGTTCCTCGATCGGCACAGCGAATTTCGATACATTGAACATCAATGTTGGAATCGGAAACACTGCGTCGGCGAACGGCGCGCTCAATGTGAACACACTCACGATCACCACCGGTACCTTCGACCCAAAAACGTACATACATACAATCAGCACATCGTTCACAGTCGGTCAAGGAACTACGCTGCTTGTCAACATGCCGACATTCGCCGGAAATTTCAGTCTTAATCCGACAACGCAAACTGGCAGCACCGTTAACTACACAAACAGCAACGCGACAATCAGCAATGCATTTACATATCGCAATCTGACGATCAGCGGCGGTGTGAGCGGCGCCGCCAATGCAACAGTGAATGAAACGTTCGCAGTTTCCGGCACGTTCACGCCGAGCAGCGGCAATATTACATTGAACAACGGTGCCACAATTACGAATAGCGGCACGGCAACATTCCGCTCGCTTACCATCGGCAGCAACGATACGGTAACGACATCGAGTTCATTTACCATTGTGGATTCGTTGACCGTCGGCAGCGGCGGTATTTTCCAGTCAAGCGGAACTATTACGCTGAAAGGCGTTTTCACGAACAACGGCAGCATAACATTCAATAACCTGACCGTGAATGCGCCCGTAACAACTTCAGCTTCGTTCACTGTGAATGGTCTCTTGAATATTTTAACGAGCGGCGACCTCTCTCCGTCAGGCGGAACGATTACGATGTCGGGCGGCTCGTCAATTTCAAACATCTGGAATTTGAAATTCAACAATCTCACTATTGCGGGAACGGTTACCGGCAATACAAGTTTCAGCGTCGGTGGAACGCTGACAGTGAATGCAACAGGAAATTACAGCCCGACCGGCGGGAAAGTAACACTTCAGCACGGCGCAGTTCTTTCAAACAGCGGTATTCTTGCCTTCAACAATTTGACAATTGCCGATACGGTTACCGCAAACACGAGCTATACGATTGATTCTGCATTGAGCGTCGGTTCTTCCGGCTACCTTGTTGCAACAAGCGGCACAGTAACAATGAACGGCGGCGGAACGATAGCTAATACAGGCGCGTTGACGCTGAACAATTTTACTATCAGCAACGGAAACGTTACGGCGGGCAATAATTTCATTGTCTCAGGTACACTGACATTGAACGGCAATCTTTCGATGAGTTCCTACACACTTGATTTAGGCACAACAAGCACGATCAGCGGCACGGGGGATGTTACAGGAAATGTCCGGCGCAGCGGCTCGCTTTCAACGGGAGTTGCGTACAGCTTTGGAAGCCAGTTCACTACAATAAATTTTGCCTCAGGCACACTTCCGACTTCGATCACGATCAATATTACAACCGGCTCTGCGCCGCCGGAAAAACCGGAAGCGATCCTTCGCTATTACACAGTTACCACAAGCGGCGGCGGCTCGTATTCTGCAACCGTGCAGTTACGGTTTCTGTCGGGAGAATTGAACGGCAACGATGCTTCAACACTTTCGCTCTGGCAGAAAGTCGGAGTGAATCCGTATCTTGATCAACGCAGGACAAGCAACGATCTCGTGAATAACTGGGTGTCGAAAGCTTCAATCGCTTCTATTGCCGGTACATGGGCGCTGAGCAAACAAAGTCCGTTAGGGTTCAATGCGGTCATATCCGGGAACTGGAACAGTGGAGCTACGTGGGGCAACAGCGGCAACGATGTTGAAGGCTCCGGCTATCCGGGCGTGAATGATATTGCCAACATCAGCAACAATGTCACCGTAACGTTGACTGCAGACCAATCATGCACGAAGCTCTATGTGTACGGCCACTCGGTTGACGGGACGTCCATGGTAGGAATTGGTTCACACACGCTCAGTGTTGGAACAGGCGGAGTGGAAATTGCCGGAGGTACGACAGATGCCCGTATTGCAGAGATTACTGTCAGCGGCGGAACACTGAGCGTGAACGGCAACGTTACGTTTAATTCACCTTCTGCGGTGCGGGCTGTACTCGACATGAGCCTTAGCGCGAACAGCATGCTTTCGTTGACCGGCTCGATGACGAAAAGCAGTGCGGGCACGTTTACACCGGGGATTTCCGGCACTGTGAATTTCACCGGGACGGCTGGAGGGCAGACGCTGAACGTTGCGAGTTTTACATTTGCAGATGTTTACATCAACAACACAAGCGGAAGCGGCGTAACAGCAAACGGGAATATCACGGCGAGCAATGTTACGGCAAACATTCGCGTTCAAACCGGATTTTTCAGCAACGGCGGTTATTCGATTTCAGGAAATGCGTCCGACACGTTTCAAGTTGCGAGCGGCACAGCCTTGTATCTTGTCGGAACGACGAGTTTTCCGACCGGATTTGTTCCGTTGCTAAGTTCAACGAGCACGGTGTACTATTCCGGCGGCGCACAAACAGTTGACAGTCTGGCTTTCGGAAATCTTACGTTGAGCGGCACTGGTGGAAAAACGGTTACGACCGGGCTTGTGGTGAGTGGGACGTTTACTTATTCAAGCAGCGGCTTGACATCGTTATCATCAACGTCCGGAAGAGATCTAACCTGTTCTAAGTTTGCAATGAGTGCCGGTACGTTTGCAGATAACGGGAGAACGATTACGGTAACCGGCTCGGGTTCCGGAACGTGGCAGAAAACCGGCGGCACATTTACAGCGACGGGAACCACTGCATTCACCGGTGCGTCGCCGCAAATCGGCGCATCGAATTTCGGCACCTTGCAGGTCAATGTCGGAGCAGGAAATACTGCGACAGCCTCAGGAAATCTGACGGCAGCGAATTTCACGCTGCAATCTGGCACGTTCGATCCGGGTAACAATTTGATAGCTATCTCATCGGCATTCTCTCTTTCGTCCGGCATAACTTTGAAAGTCAATACTTCGACGTTCACCGGGAATTATTCGCTTGCTCCTACAAGTGTTGCTTCGGGTTCTACTGTTGAATACACAAATTCTTCGGCAACAGTTGCAGGGGCATTTCTCTATTCAAATTTAAAAATCAGCGGAACAGTGAGCGGCTCTTCGACGGCGAGTGTGAGCGGTACGTTTACCGTTGCCGGAACTTTCAATAACCCCGGCGGCACAATCACAATGAAGAATGGAGGCTCGATCGCCGTATCCGGCGGGACGTTGAATTTCACTAATCTCACGATTGACAGCAATGCCACGGTAAGTTCGGCAGCAAGCTTCGGAATCAACGGAACGCTTCAGGGGAATTCAGGAGCGACGTTTGCGCCTGCGGGAACGATCACAATGAATGGCGGCTCTACGATTTCAAATACCGGTACACTTACGTTTTCTACATTGTCGATTGCCGGATCGGTAACAGCGAACACGAGCTTCAGAATCAGCGGAACGCTGAGTGTAGGAGCATCGGGAAATTTAAGTCCCGCAAGCGGGACGATTACGGTGTTGGGCACTTCTACAATTGCCAACTCTGGAGTTTTGAAATTTGCAACGCTTGTAGATTCCGGCACAGTGACGACATCATCAAATTTTGCAATTGATACGGCGCTGATTGTCGGTGCGAGCGGAAGCGCAACGGCAAGTGCTGGAACAATCACGATGAACGGCGGCTCCTCAATTCAAAATTCCGGCTCACTCACGTTCTATAATTTAACGTGTGCAGCGGGGAGCGCGGTAACCTCGTCCAGCAATTTCAGCGTTTCCGGAATCTTAAGTGTTGCTTCCAGCGCAACGTTTAATCCCACCGGAACCGTTACGATGAACAGCGGTGCTTCATTTACCATCAGCGGCACTGATACGCTGAAGAATGTAACGATTGCTGGCGGAACGGTAACGGGAAATACCAACATCAGCGTAAAAGGCGTGCTGACGTTAAACGGCACGCTTTCAATGGGAGCGAACACGCTGTGGATGGATTCGAGTGCGGCGGCATCGGGAAGCGGCGATGTTTCCGGTAATGTGAATCGAACGGTAATGGCGACCGGAGTTTCGTACAGTTTTGGAAATCAATATACGACAATCACGTTTGCTTCCGGTACTCCGCCGACTTCGTTGACCGTTGATATTACCATCGGCACGGCGCCGACAGGGAAGACGGACGGTATTTTGCGAAAGTATGCTATCACGGAAAGCGGCGGCTCTGGATATTCTGCAACACTCCGCTTGCATTATCTCGATGCAGAATTGAATGGAAACACAGCATCGAGCTTGACGGTGTGGGAAAAAATCAGCGGCGTCTATTCAAATCAAGGCAAGACGAATTCCGATCAGGTGAATAAATGGGTTGAGAAGTCAGGTTTCTCATCGCTTGGAACTAATTGGACACTTGCCAATCAACCCGCAGCGGGATTCACGACGAGTGCTTCCGGAAGTTGGAGTGTTGGTGCAACGTGGGGAAATCCCGGTAATAATGTTGAAGGCTCAGGATATCCCGGACCGACTGACATTGCCACAATCAATAATAATCTCACCGTTACGCTTGACGGTAACAGAAGTGTGTATCAATTGAAGATTACCGGTTCATCTGTTGCAAACGGCACATCAACATTAAATATTGGAAGCTATAGCTTGAACATTGGCGGCGGCGGTATCACACTTACGCAGGGGAACACCAATTCACGCATCGCTCAACTTATTGATACCTCAGGAATTCTTACTGTTGATGGCGACATTACGTTTACGGCGTCGTCAGCCGCTGCTGCGGTAGTGGATATGAGCGCCGGCGCAGGAACTTTGAACCTCTCTGGTAATCTTACTCTTAACACCGTAGGCACATTCAATATGGGTACAAGCAGCGCCATCAATTTCAACGGCTCGACAATTAACCAGATTGTAAATGTGACAAATTTCACGTATGCTAATGTAGTTTTTAACAACACAAGCAGCAGCGGTGCAACAATTGGTGCGGCGATTACGACAACGAACGTGACAGGGAATATCGAGGTTCAGTCGGGAACGTTCTCGAACGGCGGTTTTGCAATAGCGGGCAACGCAGGGAAATCCTTTGCGGTTGACAGCGCTGCAGTTTTTAAGCTGACCGGCACAAGCGGATTTCCAACGGGCTTTAGCACGACAACGCTGCATCAATCGAGCACGGTAGAATATGCCGGCGGCACGCAGACCCTCAGTAATTTGTCGTACGGAAACCTGACGCTGAGCGGAAGCGGCACGAAAACGATAGCCTCTGCATTGAGCGTTGCGGGAACATTTACGTACTCATGTTCCGTGGCGTCTTCATTGTCCTCAACAGTGGGACAGGATTTGACGGCGAACAGTTTTGTGATGAATTCCGGAACGTTCAGCGACAACGGGCGGAATATCATTGTTACCGGAACCGGCGGCATTGTCTGGGTAAAGAACGGCGGCACGTTCAACGCGACAGGAAAGGTAAAATTTATCGGCGCTTCGCCGCAAATAGGTGTTTCAAATTTTGATACGCTTGAAATTGCAGCAGGCACAGCAACGGCAGCAGGAATTTTGACGCCGACACATTTCGTTTTAACGAGCGGGACGTTTGATCCGTCATCGTACGGGCACACGATCACCACGAACTTTACTCTTGCAGCGGGAACGACGCTGCTCGTTCGCGGCGCAGAGTTTGTAACGAATTACAGCAAAGTGCCGACACAAATAGATCCTTCAAGTACGATTGAATATTCAAGCTCTTCAGCGCAAACAATTTCTCCTTCGCCGACATACGGAAATCTTGTTCTGGCTGGAGGCGGATCGAATGCAAAAACCGCCGGCGGAAATCTGAAGATCGCTGGCAACATGACTATTAATTCGGGAGCTACATTCGACGGT
>JAGWND010000032.1 GCA_028873075.1 Bacteroidota bacterium
AAAATATCAAGCCGACTGAAAAACAGCTTCGTTCGATTGTTAATCTTTTTACCTGGCTTTGCTGGAAATACCGTCTCTCGCCGGACGTCATCAAAGGACATAAGGATTATTCGAAGATCACGGTATGTCCCGGGAAAAATTTGTACGCCTATCTCGCGGACGGATATTTTCAACGGGAAGTGGAAAAAGAATTAGAGCAAATGAAAAAATAATTTTATTTTTTCTCGGCAGCGCGGCGGGCAAGTCTATCGGCGCGCTCGTTCAATTCAATGCCGACATGCCCTTCGACTTTGCGAAAGCTTATTTGATATTTTGAAACCAACTGAAGCAGCCGCTCCCACAAATCCCGGTTTTCCACCGGCTGTTTCTTGACATTTTTCCAGCCGTTGCGTTCCCATTTTTCGTACCACTTCTGCTGCATACAATTCACAAGATAGGCGCTGTCGGAATGAATAATGACGGGCAGATCAGTTCGCTTCAATGATTCGAGCGCGCGAATGCAGGCGGTTAACTCCATTCGTTGATTGGTGGTATTCTTCTCGCCGCCGAAAATTTCTTTACGTTGCCCCTGGAACAACAGCACCGCTCCCCATCCGCCCCGATTTGTTCCGAATTGGTTCCCTGAACATGCGCCGTCGCAGTAAATAATTATGTGATCAGGTTTACTCACTTCAGAGTTTAATCTTCCGCCTTTATTTCCAATTGAACAATTTCGTACCCTTTTCTTGATTCCAGTACGCCGAAAATGATGCCGACAAATACCATAACCATGCCAATCAGAAATGCTGACGTCGAAATATAATTGATCTCGACAAAACCGACGAAGAGTGCAAGCCCTATCAACAGCGAACTGATTACAAAAAAACCGGCAGCGATTGTGTAGCTTATGACTGAGTTCCGTACTAACTTTGCCCTCACGTTCAGGTGCTGCAACTGTCTCACAGTACTTTCTATTCTCACATCTTCTTCCGGCGCTGTGCAGTGCTCTGCTGTTTTTATCACGAGCCGTCTTTTTTCATCATTGAGAAGGCGGATTCTGTTCAGAACGTTTGAGAATTTATTGTTAGCTCCAAGGAGCAACAGCCCGCACGCGCTAATCATCACTGCCGGCGACAGCATAAGCTGAATTATTTTCGAAGCATCAATAGGTTGATCGAACAAAAGCATTGGAATATCCTAATTCGCTGCAGCACGAAGTGTAAATCGGGGAATCGTTACGTGAAACCGATCGCCGTTTTCTCGTGCCATTAAATAGGTCCCTTCCATTGCTCCTTCAAAAGTTTCAAGGATGCAAAAGCTGTTGTACTCGTGCGCTTTCCCCGGTGAAATCACAGGCTGTTTTCCGATCACTCCTTCGCCTTCCACTTCCTTCACATCCCCGTGCGCGTCAGTGATAAACCAATGGCGGCGTAGAAGCTGCACAGATTCGTCTCTGTGATTTTCAATCCGGATGAAATATGCGAAGACAAATTTCTTTGCCAGCACATCCGACTGGCCGTCAAGGTAAACAGGGCGGACCTGAACCGTAATTTCCTCTGTTGTTGCTGTGTAGATTGTCATGTGCTTTGCCGATGAAAGATCGTACCAGAGAGCAGAGACCAGAAGTCAGAAATTCTGCATCGTGAATCTTCCATCTTCGTTCTTCCATTTTCCATCTCAAATCTCATTTTTCAATTATTGCCGCAGATAATACTTCAGCGGATTCGGGCGAAGGCTGCATTCTTCCGCAATCCGAAAATTATTGATGAATCCGCTGTCGCGAAGCTGATACAAGCGCGGCACCAATGTGTCGCGCAAGCCCACAGGCGTAACCGGATTGATGAAAATGCTCGTGCCGCCTTCGAATCCCGCCGGAACATTGACGCGCCATTTCAGCAGCACATGCCATGGCATTTTGTACACAGCATCAATCGGCGTGTAATACCATTCTTCGTTGCAGGAAATCCGGCTGCCTAATGCAGCGTGACACGCGTGAACGAGATTGCTCATGCCGCGCAGCTCATCGTCGGAATGTTCGAACGGGCGTGATTGGTGCGACTTCGAATAAATTTCAATCGTCGGAAAGCGGTGTCCGATGCCGACGAACGCAGTGGCAAAATCGTTTTCTGCAAAGACGAGATTGTACTGTGCTGCAAGATTAACGCCGAACTCG
Source organism: Bacteroidota bacterium (assembly GCA_028873075.1). Lineage (GTDB taxonomy): Bacteria > Bacteroidota > Ignavibacteria > UBA10030 > UBA8401 > JAJYOI01. The sequence goes on from JAGWND010000032.1 coordinate 2,153, forward strand.
TTGAAAATATTCGGGTCGTCGCGCAGCATTTTAATCTGCGTTTGCATCGCCGAACCCCATTCATCCAATCCGACAATTTGTTTGTGCAAATGGTCAACCGATGCGCCCGCCGGATGAAGCCAATTCTGAAAGACGCTGATGTACCGGATGTAACGGTTTTGCTGCAGCATCTCCTGCATCGAATCGAGCGCTAACTTGAAATACTGGTAATGCTCTTCCTGTGTCAGCTCGCCGGATGAAGCAAGCTGCGTATCGTGCGTTGCACCGGCGATGAAATGCTTGTGCGCGATGATCAGTTCGTGGCAGCCGCCGAAAAACGCATCGAGCATTTGCAATTCCTCGAATTGTGATTTGCGGCTGATTTCCCGCTCAGACTTTCCCGACATTTTCATTTTGTAACGATAGAGAGCATTGATGTGCTCCTCACCTTTCGGTGTTGCAGCGTACGCATCGCGCCACTCGACCGCTTCTTTCGTCAAACGGTAATCGTAATTCTTTTTCCAGTACTCAATCGTCACGATCTCAAATAAATTTCCGACGCGGCGGAATTCGGCGGCGGTTTCAAAATACCTGTCTGCGGGAAGATGGCGGATGTGTTCGTACCACGTGTCGCGTTTGACGAGGCGGGCTTTTTCAGGAGGAGTTTCAAAATAGCGCGTCTCGCAAAAACTGCAAAAATTTTCGCGCTCGACTTTTGCAACCGGTTTTGCAGTTGAAGGGATTTCGTTGGAGATCGGCTTGTTTGCGCGCCCCGGAACTGCCCACACCTCGGTGCCTGTAAAGGGATTGATCTGCTTCACCGTTCCGTCGGGCATCACATTGTAATAATTGTTGTAACTGCTTGAGAGCATAGATGAAAGATCTAAATACGCTGAGCGTAAAAACGATACCGCAACATCCAAGGAACAAATAACCTGCTAAAGGAGGATTGACGGATGAGCGGATTTCTCGATTCCTGAATTACGGATTTCAAAATCATCAATCCATCTATCCGACAATCCGTTCACCGAGCATTTATTTTCTTCGCCGCTTTCAACATTGATTCTACTTTGTCCGGGCTATGTGCTTCGGCATAAAAGCGAATCAACGGCTCGGTGCCTGATGCGCGCACGAGAATCCAACCGCCGTCAATAAAAAACTTGAACCCGTCGGTTGTATCAACACGCTCGACGTCGAACGCTCCGATCTTTTTGGGCTTTTTGCTGTAGTAGCCGACAATCTTCTTCTTTTCCTGTTCCGTCACATGTGCATCAATTCTGCCGAAATGAAACTCACCGTATTCATCGAACAATTCCTGCACAAGCTCGCTCAGCTTCATCCGGCGCACCGCCATAATTTCTGCAAGAAGAAATCCCACCAAGATGCCGTCCCGCTCCGGCAAATGTCCTTTCACACCGATGCCGCCGCTTTCTTCACCTGCAATGATAATATCCCGCTCCGTCATCAACCGGCATAAATATTTGAAGCCAACCGGCGTTTCGTGCAACGTGAGACCGTACTTCGCGCACATCTTCGGAATAATTTCGCTGACGGAGAGAGACTTTGCCACTTCGCCTTTGTACAATTTCCGCTCGACAAGATATTTCAGAAGGATTGCGAAGATGCGGTGCGAGTCAACAAAATTTCCCTTCTCGTCAATTGCGCCGACACGGTCAGCATCGCCGTCGGTTGCAATGCCGATGTCGTAGCCCCCTTCACGCACTTCAACGGCAAGCTCTTCAAGATTTTGCGCGAGCGGCTCGGGATGTCCGCCGCCGAACGACGGGTTGAACGAGCTGCGGACTGTGCCGACGTTCGGCAAAAGCATTTCCGGCACCCCCTGCCCTGCGCCGTACATCGCGTCGTACATAATTTTTATGCCAACAACTTTAATCAAATCGAATTCGATTTTCGTCTTGATGTCTTCGACATACAGCGATGTGAGATCAACAAATTCGACGAGTTTTTTCTTCACAAGATCATCGAACGGTTTCACTTTCAAAGAAAGCTCTTTCGCTTTCAGAATCGGTGCGAGCTGTTCTTCAACCTTTGCTACCATTTCGGGATGCGCCGGTCCGCCGAAATCTCCTTTGATTTTGAAGCCGTTGTATTTCGCCGGATTGTGGCTTGCGGTGATGACAACGCCGCCGGCAGCATTCATCTTCACAATGCCGAGCGAGGTCATCGGCGTTGAGGCGATCTTGTCCGCCAATTTCACTTTGAGGCCGGCGCTCGCTATCACCTGCGCGGCAGTGTGCGCAAATTCTTTTGAAAGAAACCGCGCGTCGTAGCCGATGACGATTCCGTTTTTTATTTTTTTATGGTTCCTGAAATAGCGCGCTGTTGCAAGCGCGACTTTTTGAACGTTGGCAAACGTGAAATCTTCTGCGATCACGCCGCGCCAGCCGTCAGTTCCGAATTTGATTGGTGCCATCATAATAGTGTTTGTTAATAAATGAAATCGGTGGTTGAACTGTGCTCTAAAACGAGAAAAGTAAAACGTGAGACGATTGATTTATATCATTCTTTTCTTCTTTGAAATCGAATAGGTCCGCTTAACAATGAATCAACCGCGACAATTTGCTGAACTACCTTGACGATACCTCAGTCGAGAGATACTTCAATAAGTTACATAATTCAAGTTGTGTATCTAATTCACTCAAAGATGCACGTGCAATAATATAAAAATCAAGAGAATCCTTTGTTGTCTGCCGCGCTGCGCCCTCAGCAATGTTTGAAGGAATCGAGACCGCCGACCTCCTCATTTGTGAAATCAATCCGAATTTTTCTTCATCTGGGAAATGTTTTGTAATCTCATAAACTGCTGCCACCGGCTTCATTGCTTCTTGCCAAACAGTCAAATTCTTATGAGATGTTATCATCTCCCATCTTCCATCTCACATTTTCCATTTTCCACCGCTCACTTCTTCAGCGGAAACGCGCTCAATCCCGCAAAAATACCGTTCGTATCCAATTCCTCTTCGATGCGGAGTAATTGATTGTACTTCGCAATGCGGTCTGTGCGCGAGGTCGAGCCGGTTTTGATCTGTCCGGCATTTGTCGCCACGGCAATATCGGCAATGGTTGCATCTTCCGTTTCGCCGGAGCGGTGGCTGATGACCGTTGTGTACTTTGCGCGGTGCGCCATTGCCATGCAGTCGAGCGTTTCGGTCAGCGTGCCGATCTGGTTCACTTTCACAAGAATCGAATTTGCGACACCCTTGTCAATTCCTTTGCCGAGAAATTCCGTATTTGTCACGAACACATCGTCGCCGACCAATTGCACCTTACCGCCGATTTCATCGGTCAGCATCTTCCAGCCCTCCCAATCCTCTTCTCCCATGCCGTCTTCAAGGGAAATGATCGGGTATTCCTTGACCCACTTCGCCCAGTATTTCACCATTTCTTCTTTCGACACTTTCTTTTGCGACGATTTGTAAAAGAGATATTTTCCGTTCTCGTACATTTCGCTCGCGGCAGGATCAAGCGCGATGAATACATCTTCGCCCGCTTTGTATTTCGCTTTCTCGATCGCCTGGATAATCACTTCGAGCGCTTCCTCGTTCGATTTCAGGCTCGGTGCGAATCCACCTTCATCGCCGACTGCCGTGTTGTATCCTTTTTTGTGAAGAACGTCTTTCAGTGCGTGAAACACTTCCGCACCCATGCGTAGCGCCTCGGCAAACGTGGGTGCATTTGCGGGAACGATCATAAATTCCTGCACATCAACATTGTTATCGGCATGTTTGCCGCCGTTAAGAATGTTCATCATCGGCGTCGGAAGGATTTTCGCGTTTGCGCCGCCGATGTAACGGTAGAGCGGAACGTTCAACGACTTTGCCGCTGCTTTCGCAACAGCAAGCGAAACAGCGAGAATCGCGTTCGCTCCCATTTTCCCCTTGTTCGGTGTCCCGTCAAGCTCGATCATCGCTTTGTCAATGCCGACCTGATCCTGAGCATCGAATCCCGTCAGCTCGTCCGCAAGAACATTGTTAACGTTCTCGACCGCTTTCAACACGCCTTTGCCGTTGTAACGCATTTTATCGCCGTCGCGCAATTCGACCGCTTCGTGTTCGCCCGTTGATGCACCGCTCGGAACTGCTGCACGACCGATCGTGCCGTCTTCAAGCTCGACATCGGCTTCGACTGTCGGATTACCGCGCGAATCCAAAATTTCCCGTGCCCAAATATCTGATATGATTGTTGACATGTTTTTTTCCTCGCATAGAAAAAGTGAATTAATCAATCCCTTATAAAAGAACGTTAAAATTTGCTCAAAATTTGGTTGAGATGCAATCTGCTCAATTCGCGGCTACACGGTTGTTCGTACACGGATTTTTCCATACCTTTTGTAATCCGAAGGATCGTTACATGAATTTCCTCATCGCCCCGAATGCACTGAAAGGTTCGCTGACACCTATTGAAGCCGCAGAATCAATAGTGGCGGCGTTGAAAGAGACAACACATGGCGATTTCATATGTTGCCCTATTGCAGACGGCGGAAATGGAACATTGGAATGTCTTGTGCACGCAAGAAGCCTGCCTACCGAATCTGTCCGCCGGACAGGAGGACACGCAGACGGAAAATTTTTCTCAGCAATGGTGACAGGACCTTTGCGCTCGTTGAAAGTCACTGCGCAATGGGGACTTCTCAGCGACGGGATGACCGCCGTCATCGAAATGGCGGAAGCAGCGGGCTTACATTTGCTGAAACCATCAGAGTACGATGTTCTCCACGCAACAACGCTCGGCGTCGGGGAATTGATAAACACTGTGCTCGACGCGGGCTTCAGAAATATTATTATCGGATTAGGAGGAAGCGCAACGAACGACGGCGGAGCCGGATGCGCCCGCGCGTTAGGCGCACGTTTTCTTGATGAGAACGGAAGCGAAATCCCCAACGGGGGAATTCATCTCGCAAAACTCACTCACATTGATTGCAAAAATCTGGACAAACGCTTGAACGAATGTAACATCACCGCGCTTTCCGATGTAACGAATGTTTTATACGGACCCAACGGAGCAACCTTGGTTTTTGCAAGGCAGAAAGGAGCAAAAGAAAGCGATTTGCAACCGCTCGACAATGCCCTACAGCATTACGCTTCCATACTAAAAAATGATCTAGGAAAAAATGTCGCCTCACTTCCCGGCAGCGGAGCTGCAGGCGGACTCGGCGCAGGATTGATTGCATTTTGCCATGCGCGGATTGTTTCGGGAATTGACTTTGTGCTCGACACGATGCGCTTCGACGAGCTCCTTCAGCACTGCGACGCTGTTATTACCGCGGAAGGAATGATTGACGACCAAACATTATTCGGCAAAGGGATTTCAGGAATTGCACGGCGCGCCGAGAAGCGCCACAAACCGGTACACGCTTTTGTCGGAAAAATTAACGGCAACGCGGAAGAGCTGAAAAGAAAACTGCACCTGGCGTCGCTCTATCAAATTTCCCCAAACAACATGATGACTGAAGAAGCAATGCGGCATGCCCGCGCGCTGCTGGAAGGTGCAATAAAAAAATTGTTCAGCACATGACAAAAATTTTTCCCGTTCTGTTCTTCGTCTCATTCACTGTACACGCACAAACGGCCGGCGGCCCACGCATTGATCAACTCGGCATCCCCGTGACCGGACAAGGACGATTGTTCGCTTATTCCAACAAGCAAGCCGGAACTTTCTACGGCGAAGTAAACGCTCAAAATAATTCCGGCTGGCGCGGGTGGTACATCAATGCCGAAAATCTTCTCCGCGATTACGAAGTTCATATCGGCGGAACACTTCTCGACCGCACGCAGGCGACAACAATTGTCTTTCCGCATATGCTTCGCCGAACATATCGAAATGGAATCGAAGAAACATTTATGCTTCTCGACAGCATCAATGCAATCGTTGTGTCAGTAAAACTTCCAAAGCCCTCACCAAAAAAAGTCGAGATCTCATTTTTCTACGCCGCTGATGTAATTTCGACATTCACCGAAAACGGGTTTTCCTTTGTATCGCTCAGAACGACGAACGCTGCTGTACCGTCATGGATTTGCAGTTCTTCATCGAATCATGAAGCCGAAATGTCGTTGTACGGCATCCCGTTCAGCGGGGCAACCTTTGCCATTGCCGCTGCATCGTCCCAGGAAGAAGCGAAAGACTTGTGCACGTTCGTTCTGAACAATTACGACAGCCTCATCGCAGCGCGCAAAACAAGAATGGAATCGCTCCTTCGCCGATCATTCACCGAGACAGACAATTCCCGCTTCAACAAGGCGTTAGCATGGGCAAAGCTTTCGCTCGATGCGCTCATTATGAATCAAGCGCAGGAAGGAACACCGACGAAAGGGATTTTTGCAGGACTGCCGTGGTTCAATAATTACTGGGGACGCGACACATTCATTTCGCTGCCGGGTGCAACGTATGTTACCGGCAATTTCAAAGATGCGAGAAAAATCTTGCTATCGTTCTCGCGGTTTCAGGAAAAAGATCCGGCCAGTGCAAACTACGGGCGCATTCCGAACATCATCAATCCAAATTCACTGGCCTACAACACAGCCGACGGCACACCACGCTTTGTGATCGAGCTTGCAAACTACGTCCGCTATTCCGGCGATACCGCGCTTTTCCACGACCTGTGGGATGTTGTGAAGCGCTCCATCGAAGGGACGCTGAAATTTCACACAGACTCGCTTTTTTTTCTGACGCACGGCGACGCTGAAACGTGGATGGACGCCGTCGGCCCCAACGGTCCATGGTCTCCGCGAGGAAACCGTGCGTGTGATGTTCAAGCATTGTGGCTTGAACAGCTTCTTAGCGCCGCCGCCATTGCTCAATCCGTCGGTCGTGATCGAGAAGCGGTGCAATGGAAAGCAATTGCAGCAACGCTTGAAAAAAATTTCGACAACTATTTTATCGCCGGACAAACCGACATCGTATACGATCATCTGAAAAGAGACGGAACTCCTTCGACAGAAATGCGCCCGAATCAATTGTTCTGTTTCGATCTCTTAACATCCGATGAGCGCCGGCATAGAATGATTGACAGCGTAGCAAAAAACCTTATTTATCCGTACGGCGTTTCAACACTTGCGCAAACCGATCCGAGCTTCCATCCGTTTCATCATTACGAGCCGGTGTATGTTCAGGATGCTGCGTACCATAACGGCATTGTCTGGACGTGGCTGAACGGCATAGCCATTGATGTGCTGACGCGGGACGATCTTCAGGAAGTGATTTACCCGGTTACGCAAAACATGGTGCATCAAATTTTGGACCGCGGCTGTGTCGGAGCGCTATCGGAATTGCTCGACGCGTATCCGCGCGACAAAGGAGATGAGCCGCAGCTTTCGGGCGCATTCTCACAAGCATGGAGTTTGGCGGAATTCATTCGCAGCACGTATCAGGATTATTTCGGTGTGAGTGCGGATGCATTGGAGAAACGAATTCTTATTTCGCCGAAGTTTCCGGAAGAGCTTGGCAATGCTGCATTCACTTTTCGTGTCGGTGCCGCGTCCATCAACGCACAGTACAAAATCAACGGGGACACAGTGCACGTTACACTGCAACCAGAGAGTAAACTGACGGAAACATATACCGTGAATTATTTGTGGGTGTACGACAACGGCGATGCCGCCCTTACCGATGCCGTTCTTCCGCCGCAAACAAAACTTGAAATTATTCATTCGAAAGAAAACCTCCGCATCATCGAAAATGGAAAGACCGTAGATTCAGAAAACACGGACTCCCAATGGTATCGTAAAGGTTTTTCTGAGAAGAGGAATTTCGCCGGCATTCACCTTGCTACGCCTACTCCGGGACTTGATATTCCCGCGCTTCATAGCCCGTCGTTCGCCATGCTGAATCTCAATCAAGTAAAACATGATAATCCGCACGCTGCAATGTTGTTTGATGAAGCGGATTCCAGCGGCGACGACAAGGGAAATTCAGGAACCTACACGTACCCGGCAAACGTGAATTTCAAACCGGGAATTTTCGATCTCACTCGCGCAACGGTTCGCTACGATTCTGCCTACGCATATTTCACGCTGCAATTCAGAAATCTTTCAAATCCGGGATGGCATCCGGAATACGGATTCCAGCTTACGATTGCGGCGATCGCTCTCAATGTCGGGGACGACAGCGGCTCAGTGAATATCGGAAACAATTCTCAATTCATTCTTGATCATCGTTTTGCTTTCCAGCGACTGATCATGGTCGGCGGCGGTGTAAGCGTGAGCAATGCTCAAGGGAAAATTCTTTGTGAATATCTTCCGCAGCCGACAGATATAAAAAATCCGCTCGGATGTACCGAGCAAAAAAAGGTTGAGTTTAGCATTCCGCTTAAGTATCTTGTTGAACAGAGAGGGCGCCCTCAGGAGTGGAAAATAACGATCCTCGTCGGCGGACAGGATGATCACGGAGGTGCAGGCGTCGGCGAATTCCGGTCCGTAGGAAAACGCACCGGAGAATGGAACGGCGGCGGAAAATTGAACCCTGAAGATCCCAATGTATACGATGTACTTGTGCTGCAGTAATTTTCTCTGCCCCGAAGTTTATCCCGTGGTCAACGGAACAGCCCCAGCGTTAAAACCTTATCTCTTGCTATTTTAACACATTATGGAACTTATTGGTATACTTCGTCTCGTCTTTCTCGTCCTTGCTGGAATTATTTTCGTTGCCCTTGTACGGCAAGTCCAGACGACCACCAAACTCAAAGGCTTGACAAGCATCGGCATCGGCTGTGTGTTGATTTTTCTCAACATGATCGTCGGCTCGCTTTTCCACAGCAATTTGTTTTCCGACGATGCCGTGATGAAATGGCTGGTGCCGTTCGGCTTTTACTCAGGATATGTCGGACAAACAGTGGGGCTGCTGGTGCTTCTTTACGGCGTGTACTTCCTTATCCGTTCGATGGCGCCGCTCACTTCCGAACACTATTCGAGCCTTGTCGAACGATCCATAGTCGGCGTGTATCTCATTCAGGACGGTGTTTTCAGATTTGTCAATCCACACTTTGCGGAAATTTTCGGCTACGAGCGTGACGAATTGATCGGGAAACCGTTCGATGATCTTGTCGCGCCCGAATCGAAAGAGCTGGTGAGCGGAAACATTCAACGCAGAATTTTAGGCGAAGTTGACTCCCTGCATTATGAATTTACCGGGCTGAAAAAAAACGGCGAGCGCTTGATGGTTGAAGTGTACGGCAACAGAACAACCTACGAAAACCATGCGGCAATTCACGGCACATTGCTTGATACAACAGAGCGCCGTGAAGCCTTCGACAAACTGAAAACTTCCAACGAGCTGATCACCGAAATTCTTGAAAACACGGCCGACACATTTTTCTCTCTTGATCAGCATTGGAGCTTCACCTATCTCAATCCCAGCACGGAAAAATATCTCGCCGCGGTGGGCTTGAACCGGAAGGAGCTGCTGGGAAAAAACATCTGGAAGAAATTCCCGTTTTTGTTCAACACTGCCGGCTACAACGATCTCTACCGCTCGATGTATGAAAAAGTTCCGATGGAGCTTGTACAGCATTTTGAACCGATGGACAAGTGGTTTGAAATCAGGGCGTTTCCGACGCAAAGCGGCATCACCGTTCACTTGCGCGACATTACTGAGCAGGTCCAATCCGAGCGACTCCAATCGGCAATGTACCGCATTTCAGAACTGACAATATCGAATGTGGAACTAACGGAATGTTTTTCCGTCATTCACCACATTGTCGGCGAGCTGATGAATGCAACAAATTTCTACATCGCACTGCACGATGAATCAACGCACGTGGTCAGTTTCCCGTATTTCGTTGACGAAGTTGATCCACCGCCGACACCGAAACAATTCGGGAAGGGATTGACCGAATTTGTGCTCCGAACCGGGGAGCCGCTTCTTGCACCGCCGGATAAGTTCAACGAACTGGTTGCAAGCGGTGAAGTGGAATCCATCGGAGCTCCGTCGTTAGATTGGCTCGGCGTACCGCTGAAAACCGGCGACAAAACGTTCGGCATAGCATGCGTTCAAAGCTATTCCGAGCAGCACCGTTACGGCGAAAAGGAAAAAGAAATCCTCATATTCATCTCTCAGCACATTGCACGTTTTATTCAGCAAAAGTCAGACGAAGAGCGGTTCCACGCAATCTGGGAAAATTCCGCCGCAGGGATGCGTTTAACGGATAAAGACGGGACGATCATGATGGTCAATCCTGCATTTTGTGCAATGGCAAAGCTGCCGGAAGAACAACTTGTCGGGAAAAAGTTCTCGGTAACGTATCTGCCGCAGTACGCTATGGAAACCGAAAACGACTATCGAAAAAATTTCGAAACCGAAACAGTTCCTGCCCGTCTTCCCGGTGAATTGAGGCTGTGGAACGGCGACAGCGTGGCGGTGGAAGTACAGCATTCATTCATCCATTACGGTGCAAACCAAAAAATGCTGCTCACGATTTTCCAGGATGTTACGGAGCAGAAAAAACTGGAGGAGCAATTGCTTCACGCGCAAAAAATGGAATCTATCGGAACGCTCGCAGGCGGCATTGCACACGACTTCAACAACGTGCTCTCCATGGTGCTGAGCGCCGCCGAAGTGATGAAGATGAAGGCGGGCGACCCGACGCAGGTGAAACACTACGCAGATATTGTCAGCAGGGCAGCAGAGCGCGGCGCGGGAATTGCGAGACAGCTTTTACTCTTCGCCCGCTCGGAAAAAACTTCAATGAAGCCGATGCACCTTTCGGAAATCATCTCCGAAGTGGACAAGCTGCTCCAGCATTCCATGCCAAAGACGATTTCAATCAAAACAGAAATAGCTGCCGGCGAAGATTTGATGATGGGAGATGCCGATCAGCTTCATCAAGCCGTGCTCAATCTTGCGCTCAACGCACGCGACGCCGTAGCCGAACTTTCCCCCGGAAAAATCCTGATCTCCGTGAAAGAAATTTCGAGCGCGGAAATCCGAAAGCATGTGCCGGAATGCAAGAACGGTAACTATATTGCGGTCAGTGTTTCCGACAACGGAAAAGGGATTGATATGACGCTCTTGCCCAGAATCTTCGAGCCGTTTTTTTCCACAAAAGAACGGGGCAAAGGAACGGGACTTGGGCTTTCTATCGTGCACGGCATTGTGAAATCTCACGACGGGTATATTCATGTAGAAAGCGTAAAAGGAAAAGGATCAACGTTCACGTTGTTTATCCCTTTGTTACAGGAACGGGCGACGAACAAACCGACGACGTCGAAAACAATACAAGCGCCTTCCCCGCCGCTTTCTGCGGGAACGCGCACACACCGAAGCAACGTAGCCGCCGCGCCCACAATTTTGGTGGCGGATGACGAGGAAATGCTTCGTGCGATGCTTAAAGAAATACTTCAGAATGAAGGATGGAACGTGATCACGGCCGTTGACGGCATTGATGCTGTTGAGCAATATCGAGCGCAATGGGAAGGTATCGATCTTGTGATCTCCGACATAGGCATGCCGCGTATGGGGGGAGAAGAAGCGTTCCAAGAAATGAGACGCATTAATCCTGCAGCGAAAGTAATTTTTGCTACCGGCTTTGTTGACGGGGCGGTAAAAAAAGAAATGGAGCACAAGGGGGTAAACGGAATCGTGAACAAGCCGTTCCGCTTTGAAGAAATAATTGCCGTAACGAAAAGTGTGCTGTTGGGGTGAATGAAAGTTTACAATTCAAAGTTATTGAACCTTCAACTTTGAACTTTGAACCTTGAACTTCCCCATTCCCCAGCACACAAGGGAAAGCAATAATCCCGGATACATCGGTTCAAGGGAAAGCGGATATGCACCGCCGTTGCATTGACCTGCAATAAGCCACACAGTAGACGTCAACCAGCCGAGCGCCATCGCTGCGAATGCAAACGGCGCCGGGATGTGAAAACGGGGAAAGTAACTTGCGATAAGGGGTACAAGTAAACCGGGAATCACGCTCGTGCCGATAACGTACCATAATTTCACCACGGAAGGAATTTCTAGCGCAAGCACAATGGCAAGAAGCGCCGTGATGATCAATCCGATTTTCGTCCAAACCGTAATTGCCGCCGCTCTGATTTCTGTTTTCTCCTGCAGTAAGATTCTTCCGATAATGTCGTTGCCGATCGTCCCTCCGCCGATGAACGTGAGGCTGCTGAGCGATGACATGATCGTTGCCAACATGCCGATATAAAACAATCCTTTCGCAACGGATGGCAGTGTGATTTCTGCAAGCATCGGATACGCAAACACCGGCTGTGATAAATTCGGCAGGGATGCGCGCGCATACAATCCTGCCGTGCTTGTCATGAAATCGAACACAAACCAGAACGGAATGGAAAAAAGAATTCCCCGTTTCGCCGTCGTGCCGTCTTTCGCCGCATAGCAGCGTTGATGAAACGCCGGATCAATGAGCGTCCACATTGCAATGAAAAACCAGACGATGACGAATTGAAGCGAGTTGCCCCCGTTCCACGTAAGATGGAGCGGCGGCAAATGATGCTGAAGAAAATCGAACCCACCGAACTTCAAATATGAAAACGGAACGATGACGGCAAATCCGAGAAACATCAGAATAAACTCAAGCGCATTCGTGTACACATCCGAACGAAAGCCGCCGGAATACAAATACACGAGCGCGGCGGCGGAGCTGAGAATCACGCTCAACGTCAAATTCAATCCGAACATCAGCTGGACCAAAATTCCCAACATCAACACATAGGGTGCCGGAGAAATGAGAACGAACGTCAATGCCGCACCCAGCAGCGAAGTTTTCGTGTCGTAGGCAGCGTACAATTTGTCCGGAATGCTGAAAAGGTTTGTTGCGCGCGCTTTTTTCGCTAATGTCAGCGCGAAAACGAGCGCAAAAAAATAATACGGCACACCGAACACCACCCAGTTGGAAATTCCGTAGCGGTACGAATATTCACCGACCCCTAAAATTCCGCCGTACCACGTGGAAACAAGCGTCGCAACAAACATCGGCAGTGTGAGCGTACGGCCGGCAAGAAGATACTCGTCGGTAGAGTCCTTTTTCCTTCGCGCCGTACGAAAGCCGATGAACAGGACCGCAGAGAAATACAAAAGAATAAGAAGAATATCGAGGGTTGAGAAATGAACCATAGATAGTTTGTAACGGATTGACGGATTATGGTATGACCGGATTACTGAGTTATTGATAATCTAAGATCATCAATCCATTGATCCATGAATCCATCCATCTCACCAGAGTTGTTCTACCGTTTATTTCTTTCGCACCATAAACAACAGCAGCGAGCCTTTCTTCACGGAAATTTTCACCGGAGACGAAACAACTTCATTATGATGTCCTTCATTGACACCGATCTCGAGCGGCTCGTCTTTCAGCGGATATTTAAGTCCTTTAGTTATGATACCGGAACATTTTCCCAACGGCGCAAGTGAAATAATTTGTCTGAGCGGCGCTTCGAATTTTACGCTGCGTGTGACAATTCGAATATCGCAATACGCATCAACAAAAGAAATGTCCATCCGGTCATGATATTTTCTCAAAATACTGAAATTGGCCACTGTATGGTCCGCTCTTTTCCCGGTCGCGCCGATGACAACGGCTTTTCGGATTTTTTTCTTCAGCACAAAATCGAGAGCTTTTTCCAAATCGGTGCTGTACTGATCGGGATTGTAAATGGTTTGAACGGAGCGAAACGTCCGGCGGGTTTTTTCTGTAATCGAGTCCAAATCGCCGATGATGCAATGCGGAAGAATCCCGAACGTTCGCGCTTTGTTCGCTCCGCCATCTGCGCAGACGATCAAAGGCTTTTCTTCCAACAGCGCAGAAGTAATTTTCCGCGTCGGCATTGCGCCGTTGCAGATGATGAGCGCGGTTCTTTTGCGTTTTGCTTTCACAAGAGATATGTCAATCAGAAATCCGAATTCAGTCCATCTTGAAGAACGGGATTCAAGTTTCAGGCTTCAAGTTCAATGTTACAAGCCGCCGTTGCAATACGAGTCATGAATCCTGAATCTTGAATCTGGATAATATTCAACACTCAATATTCAATGCTCAATTTACAATCTACGGTCTGCAATCTAAAATTTCACAAATGCAGCGTCATTCCGAGAACGTAATTCCTTTCCGCCGCAGGGAAAAACGCATTGCCTTCGCCGCTCATCGTGTAGAGCGCGTCGAAAATATTTCTGACTTCGCCGCGCAGTGTCACACTTGTGTTCGATGCAAGCGGTACATCGTACAACGCTTGCGCATTTGCAACAGTGTACGCGTCATTCTTGTTCGCTTCGTTCTTAAAATTATCCGTGTAAAAGGCGCCAACGTACTTCACTTCGGCTGAAGCTGAGAACGACTCGCGCGAATAGGTTACACGGAAATTTCCAAGCACATCGGGAAATCCTGCGATCGGATTCCCGTTCAATGAAACACGCACGCCCTCGTCGTTGAACACGGAATATTCTACAAGCCGGTTGCGCGACAAAGAAATATTGCCCCCAATCAAAAGATCATTTGAAATCCGAAGAGCACCGTCCGCTTCAAAACCTATGTGTCGCGTGCGCTGCGCATTGCCAGTTACGGGCTGTCCAAAAATATCAACTTTACCGCTCTTGACGAGCTCGTTTTGAAATTCCATCCAGAACGCATCAACGGAAAGGCGTGCAATGCTCGAACGGTATCCTGTGCCGGTTTCAACATCAATAAGCTGTTCCGGCTTTGCAAACGGTTTTGTGAAATCGTACTTCACGACGCCACCCGTTGTGTCTGCCTGAAATGCCGGTGTTTCACCATAGTACGAACCTTCCGCTGCGTACAAGTTTGCCAGCGTGGGTTCACGCGAAGTGTAGGCAAAAGAGACGTAAGCATTCCATAATTCACTCATGTTGTAATTCACGCCTACCCTCGGGTTCACAAAAAAATACGGCAGACTGAAATTATACCCTAAATATTTTTCATTGGCAATTCCGTAGCGGTTGCGGATAAGCTGCACGTCTGCCGTCGCCGTTGTCTTTGCATCAACATGAAACAACTCGTGAACGTAGAAAGAAAAAATATCCTTCTCTCCGTTGTACTGGTAGAAATGATAGTCCGGATCGAGCGACGGCGGCAAACTATCTGCCCACTGAATTTTTCCCCAATGCACGGAGCGATGAATGCGAATTTCCGCTCCGAGCGTCAACGTGCCGGCGCCGTGATCAATTTCAATTCGCGGCAGCCAGCCCCACTGCTTGTTGCCGACGAACGCGCGCACAAGCGTGTTTGCCGGATTCGATAATGTGGGAATTCCGTACGCGTAACCGAGACGCAACATCGTCGTATCTGCCCACGACGCATCGTAGTCATAATACCCGTCGCCGGTAACATAGAACAGCGTGTTGAACAACGTTGTTGTCGGTGAAAGTTTCCATTCGTTGAGGATTTCATAATGCGGCTGGGTGAAACTTTCCGATTCCTGAGGACGACGCTCAACTTTGTAGCCGTACGCGGTTCCGGTGCTGTCTAATCCCCAGTCAGAAAGATTTTCTCTCCGCAATATCAAATTAGAATTCACGAATTTCGGAAGCCCGGTATACACAAGTCCGTCCGTAAACGGTCCGCCGTAAATATGGATACGTGTCGTCATATTTTCGTCGAAGCGCACTGCGCCGAGAAAATAGGAATTCAGGTTGTCCCACCCGTTTGTGCGGTAGCCGGTTGTTGTGATTGTTGCGAGACGCCCGTACACCATGTATTGCTGGCCGATCAATCCGGAGTTGACCGACGCCGCGTACTTCCGCGTTGAAAGCGGAACCGTGTGCGTGCTGCCGTATTCCTGAAAGCCGAACATGCTTTCCAACTCCACGCCCGGCTTTTGCAGGAACGGGTTCGTAACAATGTTCACAGAGCCGCCGATTGCGGGCGGACCGTAAAACGCGCTTCCTGCACCGCGCTGGACTTGCACCGTGCCCGCATTGGCAAGAAGATCGGGCATGTCAATCCAATACACGCCATGATCCTCGGGATCGTTTTGAGGAATGCCGTTCACCATCACCGACAAACGGCGCTGCTCGAAGCCGCGCAGATTGATATAATTGTAACCGAGCCCGTTGCCGTTTTCAGAATAAAAAGTTGTGGATGGAAGGTCGGATAAAAGCACAGGTACATCCTGTGTAGAGTACCGCTGCTGCAATTGCCGGCGAGACAAATTGGAGAACGTGGCCGGCGTCAGCCGCTCAACCGCCTGCGTTGCCGAAACGATGACCGGTGCAAGCTTGTATTCAATGCTGTCTTGTGCTGTCGCCCCTTCGAAACCCTTTGTGGATTGTTGCGCAAAAGAGAATGATGTGCAGAGCGAAAGAAATGCTATTCCGCGAAAAAGAGGGTAGACAAGACGCATGTTCAAATTTTCGATTTTAGATTTCAGGTTTTTCATACCTTTGTGCCTCTGTGACGTTGTGGTAAAAAACAAAAAAGCCGTTGCTGAAAATTGCCGGCAACGGCTTACGTGAATAACGAAATTCAATTAACGTTTTCCTACGCTGGCATTATCCAGATCAGGTTATAGGGTATTATCTCAGCCGTGTCGGCGTTTTTCAAATGCGCCGGCACAGCACCCCTAACAGTTACATCATGTAAAGAACAAATGCTGAAAGAAATATAACATGAGAAGAAGGAAAAGTCAAACAGAAATTAAAAAACGGCGAGCACCCTATCTCGCCGCTTTTTGAGATTAAAGATGTAGAACATCTCACAGGTATTCTCCATCTCTTCTTCAATCCTCTCACTTCGTTACAATCATCTTCTTGATTTGGTTCACCCCCGGCGCAGCAAGCTGATAGAAATACACACCGCTCGAAAGTTTGCTTGCGTCAAAATTCACTTTGTACGTTCCCTGAGATTTTTGTTCGTTCACAAGCGTTGCAACTTCACGTCCGAGAATATCGAACACCTTTACGCTTACCATTCCTGACTGCAGAACGCGATACGCAATGGTGGTAACCGGATTGAACGGGTTAGGATAATTCTGCCCTAACTTCTCATCGCCCGGCATGACAACTGCACTCGCAAGTGCCTGTGGCGCTACCGCCCGACTGCCGATGTAAGAAATTCACCAAACTGAAGTGGAGATTCTTCTCATCAAACGTCCCGGCTACATTTACATGCGGAACAAACGAGATCGTCTTTCCCTGAAACGAAGTAATAGGCAAAGAAATCGTTTTTGTCTGAGAGAGCAATCCTTTTGCATCGCGCAGCGAAGTTACGCCGCTGCTGAGAAGTGAAGCGCCGTTTTCCTTCGCAAGTTCTTCTGCATCAATGCTGGTAAAGCCGGTTTGTTTCACCGGATTTAATTTCCCTGAGGGAAGTGTGTCGGGTTGCGAAGCGGTGATGGAAAGAGTATACGAAATATCCGACGCATCCGGTGGAATTGTGACAGGCTCCGTTTGTAGATAATCGAAAATGTTCGATGTTGTAAGTGCAAGTTTCGCGGTGTAATCATATTCTTTGAATGGCACTGTTTGCTGCTGACCGCTCGAAGTTGTAATGACCGGTTCGCTCAGCTCAACCTTTAATTGAGAATTGTTCGCCGCGTCTGCTATTACTGCCGCTCGGTGCAGATCGTCTGAAGCGAGTCCACCTGCGGCGGACTTCGGAAGGTTCTGAGAATTGAGAATCATCGCATATGGTGCCGTGCTTTGATCCGTCCAGATGTGTTTCGGAACTCCCGAGCTACTTCGTTCATGCGTGGTATTGGCAAACATACCGTTCGATGAAAGCTGATAACTGTACCAAATCCCTTCCTCGCCGCCGTCCCATTTGCTGTGCCACACTTGTTTCGTATCGGTATACCAGTTTACATCAACGCCATAAGGAAAGCCTCCTCCTTTATTGTAATACGTAACAGCGGGTAAAAAAGAGTTATTGGTGTACACAGGCCATTCGTGTGTCCATGAACCCCAAGAATTGTTTGCATTGCCTTGGCTGAAGTCTATGACGTAGTGGCTTCCGTTCCAGGATGTCCAGACACCGAGAGCGTTGTTGCTGGGGTCAAGCGCCACAGAGGAATACCGGCGATAGCTTCCCGTCCAGCCGATAGCTGTGCGCGAGCCCCAGCCGACTCCATTTCCTTCATCAAATATTTGTGAATAAACGTTAGTGGACCGATCATCATAGATCAAGTTCACGCGATAGCCTTGATTGTCGTAGCTTGCAAGGCACGGATACCAGTTATAACAAGTCCAAAAATCTCCATTGAAATACCCTTCGCTCCCCGGCACAATGTCGGGCGATGGAATTGTCCAGTTTGGTGCAGTGGTATATGGCAACGTCCGGTAGTGAAATCCTTCCTGCGCTGCGTACACCAATAGATACGATGCAGTCATTTCATTCCCTGGATAATAGAAAGTGCCGATGACTGGCGTTGGACCAGGCCCGCCTCCTCCAGGGCTCTGTGTGCTCGAAACAGTAACGTACGACGCGCCGTCAACAATTAGAGGTGTTGACCATGTGCTGCCGCCGTTCGTGCTATAGGCATTCCAGATTTCGTAATGCGTTCCATCTAACTGACGCTGCCAGACTGCACGAAGCATGTCATTGGGAGAGCCATAGCCTGCAACGATGGATGGATTTTGGTTAGAGCCGTTGCCTGTGCTCAAGCGTGTTGTGATATACCACGTTGAGCCATTGTCTGAGCTTCGGCGATAAAATATTTCTCCGCCGCTCGCAAAAACTTCGTTCAGCTTGCCGTCAATCGTTCCCCGCTCGAGCACGTGGTCGTTGTTGTTGCCGGAAGCGGAGTAGGTGGTGGATTTGTTCTGGTTAGCGTAGTACGTCAAAACATCGATTGGGTACGTGTAAATATCCTGGTTCGTATTTCGGGTATCAGTCCATAACGGATAGGCATATTTAGATGATGTAGCAATTCCAGTGTAATCGCCGATAAATGATCCACCCCATGTTGAATCAGAAGCCAAATTGAACGCCATGTCCGTAACCTTCACGTTCGATAAGAAAGTACCGCCGTGATCGACTGACTGCGCTATGTAGACATTTGCATATACGTTGTTTGGATCGTCACGTCTGTCATAGAAAGAAATGTTAATTCTCCCACCTGGATCAACACTCATCCACGGAAAGAATTGATCGTTTACGTAGCCTGCGGCAAGATTATTGGCGACATTGATCGGCGACGTCCATGTTGTCCCTCCATCGGTTGATTTAACAAATAGAACATCAGACCCTCCTGTGCCATATCTGGAGTCCGACCATGCCACATACACTTCATTTCCATTAAATGGATTGACTGCCATTGTTGGATAGCTATTCAACCTATGAAGGAGATGTACAGTGTCAACTTGTGAAACAGATGCGACGGTCTTGTCTGTTCCAAATGTAACTCCTCCATCAATAGATTTATCAATTTTGATTACGTTCGATGTATAATTAACCCAGGCAACATAAATCTCTCCCCCTGGGCCAACCGCAATAACTGACCCTTGGTTATTACGCGTATCACTGATTGTCTTTACATTTTTGAATGTTGCCCCGCTATCGGTGGATCTTGCAAAGTAGATATATGCTGTGTCTAGCCTTGTCCAAGTAACATAAACGTTGTTGCTTGAACTGCTTTGATCAGCAGCAATAAAAGGCTTATCATCCTCATCATAGCCTGACGAAGTATCTACTTGCACAGCGCTAGACCAGCTTGATCCTCCTGTAGTGGACTTTGCAACATAGATCCCATATTGATTGCCAAAGGACAACAAACCGTAATAGAAATTTCCATTTTTGTCACACGTTACAACAGGATCACCTTGGTAACCAAAGCCGCCGATATTGTGTGGCAGAAGACCTGTTTTCCAAGATAAGCCTCCGTCCGTGGAGTAACCATAACCTGCTCCGACATGTCCATCTGGTGTGTTATAATCGTTCCATCCACCGACAATAATGGACGAATTCACAGAGCTAACTGCAATACTGGTTTCGTCCTGAGAGGGTGTTGTAACATCAACTCCGATATTTTGACTGCTTTGAACTTGTTGTCCTTGAGTTATCTTAGGAGAGATAGGTATTGCGGGGTATAAGACGACCCCAGACTTTGGAGCTTTCTGTGAAAAAACATTTGTCGATAAAAGAATCATCGAAAGAAATATGCTCAGAAGAACACTTCTGTTCATTTTAAACCTCCAATTGATAAGATTTGCATTTTATTTTCCGGCGAATCTTTTTAAAATGAATAGGCGCCCTTGTGAAAAAGCCAATGCTAATGTCTCTTGCTGGAGATTAAAGTGCATCTGGACTCTTCAGGGCGCCATTGTTTTTCGGAGGAGGTCTTTCCTTTGATGACATTTTTTACCTTAATAAGAGCATTTTTTTAGTTCCAAGAAAGTTTTCAGACATCATTCGATAGAAATAAATCCCACTCGAAAGTCGTGAGCCATCAAAAGCAATCGAATGTGAGCCCGGCTGTTCCATCTTATCTACGATTGTCTTTATCTCTCTACCCAGTACGTCGTACACAACTATCTTCACATGAGAATATCGTGGCACATCATAAACGATAATAGTC
>JAGWND010000256.1 GCA_028873075.1 Bacteroidota bacterium
CACACTGTCATTTCTGCCTGAAGATGTATCGTGCACTACAACTTCGTAATTTTTTTCTCCCGATTGCTTAAAGGTGTACACGTCTCCTTTGTTCACCCATGTGCCGAGAATCAGCGGATTGAAAACAACATCGTTATCCGTGAACAAGGGCTGAAGCGAACGCGCCGGACAGCCGGCGATGAGAACAGCAAGTCCGAGAAAAAGAACACGGAAAGTGACGCTGCGAACAACGTTGTATGTGCGTTTCATAAAAACCTCCGTTGTTGGTTTCAGTTTTCTGAGAATAGCTACCGGCGGACTAATCCTTTCAACGATAATATCCGAAGCACCGTATCAGAATCTTCGACCGTGAAACCGATGCGGATTGTTTTCCCTTTGAGAGAAATAAAAAAGATTTTGTCTCTTTTCGGACGTGCGAGGTCGAGCGGAAACCATGTTCTGAAATCCGTTGTGCCTTGCAGTCTCCACTTTCCGTTAAGAAGCGTCGGCTCTTCTGCGGTAATTGTTTGAATCTGCTCAAATCGTATTGGCTTTGAAGTAAAGAAAGGAAAATAGTAGCGCTTCAAAAGAATTGAGTCTGCGGAAATTTCAATTAAGCTGTCTTTATAAAGAATGGTATCAAACAAAGTAGTTTTTTTCGGTAAGCGCATGTTTTGTTTTTTTCGTTTTACAAAACCGCTTTCACATGGACGCCACAACTACAGAAATTTGCCGTGCGAACAGCAGGCAAGCTCCTTACCAATGCAAACGACAAACAATGATAACCGCTCACTGTTAACCGGTCGCTGCATTATTTCACCAACACCATCCGTTTCGTCTCTGCAAAATTCCCCGCTTCCAGCCTGTAAAAATACGCACCGCTCGGCAAAGCGCTACCATCAAACTGCATGTCGTACGTGCCGGGAGATTTTCGTTCATTAACAAGCGTTGCTGTTTCTCTCCCTAACACATCGTAAACCTTGAGCGTCACCAATCGAAAGTCGGCAATCGTAAATCGTAAATGTGTTGTCGGGTTGAACGGGTTCGGGAAATTCTGTGAAAGAGAAAATGCATTCGGCAAAACGCCCTGCGTCTTCACTGCGGTCAACGGAACGATTCCTGCATTCACCGCCGCTGTATAATAAAGATCAGCCAAGTCCACGGTTGCATCCTGTATCTGCGTCCGCGTGAGTGCGCCGGTTTTTTCCCACAATGCCGCGTAATATGTTGAGTTATAGCTTCCACCGGATTGTGTTTTCGCATACGTGTCTGCCGCAAGAATCGAATCCACATAGACGTGCGCTTTGTAAATATAATCGAAAATAAAGTCTATCGGCTTCTCAATATAATGAACAGGCATTGGGGTGACGGTAATTGTGCTGAGATACGTTTCCATCATTGTCGTTTCGTATCGGCTGTGAATGCCGTTGTTGCCGGTTTGCTGTCCGTCGTAATTCGCTGTAACATGAAGCGGCTGGTGCGCATCGGCAACATAATGACCGAGATCGGCGGCGAATTGCAACGCGCTCGATGTGTCCGCTCTTTTCAGCGCGGCGGTGAGCGAATCCATCATCCAGACTGCCGCCCACGGCACTGTGCCGGCGTTTGTTACAAACGACAGCCCGTGTATCATCACCAACGAGTCGTAATTGTGCGAAAGCGTACCGGTCGCAAATTCCGGATAGTTCTCAATGTCAATATAATGTTTCGGAGCTTCCGTCTTATCTGTGCTTTTTCGGATGTCGGCATCCGACGCGTGATCACTGAGAAACTGTGCGTTCTGAATGAAGAGCGACATCGAAGAAGGCAAATGGATCACCGATTGTTTGTTAATAAATTTGTGCGTTGCACTTCCCCATGAAAACGCCTGTGATGCGGGCAGAAGTGCCACAGCGAGGAAAAAAAGAAAACGTAAGGATCTTTTCAAACAAACTCTCCTTTCCCGGTAAGTTAAAAGATGGTATACAACATGTAGCGTCATTCCAGAATGTGAGCGCGTTGGCGCCATGGTGTTTCGCGCATTTTTACCGGGAATCCACATTCTGACATCACGTTAAAAAACGGATCCCCGCTTTCGCGGAAATAACGTTATTGTACTTTTAGTCTAAGATTTTTCACCAGTGCACTCTTTGCCTTTTGCGCATCATCTGCGGAATCGAAGGAGAAGCGAAATGTGCCGGCTTCGCCTTCGCGGATTTTCAGAAGCTCGATATCGTGAATATTGATGCCCGCGCGAAACAATGCAGTGGTAATCTTCGCCAGCGCTCCGGGCATATCATCCACCCACACATAAATATCGTGCAGCGGATGTAAAAATCCTTTGCTGTTTTTGGGAATGGCATCGCGCAGCAATTTTGCTGATCGGAATCGTCTCTGCATCGGTCCGGATTTCTGACGAACAAGATCTCTGTTTATTGCACGAAGCTGTGCCGTCATTTCGTTTAACACAAGAGCGATTTGAGAACGATTGCAGCGGAGAATGTCGTTCCACATCGGAAACGGACTTGACGCAATGCGCGTCATATCGCGGAATCCACCCGCCGCAAGCTGAAGGAAGGCGGGATGCGATTTGCTCTTCCGTCCCGCAAGGTTCGTTAACGCAACGGCGAGGAGCTGGGGCAGATGGCTGATTGTTGCCGCAACGCGGTCGTGCTCGCCTGCGCTCATTACGAGCACACGCGCTCCAATTGACTGCACTAATGCAGCAAGCACGTTCATCGCCGAATGATCCTCCCCCTTTATCCCCCTCCAAGGGGGGGATAGGGGAAGGTTAGGACACAATACATACACTGCATTTTGAAACAGCAGGGCATCTGCATAGTCAATTCCGCTTCCTTCCGAGCCGGCCATCGGATGTCCGCCGATAAAAATTCCTTTCGCCCCGAAAATTTTCTTCGCACGCAATTGCACTACGCCTTTCACACTCCCTGCATCCGTAACGACGGTGTGCGGCTGAACGAATTTTGCTACGCGGGGAAGAAGTGAAAGAATGGAAGAAATCGGCGTGCAGAGAAAAACAATATCGGCGCTGGCAACAGCGTGCTTCAAGGTTCCGGCAGCGGAATCAATTGCACGCCGCTTACGCGCACGAGCCATCACCTTCGGCGAATCAAACCCTGCAACATGAATCTCCGGACGATAACGTTTAATCGCCAAGCCGAGCGAACCGCCGATCACCCCAAGGCCGATGATTGCGACGTGTTGGGGAAAATGTCGGGAAGAAGATTTCATTCGACGTACTTCATGCAATTTTCCTTCCGATGGCTTCGGCAATAAGGCGGATCTGCTTCATTAATTCTGCAAACTGATTCGGGAACAGCGACTGCGCTCCGTCGGATAAAGCGTGGTCGGGATCATGATGCACTTCGACAATAATGCCGTCAGCGCCGGCAGCGACTGCCGCACGCGACATCGGAATCACTTTATCACGTATGCCGATGCCGTGCGACGGATCGGCAATGATCGGCAAATGGCTTTTTGCGTGAATCACCGGAATCGAGCTGATGTCCATGGTATTGCGCGTTGCTGTTTCAAATGTGCGGATGCCGCGCTCACAGAGCATCACTTGCCTGTTGCCGCCGGAGAGAATGTATTCGGCGGACATCAACCATTCTTCAAACGTTGCCGAAAGCCCGCGCTTCAGCATCACGGGCTTGGAAGATTTTCCAAGCTCTTTGAGAAACGTGTAGTTCTGCATATTCCGCGCGCCGATTTGAACGATGTCCGTGTAGGGTTCCACCAATTCGATCTGCCCGCGGTCCATCACTTCGGTAATCACCAGCAAACCGAATTCATCTGCAGCGCGGCGGATCAGTTTCAGCCCGTCTTCGCCCATTCCCTGAAATGCGTACGGCGATGTGCGCGGCTTGAACGCGCCGCCGCGAAGAAATTTCGCACCGCTTTCCGAAACGCTTTTGGCAATAGTGAAAATCTGCTTTTCATTTTCCACCGAACACGGTCCCGCCATGACGACAATATCTTTCCCGCCGATCTTTACACCCTTGACATCAACGATGGTGCTTTCCGGCTTGAATGAACGACTGGCTAACTTGTACGGTTCAGTGATGCGGTACACGTGCGCTACGCCCGGCAGC
>JAGWND010000257.1 GCA_028873075.1 Bacteroidota bacterium
AGCGAAAAATCCTGTGCAGGAAATTGTGATAAGCCGGCGTATTGACGATGGGTCGCACTGCGTTTTTTCAAGCAAACGCGCAACTGCCTCCTTCGTTAACACTTTTGCCCAATGCTCGTATTGATTCATCCGCTCTTTTGTATCGGGAATAACACTGCCCTGATCGGTTGAATAAAATTTTTGCAACGGCTGTAACTCCCCGTCCGGAACAACGACATAACGTGTATCAATGCCGGAATGCTGCGACGCCGCTTCAATCAGGCGCGCAATGGCAGGGCGAACAGCCATGCGGCTCTTCATAAACTCGGTCGCCTTTGCTTGTGGAACTTCGTACGGCGGCGACGCCGTTGTGATTTCAATAAGCACTGCTGTTCCTCCGATAATACTTGGCGAGCAATAGGTGGTAGTGTGGCCTTACGTTAGAATACAACGTATGGTTCTATGGATTCTCTTCTTGGAACACGCTTCGCTGGGAGTAAATTCCTTGGGAATGGAAAATAGCTGAGCGCAGCGACGGCACGTCCGCCTTGCCTTATCTTTTGGCGGAAGCTCCCAGCCATTATAGAATATTACCCCAACACTGAATTCTTCCCCCCTTCACTCCTCGGCAAACTTCTTTATCGCCTCGTAAAACTTTACAATCGCCTTCGCCTTGTTCTTTCCGAATGAAAACCAATGCCACGATGTATCGGGATTCGGATTGTCCACAGTCGGAATGCGCATCACCGGCTTCCCTTGATATTCACCGATCACCGGCTGCGCTCCTTGCCCTTCATTCTTCTCTTCTTCCATGTTTTTCCTTTACGATTTAATAATTGATATATAACTGTTCCGGTAGTGTCTCAGTTTCGCTCCTGCGTCATTCCGGCGAAAGCCGGAATCCGGAAATTTGAGCACTGGATGCCAGCTGGAGTTTACCCCGTGCTTGACACGGGGCTGGCATGACATTCGTTTTTGATTTAATCCCGTCAAACTGAAATACTACTAGCGTTCTTCTCCGCTCACTACTAAATCTTTTTTGTAGCATCTCCTTCTCTTATGCTGGCGGTGTTCATAAAACTTCCATTGCGCCTGCACTTTTGCATTCGTTTCCAATTCCCTGTTCGTCTCCACTTTTTCAATCTTGTTCTTGACGAACACTTTATTGATCTCGTGTATCAATATCGCGTTCACGCCTTTGTTCTGCAGATCGGGGCGCACCGCCGTAAGATACAAATCCACTTTCTTGTTATTCTTCAACGCACGAAGCACATGAATAAATCCAAAAGGATACAAACTGCCGCGGCACTTCTGAAACGCTTTCGATAATGACGGCATTGTAATACCGAACGCCGCGACCTTGCCGTGAGAATCCAGCACCACCGGCACATACTCCGGCAAAATAAACCCGAAATACTGCTTTACATACATCGCTATTTGCTTATCCGATAATTCCACAAAGCCGTAGAGGTCCTTGTACGCATCGTTCAGCACGTGAAATATTTCCTCCGCGTACGGAAGCATTTCTTTCGCCTTCTTCACTTTCAATATCGTCAGGTGGTTGCGCTGTAACGCAATGGCGGCTACCCTTGCCACGTCCTCAGGAATCTCTCCATGCATCGTCACTTCATATTCTATCCAATCGGTGTCTTTCGTGTAGCCCGATTTACAAATGTGTTCCGCATAATACGGGTAATTGTAAATTGCACCTAACGTGCTCACTTCTTCAAAACCCTCAACCAGCGTTCCTTCTCCATCCATGTCGGTAAATCCTAATGGACCGTGAATGGAGTTCATTCCTTTGCTGTGCGCCCATTGTTCGGCGGCATGTAAAAGCGCGGAAGAAACTTCCTTGTCGTCAATAAAATCAAACCAGCCGAAGCGCGCGGCATTCGCCTTCCACTTTTCGTTATATTTTTTATTGATGATTCCCGCAATTCTTCCGGCAATCTTTCCGTCCTTGAACGCCGTCCAGTATTTTGCCTCGCAGAAATCGAATGCCGGATTTTTTTCTCTGATGAGCGAATTCAATTCGTCGGTGCGGAGAGGCGGAACCCAGTATTTGTTATCGCGGTACAGCGTGTATTGAAACTCCACGAACTGTTTTAGTTCGCGCAGAGTTTTTGCTTCTTTTAGCTCTACTGCCATAGGAATTTATTCCTTTTCACAATTTGTGATGAATTAAAGTTGAAATTCATTCTTTGCCAAAAAACTTGCAACCTATTTCCCTCCCCTCATAGGGGAGGGTTAGGGTGGGGTCGTCTCTTGCATCGTTCCCAGATAACTGTTAATACTCCATCAAGATTTGATTTCAATTCGGTATTCCTAAAACGTAGAACTGTTATTTCCCGAGACCGAAGATATTCATCCCGGGTCGCATCATATTCTTTTGCTTCTCTTTCGTAATGTTGATCGCCGTCTAATTCTACTGCAAGTTTTTGAGAAAAGCAAAAGAAGTCTATAATATACGGACCAAAAAGAACCTGCCTTCGAAAGTGAACACCGAATGAATTGTTCCGAAGATGAGACCACAATTTCTTTTCTTGCGATGTCATCGCTTTACGCAGCACCCGTGCTTTGCCGATTGTTGATTTTGATGTTTGAAGAAAATATTTTTGCCGTTTGGGTTTCATATTTGTTTCCTTCCCCTATGAGGAGAAGGATTAAGGATGGGGTCTTTCTCGACCCCCTCTCTAACTCTCCCCCTACAGGGGGAGAAAATAAATTCCCTCTCCTTATAGGAGAGGGTCAGGGTGAGGTCATCCTTTTTCCTTCCTTCATTGAGAAGGGGCAGGCGAGTTCGTGCCAATGTGAATCTTCTCCCGCTCTACTTCCGATCTTGAATATTTCAATCCTGCCCGTTCGAACATTTGCTGAAATTCTTTTGAACTGTACATCTTCACGTGTTCAGGTTCAACAATTCTGAAAACTTTGTCCGCCAATTTCGCAATCCATAAATCGGCAGTGGGGTCGAGAATGTAGAGCTTACCACCGGTTTTGAGAAGCCGGCGCATTTCTTTCAGCGCTTTTTCGGGGTGCAAATAATGATGGAACGAGTTGGTGCAAATGATGACATCAAAGAAATTACCCTCCAACGGAATTGCTTCAGCGTTGGCTTGAAGAAAATGGAAGTTGCCTTTACCGCTGAAATTCTCTTTCGCCTTTTCTACCATCTTTGCCGAAAGGTCAACGCCATAAAACTCTCCTTTACCGCCGGTAAGTTCCGCCGCTTTTCCGATCGCCCAGCCTGTGCCGCAGCCGATATCAAGAAAATGAACGCCCTCGTTAATCTCAAGAAGCGAGAGAACCTTGCTTTGCGCCCGGCGCAGGAAATCTCTTCTCCACCCCTGTCCGTCCAACGTGCTTGCCCACTTGTCCCATTTCGCTTCGTTGAGTTGTTGATGCCGTGCTTCGGTTTTCATTTCGAATTCTATATCTTCTTACGCTTTCTCACTTGCTTGTAGATAATCCCTTTTTTCTTTTTTGTGTTTTTTGCGGATTTCACTCTTCTTGATGTAGTTTTTCCTTTTGTCTTCCGTGCAGAAACACGATATCCCGGCTGTCGGTCTGCCACAATATTGCCAAAGCCTTTACGCATAACAACGATATATTCTCGCGTCATCGTATCGTCAAGCACGCCTGATGCATTCGTTGGACTGTTTCGGAGCGGCATTCTCTTGTTCGGAATCAGCCTGTGGTGAGTGGTGATATATTCAAATCCTTCCGCAGAAAAGAAATCTCGAATCACAACATCGGTAGGAAGAACAGTTCCTTTCACTTTGCGATTGCCTACCACATAACAAGCATAACCGCCAGGCTTTATTACTTTCGCAACCTTGGTTATTGATTGCTGTAACTCAGAGTAAAACGATGCGACTTCTTGCGCTCGCTTGTGATCTTTTTGTCGAACTATATCTATTGTTTCATTGAGCGAATCGCTTGGAAAAACAGGGATCTTCTTTAAGCTCTGGCCTCCCATTAGCTTTCTATCAATTTTCTCTGGCTCTTGTAATCCTAACCACGCCGCTGAAAGTCTGGAGTACTGCCCGTAGGCAACTGTCGTATGCGAATCGCCGTACGGTGGAGACGTT
>JAGWND010000258.1 GCA_028873075.1 Bacteroidota bacterium
CTCATAACACATTGCAGAATACTGCGCGCGGCCAGGCGTGAGTTTCGCTACATCGTTCACGGTTAATTTTTGGAGAAACGCTTCCGCGTTTTTTCCTTTCACAATAAATTCCCCCATGTGCGACACATCGAACACGCCGACCGATGAGCGGACTTTTTTGTGTTCTTCAATGATGCTCGTGTACTGCACCGGCATTTCGTAACCGCCGAACGGAACGACCTTCGCTCCCGCTTTTACATGAAGATCATAGAACGGCGTGCGCTTCATTTCTTCGCGCCCTTCTTCCAGTCAGAAAGAAATTTTTCCAAGCCGATGTCGGTGAGCGGATGTTTGATGAGCTGCTCGATCACTTTGAACGGCATCGTGCAAATATCCGCGCCCATCATCGCCGCATCAATCACATGCAACGGATGGCGCACGCTCGCAACGAGCACTTGTGTATCGTAGCTGTAATTGTGATAAATAGTGACGATCTGGTTGATAAGTTCCATTCCGCTGTGGCTGATATCGTCGAGCCTGCCGACAAACGGGCTGATGAAATACGCGCCGGCTTTCGCCGCAAGAAGCGCCTGATTGGCGGAAAAGCAGAGTGTGACGTTGGTGCGAATGCCCTCCGCTTTCAGCGCCTTCACCGCTTTCAATCCTTCTTTGATAAGAGGGACCTTCACAACAATGTTGTCATGAATTTTTGCAAGCTCGTGCGCTTCTTTCATAATGCCGTCGAAATCAGTTGAAACAACCTCTGCGCTGATCGGTCCTTTGACAATCGAGCAGATTTCTTTCAGCAGCGGAACAAATTCCTTTCCTTCTTTGGCGATCAGGCTCGGATTAGTCGTTACACCGTCGAGAACACCAAGGTCGTTCGCCTCTTTGATCTCGGCAAGGTTCGCCGTGTCAATAAAAAATTTCATTCTTCTTCCCTTTATTTTTATTTACCACTAAGTCGCTAAGACACAAAAAATTAAATTATAAAACGCTTGATTCCTTTTTTCATTACGGGGGCATGAAAGTTAATGAGGAACCCAAGCCGTTTTTTAGTCAGTTTCAAATAGCTCAGAAGCTGAGCCTCCCATATCGTATTGACTTCATCAACCGCTTTCAATTCACAAACAACCAGGTCGTCAACCAAAACATCAAGTCTCAACGCTTCGTTGGTATAGAATGCCGTCATAGTTGATGGGGAGTTCGATCTGACGCACTGGATGGAACCCTTTCTTAGAAAGCTCATGACAAAAACACACTTCATAGATTTTCTCGAGCAACCCTGGCCCTAAGTTCTTATGAACAATGTACGCCGCTTCCACTATGGCTTTAGCAATTTCTTCTTCACGCTTAGACGGAGGCTTATAGTCCATAAATTATTCGTGCCTTGGTGTCTTTGTGGTTGAATTGCTAACTCTTCCTTATTGTGAATATTGTCCCGTAATATCGTTTCCCGTTTTCCGCGAGATAAATTGAAATTCATCAATCGCGAGCGACTTGTCTTCTTCCAATCTGATGTGAATAAAGAACCGCCACATAATTTTGCGCAGGCGATTGAACGTTCCTTCCGTCAGGTACTCCGCTAAATTCGGATGCACATGCAGCGTCAGCCGGCGCTCCCGCGATTCGGATTTGAAGCGGCGAACCCACCGTTCGATGTGGCTCACAATGGTCGTCTTCGATTGAATCAATCCGCTGCCGCCGCACACCGGGCACGGCTCGGTGAAACTGTGAATGATACTCTGCCGGATGCGCTGCCGTGTAATTTGCATCAAACAAAATTCCGTCAGCGGAAGCACGGTCACTTTCGCCCGGTCTTTGCGGAATTCTTTTTTCACTTCATCGTAGATTTTCTTTTTATTTTTTTCATCCTCCACATCAATAAAATCAACGACGATAATGCCCCCCAAATCGCGCAACCGGATCTGGCGGCAAATTTCGCGTGCCGCTTCAAGATCGGTGCGAAGAGAATTCAATTCCTGTTCCTGTTTCGCAGCGTACCGCCCGCTGTTCACATCAATCACCGTCATCGCTTCGGTGTGATCGAAAATGATATACCCGCCGCTTTTCAGCCATACCTTGCGCGAGAGCGTTGCTGCAATTTCCTTTTCCACACCGTTGGCGTCGAAGATCGGCTCGCGGCGGCTGTAAAGCTCGATCTTATCTGCCATGTTCGGCGAGAACATTTTCACATAGGCTTTGATTTCCTTGAACAATTTTTTGTTGTCAACGACAACACGCTCCACGTCTTCACGGAACAGGTCGCGGATCACGCTCGATGTCGTCGCCATATCTTTGTAAAGAAGTGCCGGTGCTTTTTCTTCCTTCACTGTTTTTTCAATCTCGCGCCACGTACGCAGCAGCGCTTCGAGATCCTGCACGAGAAGTTTTTCATCCTGATTTTCCGCATTCGTGCGAACGATAACACCGAACGACGACGGCAGGATGCTGCGCACTAATCTTCGCAAGCGGCGCTTCTCTTTGAAGCTGACGATTTTTTTTGAAACGCCGATCTTCCCGTCGAACGGCAGAAGAACGAGAAATCTTCCCGGCAACGAGACCTCGGTGGTAACGCGCACGCCTTTCTTCCCAACAGGCTCTTTGATAATTTGGACAATGATATCCTGCCCCTTGGTAAGATTGACATGAGGACGCGGCCTGCGGTCACGGCGGTCCGCTGGCTTTGCCGGAGTGGACTCGACTGCTGTCGCAGTCTCGCTTCCATTGTTCAGTGAAGATGGCGATTGGAATATTCCCTGTTGTAATCCCCTTGCTCCGTCAGCGGCATCTTTAATGTGGGAAGGTTCCTCTTCAACCTCGTCGGTGTCAACCTCGGCTTCTTCTTCGAGAAGCGAGTTATAATCGTTCAGAGAATCGCCGATGTCGGAAAAATGAAGAAACGCATCCTGCTGTAAGCCGATATCGATGAACGATGCCTGAATCCCCGGCATCACTTTCGCAACTTTCCCCACGTAAATATCGCCGACCATCCGCTCTTTTTCCGGAGATTCAACGAACAACTCGACTAACTTGCTGTCCTCTGTTATCGCAATCCGGATTTCTTTTTCGGAGGTGGCGTTGATGATAATTTCTTTTTTCATTAGAACATTCTCAATTCCTCAAAATATTTTGTGAAGAATGATAAAAGGTACAAAAAATACCGCTGGCTTGCAAGAATAGGAGAGAAACCCTTACAGGGGTTCACGAAAACAGTTCGATTCTTCAATTTTTTCAAAACTCTCAACTACACAACCATGTCTTCAAACATAAAAACCATGTAAGGGTTCATTGCATCGTACACAAAAAAGGTCAAGCGTGCTGTATCACACCTTCAGATGCGGGCCGTTGCTTCCTTCCGGACCTGGCGGGGTTGGGCAGCCTACAGTTGTACAGTGCTTGACCTTGTATACTAAGATATGAAACTCTCTGACGCGAGGCAATTTTTTTACCAAAAAAATTTGAAAAATATTTAAACGAGCCGGCACAACGTAACAAAACAAAAGCCTGATCCGTCAAAAACGGATCAGGCTTGTTCTGTGCAATAACCTTCACTTACTTTTGAAGAATAAATCTTCTCGTCTCTGTGAACGAACCTGCCTGGATTCGATACACATACACACCGCTCGCGAACCGTGAGCCGTCAAACTCCGTCTCGTATCTCCCTTGCACACGCTCACCATCTATAAGCGTTGCCACTTCTCTGCCCAACACATCATACACCTTCAACGTTACATGAACTTTCTCCGGCACACTGTAACCTATTCTCGTTGTCGGATTGAACGGGTTAGGATAATTCTGCGACAAGGCGAATTCTGTCGGCAAGTCGTTTCCAACTTCTACACCATCAATGGATGCCGAAATCTCCGGGCTGAAGCTGCTTTCATTTCCCGAAAAATCAACTGATGAGAGCCGGTAATAAAACCTCTGTCCGTTCGATATTGCACCGGCATCGGTAAACTGCGTCCCTCCCACAGTAGCGTATGGCGTCATCAGCTTGGGAGAAAAACCGCTGACATTACTTCGATAAACAGCAACGTAGTGAAAATCTTTTTCCGCA
>JAGWND010000259.1 GCA_028873075.1 Bacteroidota bacterium
AAGTTCAAACATTTTACCTGCGCCACAATCCCCGGGAGAAATACAAGAGATGACTGAAAGCCCGGCAGCTTTCTCAAAGGCAGTGCTTTCTCAGTGGTATGTTATCTATGTAAAAGCCCGGCATGAAAAACGGGCGTACGCCCATCTGCTCGAGCGGGGCGTGGAAGCGTACCTTCCGCTCCGTCAGGAAATTCGGAAATGGAGCGATAGAAAAAAGCGCATCGAGGTGCCGTTGTTTTCGTGTTATGTTTTTGTGAAGGCAGTTCCGCAGAAGTTTGAAGAGGTGTATGCTACTGCCGGCTTTGTCCGGTTCGTGAGCATCAAGGGAAAACCGTGCATCGTGCCGGAAGAGCAGATTGAAAGTGTTCGTAAGATGGTTGAATATTACCCGGAGGATGTGGAGGTAGCTGAGGGGGATTATACCGGACGCGATGCGGAGATTGTTGCCGGTCCGTTGGCAGGTATACGCGGCAAAGTGATTGATTTAGTCGGCGGAAAGTTTTTCGTCATCATGATCGAAGGCTTGAACAAGATGCTGAGAGTAAAGGTGCATGCCGCTTCGGTGAAGGTGTTAGAGCGTTAAAAGTAAGTTTCGACTGAAAGATTGTAATGTTGTAATTTTCAATTTACAATCTTCAATCTATAAATCTTGTAAATAGTCTGGGTCCCGATCCGCCAAGACGAACTCGTGGAATCCCATGGGCAGTTTTCACCAGCCGCTCGCTTTCATTTACATCAGGAGATGTGAATGGGAGTGAGGTAGCGAAGCTGTAAGCCAAGGGCGTGAAGCGAATGAGGAAGAGAAACAATTCTAAACGGACTTTCAATGGAACGGCTTATTAACAAAGCGGAAAATTTTCAAGAAGCAGAAGCGTGGGATGTGCTGCAGCAGACTGAAATGACGCACGAGCAGCACCAGAAAATTGCAAGAGAACTGAAGGAGCATTTTTTCGGTGCCGGCAGTACGGATGTGCGTGAAAACAGGCATTCAAAAATAGATCCCGTTGGAATAATGAAGAGTAATTTTTCTAAGGATGTCACAATCTTTGCTCGTCTCATGAAACACCGCGAAGAAGCGGATGACAATTCTTCGTACGTGTTTACGAAGGAAGAATATGCCGATTTCAAGAAAGAAGCGGTTGCCGTGCATGCAGCGGTGAAAGGGCTTTTGGCAAAGGAAAGTTTTTTATAAACGCACAATTCAGTAAGATCAATTCCACTGAACAGAATGCCGCTTCGCAGCATATTTTGGGACTATAATTTCACCGACACCGAGCTAAACGAGCTTCTCAACGGCAGGAGAAAGTCGCTTGGCACATTGACCCGTCCGGCATTATTGGCGAGAATGTTTGAGTACATGAATTGGTTTGATATTGTACAACATCTTGACAGGAATTTCTTCTTATCCTTTGTGACGCCGGAATTCATAGACGGTTTGAAAGAAAAGGATCTGCGCGAAGGGCTGGCATTTGTCCGAGACTTTTTACTTAGAGACTCTCTATCCGCTGCAGGATAGCGTTTTGCACGTGATTGACTCTGCCGGGTCCGATTTTTATCTGACGGGCGATACGGCATTGAGCCGTTGTTATCTCCAGCATCGTTACTCTGATGATCTCGATTTTTTTGTCAACGATTTGCCCGCCTTCCAGGAACAAGCATTGAGAGTGCAAAAAAAACTTGACGAACATTTTTTTGTGGAAGTTCAACGGACGGGCGAACGGTTCAGGCGTCTGGTTCTTTTCCCGAAGGGATGGAATCTTTCACGGAAAGGCGAGCCGCGCGGCGTGAAGGAGGCAGAGCTGAAAGTAGAATTCATCAACGACGTTCCGTTCCATTTCGGAGATATCAAGCCACAGAAGCATTATAGCAAGTTTGATACCCCTTTGAATATATTGAGCAATAAAATTACGGCTATTGTGGATAGGGACGAGGCAAAAGACTTTGCCGATATTTTCGCCATTGCAGAATATTTGAAAGATGTTGATTGGAAGAGCCTGTTTGTCAGCGCCTCTTCGAAAAGTGCCGGAATATTTGCTCCGCTTGTGGCAGAGCGGATTGATCGTTCCGCTTTCGATCGTTTGAGCCAGATAAAATGGAATGCACAATACAACTGGAAACAATTAACGGCTGTTCAACAGAACATCGTACGCACAATTGTAGGTTTAGAGTAGTCAATAGCCATCTTCCATTGCCGGCGATTGCAGTTGAAAAGGACGCGTGTTGAAACAAGCACTCAGCAATTCTGCTTTGCCAAAGAGAGAAAAAAGAATTTCTTAGGCGAACGATTTTTTTGTACTGATCCGAAAAAAGAATTTGCCGGTCTGTAAATCACAGCTGGCAGGTCGCTGAACAGTCTGGCGCAGGAGATGAAGAAGAAAGCTTTTGAGGAAGAGGTGCACAAGAGGCGGGACGTTCTGGAAACAGAGGTCCAATCGCAGCGGGCGCAGTGGCAAAGGGAACAGCAGGAACATGAAAGCGCTGTGAAAGAGCGCGATACACGGCTGAAGGAAGACCGGGAACGGGATGAGGAGGAATACAAATACCGCTTAGGAGTAGAGCGAAGAAAAGAAGCGGATGAATTTGCTGCCAAGCGGCAGCAAAGGGAAAAAGAGCTTGCCGACCAGCGTGCAGCCATTGTTTCGCGGGAGAAAGAAATCGAAGAGATGGTCAGTGGTGGTGTAAAGCGCGTCACTTTGCCTCATTGATGTAGAGCCGAATGAAAAATAAAAATTGATATTTGGCTAAATGTTCAAAAGTTGAAGAAGGAGTTTGCCATGTCCGAAATAACCATGAAATATCCACCTGAATTTGAAAATGCAGTTCATCTTACAAAGGATGAACTTGAGTCTCATATCAGGTTAATGGCAGCGTTGAAAATGTTTGAGCTTGGGAAAATATCCTCTGGGAAAGCATCTGAATTTGCTGGGATGTCGCGCGTTGACTTTCTCGAAGCGTGCGGTCGTTACAGAGTGAGTGCCTTTAATTATTTGGCTGACGAAATTGAAAGAGAGATAACGAGTGATGTAACCTTATTACAAAGAAGTCCCCAAAAATGACTGTGGTCTCCGACACAGGGCCAATTATTGCGCTTGCTAAAGTAAAGCATCTGAATATTTTTGGAATCACTATTCGAGAAAGTGTACATTGCACAGGCAGTTAAGAGAGAACTTATGGCAAAGGTAGGTGCAGATGTCGGAGAGATTGAGAATGGGTTGAAAAAATTTATTGAAGTTAAAGAAGCAGGCGCTATCCCAAAGGAGTATGAATACCACTTGGAAGAACTCGGAGCCGGCGAAAGGGAATCTATTAAACTTGTGTATTCCTATAAGAGTACTTCTGTCCTGCTCATTGACGACAAAGCTGGAAGGCGCGCCGCACGAGGATTGAATCTTGCGGTGACAGGGACTATCGGGGTGCTAATCATTGCTAAGAATAAAAAGCTGGTGAAAAGTGTTTCAAGCACCTTAGAGGAGATGAAGGGAAAAGGCTATTGGCTATCGGATGAAATCGTAGATGCTGCTCGCAGGATAGCCGGAGAGAGGAATTAGCAAAGAAAGAGCGGAATGCTGCAATGACCGAGCAAAGAAGCTTCAAGCCCGAAGGACTTCTTTGGAGAAGAGAGGCAGAAGGTGCGAAGTTTTGTGAAGGCGCTATTTGCGGATGATGCCGTGAAGCAGTGCCGGAAAGGCAGAAGGAGAGAAGTTAAGAAGAAAAGAAGATACAACCGGGCGGAGGGAGTGGTTTGTGGCTTCGCCCCTGCGGGTTAGAAATGAAAGAGTACCAATTACTAATTCCTATGATTGCGGTTAATAAGGAAAGGCGAATGAAGCGAGCGCTTAGTACTGCAACATTATCAAAAGGAGAAAAAGAGCTTCTTTTGAGATGCGGGGAGAAGATTCAAGAAATTGAGCCGACAGCGGAAATTATTTTGCACGGCTCGCGGCAATGCAGATAAAAAGAGAATTCTTTTAGTATGATGCAGCCGGGGAAGGCAGAAAAGTGGCTGG
>JAGWND010000033.1 GCA_028873075.1 Bacteroidota bacterium
GGCGATTGATTTTCACGCGCCGTTAAAGTGCGGAAAAGGAACCGCCGCCGCGTACGAAACGCTGCGCAAACACATTCAGCATTTACAACGAGACCGAGTGCTGCATACTGATATTCAAAAAGCATTGGAGCTTGTGAGAAGCGAAGAACTGTTGAGAAATGTTCAGAAAGCGGTTGGAGGGTTGGCGTAGGAAAGAATTACTCGTAAAGAAAGGTTTTATTGAACAAAGCTATAACTCACTAACTCTTTCCGTATAACTTGGTCAACTGACATCAACGTGATGGTATCGTAGCCATACCAAACTTGGGCGGTTCTTTTTGTTTCATAAAGGATTAAACCAACATTTGGGCTATAGTATTCATATTCGATTTGAAGCGTGCTGTCTGGATTGCTCAATTTTGTTGCCACTTCAAGTTTATATGCTTCAAACGTTCCTGCAGCGATCGTTACTTTCTTTAACTCACTTACACGAACTGAAATCACTGCTGGACCAAAAATGCTTGTATATTGCAAACGCTCCCATGAGTCTCCTACAATCAGTGGAACCTTTAGCCACGGTGGTTTGGAGCTAAGCAAGGTATCGTTAGGAGAGACTTCAATAATTTTTCCAGGTAATTCTGCATACACGTGATAGTTACTCTCAGATATCCCTATCGGTTCATAATTGCGCCCATGGACTAATTCATACAATGCACCAAAAAGATCGTATACTATTCCAGTCGTTCTTATGGTTTTGTACATCTCACGAGGTGGAGGCAGTCTCCAAGCTGCATAATAGGTACTGTCGATCATTGCAATAGTTTCTACTAAACTGTCGCGGATAACAACACCGCTGCTTATTTCATTTTGAGAAAAAGGAACTTTTAAAATAAGAGAATCAGGCGGAACAACTACAGGATTGTTGGTTCCCAGCTGGAGCCACTTCTCAGTTTGGATGTAAGTTCTTTGAGTCCCGATGCCCCCAAGGTATGTAGAATTATCTTCAACCCCAGTGATATTTGAATTTTTCGCACATGAGAAAAAGACAAAGGAAATAAAAAGCATGACGATGTTTTTTCTCATAGAGTTTTATAGTGCATTAGAATGTGTATAAAGCGAGAGTTCAATTTTTTACTTCAAAATTACACCAGAAATAACCTCCCTCAAAACCTCACGCTGTTTTCATTCCGCACGATGTCAATCTGACTTCTTTTTGCGTACAATGTATCGTGCTTTAGGTTCATCAACATGGAAACCAATGGGGCGCTTTGGCTTCTCGGGAGGAGTCAGCAACTGTCGTATCGCTTCAAAGACAATTTTGAATTGCTGGTCATACTTTTTCTCAAGAGCATCAAGCCTCCGCGACAACTCAGTATTAGCCGCGAGCATTTCCCGCAGATGAACAAACGTGCGAACAATCTGAACACTCGCTTGAACTGCTCGTGAAGAATTCAAAACATTGGCAAGCATTAGTGTGCCGTGTTCAGTGAATGCAAAGGGCAAATACGGAGAAAATTTGAGCTTAGCAAGGTGGTCGCAATTTGCGACCACCTCCGCTTTTTCTTCCGAGGTAAGCTCAAACATAAAATCAGAAGGAAAGCGTTCGGAATTGCGGCGCACCTGCTCTTTCAGGCGTCTTGTCGTAACGCCATAGATGGAAGCAAGATCGGCATCGAGCATCACTTTTTGTCCGCGCAAGAGAATGATGCTTCGTTCAATGCGCTCCGCTGGAATCAAAAAATCTTGTTTACTCATTTAACATTCTTTTCAAAACCTTACGCTGTTCTCATTCCGCACGATGTCAATCAATTCTGAAATGTCGTTGATTTCATAATCGGCATTCGATTCGACGGTGCCGAACGTATCGCCGTAACGGGCGAAGACGGTTTTCATTCCCACATTCGCTGCGCCGACAACATCGCGCTCAGCCCAATCGCCCACCATCAGCGCCTCATGCCCTTTCACTTTCAGCAATTCCAATGCCCGGCGAAACGGCGCCGCATTCGGTTTTCGCTCGCCGGTATCTTCAAACGTCACGACATGATCGAAAATGTGGTGGAAGTTCAAATAGGTCAGACGAAGCCACGCTTCGCGCGCAGGCGCATCGGAGACAACGCCGAGATGCAAACCCGACTTCAGCAACTCCATCAACGTCATATACACATGCGGATACGGAACAAGTGCCGCTTCGCGGGCACGGCGGTACGCAATGACACCTGCGGATAGAATCTTGTAATCAACTTTTTGAAATTCATTGTAAAGCAGCTGGTCGAAGACATTTTGAAATTCCATTCCGCGCTCTTTGTAGATCTCGTCAATGCGCGCCTGAATGTCTCCGCGTGAAAGCGTCAATCCCGCATCCATCATTGCAGCAATAGCAGCATCAATTGCCTGCCGCTTCATCGCCATAAAATCAACGAGCGTATTGTCGAGATCGAAAATGACGGCTTTGATCATTGTGTTTCTGTTGTTGCATTGAGAAGCATCCGCACCGCCAGCACATACCCCGCCGGACCGAAACCTGAGACTTGCGCTTTGCACACAGGAGCAATAACCGATAAGCGGCGGAATTCTTCTCCGGCGGCACTTTCCGCACGCAGATGAATGTTGGAAAGATGCACCTCAATCACCGGGACCGGCAGCGCCGCAACGGCATCGCGAACAGCGTACGAATAATGCGTGAATGCCCCGGGATTCAACACGACGCCGTTATACGTTCGATCCATCGCCGATTGAAGCGTGTCAATAATTGCCCCTTCGTGATTCGATTGGAAAAAAGTGAAGCGAACATCGGGAAAAGTTTTCGTCAGCTCATTGTCAATATCGGCAAGCGTTTGTGTGCCGTAAATTTCCGGTTCGCGCCTGCCGAGAAGATTGAGATTGGGTCCGTTGACAACGAGAATGTGCATATTTTTTCACTTCGCGCGGACAAGCTCATCTTCAATAAACAACCGTACTGCCGGCTTGATATAAATATTTTCGATGCCGAGCTCTCCGAACGCCTGCGCAATAACGCTTGCTGTGCGGTTCTCACTCAGCTTTTTGTTGACAACAATAATTTTCTCTTCGCGCAAAATGCAATACCCGCCGTCAAAATCTCCTTTCTCGTAACGGATACGTACACCGAGGTCCTGAGCAACAATTTCCAATTCATCGAGTAATTCTTCCGGAGTCATGCTGTCGTGAACGTTTTATTGTAAAGGGTCAACTTTCGTCAAAGGCTTCCACACTGCCAAAGCAACGATCGTGTAATACGAAAGCAATGCAATCAGCGGCACGCCCGCAAGCGCAGCGACACGATGAAGAAAAAGCCGCCGAAGCTCCATCATATCCGGAGTTGTCAATAATTCGAGAAACGCCATTCGTCCGTCAAGATAGAGTGTGTAAAATTCTACCGGCGAAAACATGAAAAACAAAATTGCGCTCATCAACAGCCAGCCGTTCATTTTCAATTTCAGCGAAGTCGTCGAGAGAAAAACGACGGCGCTGAAAAACGTAACAACATACGCGCCGATGATGAGAAGCGAGCTGTAACTGAGAAGGTGAAAAATTTCCCTCTCGAATTCCTTGTCAAGATTCGGGAGAAACTCCAACGCGCGCGGTTGCAGCAACTCATAGCCGATGATCGCACGGACATTGACCGCTCCCAACCAGACAATCGCACTAACGATCAGAAGCAGCACTGAAATCTTCGTGATCCGTTTCTCCATGCAGAAAAAATTAGGCTATTTTTTATTGAGTTGCAAGAATTATTCATACAGCAAATATTTCTTCCGCTTGACAAGAAATTTTTCGATCCCGCTTTCCCACCCGGCAATAATTTCTTTCACCGGCACATGATTCATCACAGCACGGCGCACCGAATCGGTGCCCATCACCTTATCGAACATCGTCAACCTACCGGGGCTCGATAATGCAAAAAGATCCTTGCCGGGATACAAGTGATACAACGCCTGTAGAATGTAAAACTGCGTCGCAACCAAATGTACTTCGTCGCGGTCGGGAAAATAAATTTGCACGCCGTGCACCTGTTTCCCTTTCATGCCGCCGTAGAAAGGAACATAGGTCGTCGGACGGAAGCAAAGACCCGGCAGGTTCATCTCACTCAGCGCACCGGCCAATTTATCCTGCTCTATCCAGGGAGTGCCGAACAGTTGAAACGGCATCGTATATCCTACACCGATATTGACCGCGTCAAGCTCGCCGGCAATTCCGGTCGCTGCATAGTACAATGCCGTCTGCGCGTTTGGAATGTGGGGCGATGTCGGCACCCACGGCAATCCGGTCTCATCCCACCACATCGAACGTTTCCATCCTTTCATCTTCACGACAAACAGTTTGCATTTCCTTCCGCCTTCCCCGAAGGGGTTTTCAACAAGCCAGCCTTCGTTGTTGATCATCGTCGCAAGCTCGCCGCACGTCATTCCGTACACGTAGGGAATCGGAAACATTCCGACAAACGATTTGAACGTCGTGTCGAGCACATTGCCTTCGATTTTATCGCCGGTCAGCGGATCGGGGCGGTCGAGCACGATAAACTCTATATTGTTTTCGGCAGCGGCTTCCATCCCGTATGCCATCGTACTGATAAATGTGTACGAACGAACGCCGATGTCCTGAATGTCGTACACTAACGCGTCAATATTCTTCAACATTTCGGGGGTCGGCTTTCTAGTTCTGCCGTAGAGCGAATAGACCGGCAGGCCCGTTGCAGAATCTACGTACGACTCGACCGATGCTCCTGCTTCCGCATCGCCGCGAACCCCGTGTTCCGGACCGAAGAGGGCAACGAGCTTTACACCGTTTGCTTTTGCAAGAACATCAACGGTAGATTCAAGCCGGCTCGTTACGCCGGTAGGATTGGTGATGAGCCCGATCCGTTTCCCTTGGAGAACATCGAAATGGTTTTCGACGAGAACATCAATCCCGGTTTTCACGATCCCCCTCGGGCTTTCAGCAGGAACGTTTTGAGAGAAAACAAACGGGGCTGAAAAAAACAGAAGGGAAAAAAATGAGAAAGGTTTCATAGAAGCAACACTGGAAAAAATGGATTGCTGGATTAATGGATCAACAGGAAATAAACAAGTTCAATAATCCATCAATCCCGCTCTAAAATTAAATCCCCCTCAAATTCGTTGCGCGCGCGACGCGGTCAACTGCCAAAATGTATGCACCGATACGTGGGGAGACTTTATACTTTTCAGCAGTCGCCATCACAGCCGCAAAGCTCGTCACCATCACCTTTTCCAATTCGGCAACCACACGCTTGTATTCCCAGCGGAATTGTTGCAAGTTCTGTGCCCATTCAAAATAGCTGACTGTAACTCCGCCGGCATTGGAAAGAATATCGGGAATGACCGGAATCTTTTTCGCCGCGAAAATTTCATCCGCTTCGAATGTCGTCGGTCCGTTCGCTGCCTCAACGATCAATTTTGCTTTCACGCGATCTGCATTATCTCCACGCAATTGATTGCCCATTGCCGCAGGAATAAGAACGTCGCATTTCAATTCCAGTAATTCCTCGTTGGAAATTTTTGCCGCACCTCTCAAGCCGACGATTGAGCCGCTCGTTTTTTCGTGTTCGACGGCGTCATCGTATCGAATCCCGCGCGGATTGTACACGCCCCCTTTCACATCGCTGACAGCGACAACTTTCGCGCCGAACTCGGTGCTGAGAATGCGCGCTGTATGCGATCCAACATTGCCGAAACCTTGAAGTGCCACAGATAATTTTTTCATATCATGATCGTACAGCTTTGCCGCTTCACGCAAAATATACGCAACGCCGCGTCCCGTCGCTTCTTCGCGTCCTTCCGAACCGCCTAACTCAAGCGGCTTGCCGGTGACTACTGCCGGCGAATGTCCGTGCCGCCGGCTGTACTGATCCATCAGCCACGACATCACTTGTGCGTTCGTGTTCACATCGGGCGCGGGAATATCTTCCGACGGACCGATGATGCAGTCAATATTTGTTGTGAACGTGCGTGTGAGACGTTCTAATTCATTCATCGAAAGCTGTCCCGGATCAACGGCAATGCCGCCTTTCGCTCCCCCGAACGGAACGTCGGCAATCGCTGTCTTCCACGTCATCAGCGATGCAAGCGCGCGCACTTCGTCCAAATCTACTTCAGGGTGATACCGAATGCCCCCTTTGTTCGGTCCGCGTGCATTGTTATGCTGCACGCGATAGCCGATGAACGTTTGCAGCTTTCCATCATCCATTCGGATCGGAAGCTCTACGCGCAGTTCACGGTCGGGAGTTTTGATGAGCTGCTTCAGTTCTTCGCTCAAATCGAGCTTGCTTGCTGCAAGATCAAAGTTGTGAAGAACAACTTCGTATGCACTCGGCGGACGAAATGAGCCGCGCTGCGCCGGTGACTTGATTGCAACAGCGCCCGACTTTGACGAAGCGGAAGCAGCCGTGCGGCTATATGGTCGTTTTCTTTCAGATCGTTTCTTCAACCCGCGAGCCGATTTGTGCGCCGTTCTCTTTTTTTTCGCCGTCGTCGTGCTCTTCTTCACGCGTCGGGATACACCCTTAGATTTGCGTGCCATCGCAATCTCCTTTCACTCCTGGTTATGAGGTGCTGCAGTTATGTACTGATGAAGCTGAACCGCCGCCGCTGCCAAGAGCACGACAATCAGTGCGCTTATTACTTCTCCGGCAACAGAATACGGCGGATCGGTAAGCAATAAACTGAGAAACAAAATAAATACAACCACCAACAACGTGCGGACGCGCAATAAGACCTCCTTCATCATGAGACGCTCCGGTGATCAATCCTCCAGTTCTTGTACCAACTCAGATCGCTCAACAACTGCATCACACGATGCAAAGCATCCGGAGATATCGCAAAATAATCCTTGGCGAAGCGGCCGCGCACATCATCCGGCGCTTTGTTCACGATTGTGCGAAGCAATGACATCGCCCTTTCAAGGTTGTCTGTGAACTCGCGGGACAATTTGTCGTAGCCTTCTCCGTCTTCACCGACGCGATTCATTACAGCAAAAGTCTTAGTGAGAAATTTCGATAGAAAACTGAGTGAATCCAATTCTTGTTCCTGATGATGCAGCTTTGCAGTTTCGAACACGAGTGCAAGATCGCCGGAATGATGAAGGCGTTGGTGCGAGAACACTTCAACTTCTTCCAAAAGATGAGATGTTTCTGGGCTGATTTTCATAGAATCTCTCGAGACCTCTTTCGAAGAATGAATGCGGCGTTCTAAACGGTTTCAATATAGAGGATAATCCTTCAACAAGCAATGCCAAAGGCATCTCATTGAAATAATTTTCAGTAAACAATAACGGCAGTCCTAAAGAAAGGCTCTGACAAAAAGTGCGTTGAAAGGGAAAGTGCAAAAGCGGGCAGGCAGAGTATGGTGGTTGTGAATTTTAGAAAAATGCTAAAGACTCGTTGTTTTCAAAGTATTTTATAACATTAGCCAAACACACGGCACAACTTTCTGGGCAAGTCAAATATGACAAAATGGCTGAAGTCTCGGAAGGAAGAAGAAAAAATTCAGCTACCTCTTCCTTCCGACTTCGTTGCTTCCTCAAGGTCTCGTCACAAACGCGAACTGATATGATGATTTCATGTTGACGCCATTAATGTCTTTTGCCGCAGTTGAGAGCGTGACCGTGTATTTTGTGTTGGCTTGCAACTGTGAAGAAGGCGTGAAAACAGTCTGATCCAGATATGCCACACCATAGTAGTCGCGGGCATAGTCAATCGTTCCACTGGCCGACGGCGCAATGGAAAATGCCGACTGAACCGCCGTTTTGTCCACATAGTTGTTAAAATAGAGATAGATCGCGCTTGTGGTTGGAACATAGAGCTGAGCGTTCACAGGCGAAGTTGACCGGAGATTGAACGCCGCTGTT
This sequence comes from Bacteroidota bacterium, assembly GCA_028873075.1. Taxonomy (GTDB): domain Bacteria; phylum Bacteroidota; class Ignavibacteria; order UBA10030; family UBA8401; genus JAJYOI01. The sequence goes on from JAGWND010000033.1 coordinate 7,861, forward strand.
CTGAACCAGAAGCTGAACGTTTCGTTCAGGGGTACGCCATCTTTGTCTTTTGCCGAACCGTTAATTTGAACCGTAATTGTTGTATCGGATGGCAACGGACCGCCGGCCCAGATGTTCATGACATTTCCCGAAGGCCAGAGAACTGCATGATTGAGCGCTGGGTTGAGTTGAAGCGCAGCTTCCGTCGAAACAGGATCCATTCTTCGCGGAAAAGTGAGCGTGATGCTGCTGTTGCTGATCGGATCTATATCAATATCGCCGTTGACAGGATTCGTTTGAATGCCGTACACCGTTACGTACGATTGTACAGTACGGAATGAAAACACCAGAGGGAAGCGTAAGTGATTGCCAGAAGTGTCCTTCGCATCGGTGCTCAGGGTAACGGTGTAGTTTGTATCAACGAAGGAATTCACGCGCGACATTTGATACGTCATTGAAGTAATTTTGCTAAAAGTCGTGATGGTCGCTCCTTCCTCGAACCGCGCATCGTTCGGCGCAGCGTACATTGTTGACATTGGCGCCGTCGTGTAGTCACCCCAGTAAAAAATTCCGGTGCTCGGCGGGTCGGTCGAAAACGCATTCTCCACGCTCGCGCGGTCCATCGGATGAGCAAAGAGAATTGAAATCGTGATTCTGCCGTAGCGCCAGTCATAGACAACTTCCGATTTGTCCTCGGGGTACACAGACGATACAAGCTCGGGAACCGTGGAGAGATCAAGCTCTCCGACGTACGTTACTCCTCCGCCCTGCACCTGAACATTGTTGAGAACATAATAGCGGTAGTTGTCCGCTTTGACCGTGAGGTCGTAGTTCCCGATTCTCAGATCGTGAAACTCAAATGACCCGTCGGCGGTACTGATTGCTGCTGAATCAATCGGCGACACCTGGCTAACAACAACGACTCCCCCGCTGTTTTTCTGCGTCACCTTTCCGATAATGTCGCCATGCATCGAATCATTAATCTCTTCCTTGGGTAAACCGTATTCAACAATTGTCTCCTTGCAACCAAGGAAGAAGGATATGACGACAACCAACATTGCAAAGATTTTTTTCATACGTCCGTTCCTCCTTTCTTAAGAGAAAGATGTTGCTGTGAATAGTGGTGACTTGTTCTATCCTAAAATTGATAACTGAATGAAACTACATTGAACAATGACTGTGCTGTTCCGCTGAGCGGCCACGGCCCGTTCAGAAAATATCCTTCGCCGATCGTACCATCGAGCGAAAAGCCGGCAACACTCATGCCGACGCCGATCGTAATTCGCTGCTGCGCCGCTGAAAATCCGTTTAAATCTCCGTACCACGGAAGCTCTGACGAGGTTGTCGTCGTTGTCGTCGCTGAACCGGAAGCAACCTCTGTTTCAACTGAAGACAATCGGTCGAAATATCCGAACCTTCCCACAATCCACGAGGCGATTACAAATTCTGCCCCAAGATTAATCTTGGGCAAGTCGGTGATTGTCACCGTTGTCTTTGATATTGTATGATAGTCGCTTACAAGCACTGCTCGTTGAAAACTGAATCCCCCCGCAAGCAGGAAGCCGTTCTTGGAAAAATTTGTACCGACGCCAAGTTCTACTTCAGACTGTGAATATTCATCTGCCGGGTCTGGAATTACCAACGCGCCGCTTCGCACTTGTTTCATTCCCCATGAGAACCAATACCCTCTCGCTATCGGAACGAAGCTCCAGTTACTGTTGAAGTCGCACTTCAACCGAAGGTCTGCCCCAAATTCCGTTCCTCCTGTCATGTCTAATTCATTCTGCGGGCTTCCAGACGGCGTCGCAGTTCCACTCATGCTGTTGAAGCCAACAAGCACCGCGCCGTCGAACAAAGTGTTTGGCGATATACGATCGGTAATTCCTGCTTTTGCACGGATCGTGCTCACAGATTGCTGTGATGTTCCGTTGATTGAGCGTTCCCCGCTCCATCGTCCGTAGCTGACAGAGGCACCAACATTAAGTGAGTCAATACGCGAAGCCCAGAATGCTTCTATCGGGCTGAGCGGTCGTGAAAATTGCTGCGCTCCAAATCCAAGAACGGAAGCAACCATCGTATTCATTTCCTGAACAGGGTCTCTCGGCGGGTTTGCAGCATCAACATTGTAGAGCGGCGATTCACGACGATTCAGCGCAAGCCCCAGAAAATTCCTGCCGTCAACGCCTATGGATGTCGCAATGTACTGCCCCCTGCTTCCTCCCTGCGGAACATCCGACGCCAAAAAACCGACGTCTCCCCACACTCGGTTCGGGTACTGAACAAGCAGTGAAGGGTTGATATGAATTCTCAGAAGATCTTGAAGATACGGATTGACAGGGCCCCCGCCGAGAGCAATGTTGCGTGCAGTGCCTCCGCCGATCATCGAAGTTTGTGCATGAACGATAGAGAAGAAGAAAAGCGGCACGCTCAACAGTCGTAACATCCTCATGTGTTTTTCCCTCGCTACGTTGTAACTGCCTGCAAGAAGTTAGCGGTAAACTACAAAGAAGTTTTCCTAGTTGCAACTACACTGCGGAAACCAACTCAACCAAATGATCCACGCATTGCGAGAAATCGAAACGTGCAACGGCTTTTTCATACGCTGAATGAGCAAGAGAGGTACGAAGAGCTTCCTCATTGAGAAGGCGATGAATGGCGCGGGTTAATTCTTCAGCATCGCCCGGCTCAACAAGCAGACCTGTTTTACCGTCGGTGATAATTTCCGGAACACCGCCGGCATTGGTTGCAATAACCGGCTTTCTCATCGCCATCGCTTCGATCACAACAATGCCGAAGGTTTCGCACAACGATGGAAGCACAAAAATATCGAGCGCGGCGAGAAGCTGAGAAACGTTGCTCGTGAACGGGAGAAATTTTACATACGACTCAATGGAGAGCGACCGACATAATCCCTCCAACTTTTTTTTGTAGCCCGGCTCGCCGGCAGTTTCGTCCCCTGCAATAACAAAAAACGCATCGGGATGAAACTTCACGACCTCCGGGACAGCCCGGAGTAACACCTCCTGCCCTTTCCCCGGGTCGAGTCTGGCGAGCACGCCGATCATTGTAACCTCCTGAGGCAAACCGAAATTTTTCCTCGCGTCGTACTGATTGCATTGGTCCGGACTGAAACGTTGAAGATCGGTTCCGAGCGCAATAACATTCACCTTCTCGCGCGGCACCCGTGTGAACTCAAGCACGTCGTTTTTCATTCCTTCCGTGAGTGTCATCCACAATGAAAGCCTCGAATATATCCACGTATGAAAAAGATCGCGTTTATTATAGCGAGAATTCATCTGTTGATAGAAGACTAATTTGATACCGGGGAAATATTTTGTTCCAAGCGCGGCAAGATGAATATCCTGCGAACGCATCATGATGACGACATCAACCGCATGTTCTTTCAAAGTGCAGGCAAGGTTTTTTGCTGCGAGAAGATCGCCGTACTTCCATCGGGGTGCAAGCGGAACAACAGGGAGATTCCTTGCCGAGGCATGGTAGTGAAGCGGAGACGACGGCGGAACTACAAAAAGAACCGCAGCGCTTCTTTCACTTATCGCCTCTGCGAGACGAAGCATAGAAAGCTCAAGCCCGCCCCATGAAAAAGAAAAACAAACGAGCGCGATACGTTTTCGAGTTGAAACCATCAATGGATTCCCGCCTTCGCGGAAATGACTTTTCCTGTGACTTGGTTGTCAAAAAGCCGTTGACATAATTTCAGATGTTACTCCACTTCTTTTTCTCGATCCGGAGAATCCTTGAGATCAATCTCCTGCTCTTTGTTCCTCTCTCCATCAGCGCCGCTTTCACCGGAAGGCGTCCCTTGAATTACCTCTTGTTCCCTGTACTGTAGCTGGTACAGCTTGTAATAAATTCCACCGTGCGCAAGCAACTGCTGATGCGTACCCATTTCGCGGATTTCTCCTTTGTGCAGAACAATAATCTTATCCGCATTTTTAATTGTGGAGAGGCGGTGCGCGATAACGATTGATGTACGCCCGGCAAGGAGCTTTTTAATTGCAGACTGGATAAGCAATTCGGTCTCGGTATCAACGCTCGAAGTCGCTTCATCAAGAACAAGGATGCGCGGGTCGTACGCAAGCGCGCGCGCAAACGAGAAAAGCTGCTTTTGTCCGACCGACAACGTCGCACCGCGCTCTTTCACCTCTTCGTCGAATTTTTTCGGCAGCGTCTCTATGAATTGTGCAACGCCGACTAACCGTGCGGCTTCTTTCACGCGCTGAAGCGAAATCGCCTCATTACCAAGATTGATATTCCCTTTCACGTCTCCGGAAAAAAGGAACACATCCTGCAGCACGACGGCAATATGTTTTCGCAAATCGCTTTTCTTCACATCGTTAATGTTGATGCCGTCAATGAGAATTTCTCCTTTTTGAATTTCATAAAAGCGGCTCAGCAAACTAATGATCGAAGTTTTGCCGGCACCCGTGTGTCCCACGAAGGCGACTGTTTCTCCGGGGTTGATTTTAAAGCCGATGTTTTTCAGGACCCAGTCTTCGTTGTTGTACGCGAACCATACATTGCGGAACTCGACGGCACCGTGCACCGTCGGCAACGGCAGTACTTCTTTCGCGTCGGGAATGACCGAGCGGTCGTCGAGCAGTTTGAAGATGCGCTCCGATGACGCCATCGCCGTTTGCATGATATTATACTTTTCCGAAAGATCGCGGATCGGACGCCAGAACATTTCGTTGAACTGAAGAAACGCCATCACCGTGCCGATCGTGATCGTTTCCCTCAGCGCGCTGCCGCCCGCATACCAGATAATCAATCCGACAGCGACGGCACCGATGATATCCACGGCAGGATAGAACACCGCGTAATAGAATATCGAGCGGATGTTCGCATCGCGGTAGGCGGCATTTAACGAATCGAACCTCTCATACGATTTACGCTCGCGGTTGAAAATCTGATCAACGATCATCCCCGTGATATGTTCCTGCATAAATGTATTGATCCGCGCAATTTGAATGCGCACCTCGCGATACGCTTCACGGGCTTTCCTGCGGAATAAAAATGTACCGTAAAACAGAAAGGGGAGAACGCTGAGCGAAACCAACGCAAGCTGCCAGCTCATCGAGAACATGAACCAGATGATGCCGAGAATCATAAACACATCGCTGAATACCATCACGATCCCGGACGAGAACATGTCGTTCAAGACTTCAATGTCGTTCGTGACACGTGTAATCAATCTGCCGATCGGGTTTCTGTCGTAAAACTTAAGCGAAAGATTTTGCAAATGGCGGAACAATTCCATCCGCAGATCGAAAATTGTCCGCTGGCCGATCCACTGCGTAAGATAGGCGTTGAAATACTGTAGAACACCGCGCAAGATGAGGACGAGCAAAAACAGCACGGCAGTCGTCAGCAACCCGTGCGGGTCGCGCTGCTTGATGTTCACGTCCACCGCAATTTTGGTGAAGTACGGACGTACCGCCTCCAAACCGGAAACGATAATGCTCAACATAATTCCCGCTGCCACATGCCATTTGTACGGGCGCAAGTAATGAAGCAAACGCTTCATCAACGTGTTGTCGTACGCTTTACCGAGTATCTCTTCTTCCTGCATATTCTGTCTTTCAACCTTGCGAAGGTTCAACAACCTTCGCAAGGTTCACCTCATAACTGTTCCAATTCCTTTTCCAACAACTGCTTGTAATGCAAGCTCGCGTAAATTCCGCCGAGCGCTACCAACTCATCGTGCGTTCCTTCTTCCACAATTGTCCCCTTATCCAACACAACAATCTTGTCCGCATTTTTCACTGTCGAAATGCGGTGGCTGATGATGATGCTCGTGCGGTTCTCCATGACGCGGCGCAAGCGTTGAAGAATTTCTTCCTCCGTGTACGTATCCACCGAAGAAAGCGCATCGTCGAGAATCAAAATTTTCGGCTTGCGCATAACGGCACGCGCAATGCTCGTGCGTTGTTTTTGGCCGCCGGACAGCGTGATGCCCCGCTCGCCGAGAACCGTATCGAACTGCTGCGGGAAATCACCGACATCTTTTGCGATCTGCGAAATCTCCGCGGCTTCGTACACCTGCACACGCGAATGGCCGTCAATGCCGTAGGTGATGTTGTCAGAAATCGTCTCCGAGAAAAGAAATGTTTCCTGCGGCACGTAGCCGATGTGCGAACGCAGAACATCGAGCGGAATTTTCTTGATATTCACACCGCCGATGAACACCTCTCCCGCCGTTACGTCGTAGAGACGCGGAATCATGTTGACAAGCGTAGATTTCCCTGAACCGGTGTAACCGACAATCGCCAATGTCATTCCATTCGGAATGTTCAGATTGATATTCCGAAGCGCCGGAAAAGCGGCGTTCTTGTGTGTGAAGAAGACATTGCGGAATTCAATATCGCCTTCAATATCTCTGATGAGAATATCGGTCTCTTCCGTGTCGCGAATTTCCGGCACAGTATCGAAAATCTTCGCCAAGCGTTCCATCGAAGCGGCGCCCTGCTGCAAGATATTTGTCACCCACCCGAAGGCAATCATCGGCCAGATCAACATCGTGAGGTAGGCGAAAAATGCCGTCAGCGTTCCGACAGTGATCGCTCCGCCGATCACCTGCATGCCACCGAAATATACCGTGATGACGAGCGACAACCCGACAAGCAAAAACATGAGGGGCCACATAACGGATTGCGCTTTTGCAAGAACGAGATTTTTCTTCAAATAATCCCAACTGAGTTTATGGAACAAACCGATCTCGTACTCTTCACGCACGTACGCTTTCACCACACGAATGCCGGAGAGATTTTCCTGCGCGCGTGTCGTCAGCAAGGAATAATGCGCCTGGCGCTCGTTGAATTTTTCGTGAATGATCTTGCCCAACTTGTACACCGCATACGACACGAACGGAAGCGGAATGAGCGCGATCAATGTCAGCGACCAATCTTTGATGAACATCAATGTCAGCGACATCGTGAACGTCATGATCGTATCGGACGGGTACATGATACCGGGACCGAGAACGTTGCGTACTGCACTGATGTCGTTCGTCGCATGCGCCATCAAATCGCCTGTCGGCGTGTTCTGGAAATAATTCAGCGGAAGTTTTTGAATGTGCGCGAGAAAGTCGTTGCGCAGGTCGTATTCGATTTTCCGCGAAACGACGATAATCGTTTGCCGGGTCAGAAATGTCATGAACCCCGACACCGCCGCAAGGCCGACAATCAATCCGGCGTAGCCGAGCAGCAGCGTATAATCGAGACTTTTTGTTTCGATGCCGTGCTTCAGCGCATCAATTGCAACGCCGACAATCCATGGAGTCGCGACTGAAAACAAATTAGCAACGACAACCGTAAGAATGCCGAGATACAGTGTCGTTTTATATTTCGCTAAATACGGACGGAGCCGCAAGAGAGATTTCATACGTGATATTGTCGTTTAATCAAACACAAATTCGACAGCAGATGAACAAAGAAAAAGAGTGGCTTGATGGAGTGCCGGAAAAATCATGCATCCAACAATCCATGTATCCAGCAATCCGTTTTTTTCATTCAATAACCGAAAATCTTGTATATGGCTGCAGTGCCTTCGGGACGACCACTTTCCCTTCGGGCGTTTGATAGTGTTCGAGCAGCGCCGCTACAACGCGCGGCAGCGCGAGTCCTGAGCCGTTCAGCGTGTGTACGAATTCTAATTTCCCGCTCTCGCTCGATTTATATTTGATACCCATGCGCCGCGCTTGAAACGCTTCAAAATTGCTGCACGATGAAACTTCCAACCATTTCTTTTGCCCGGGCGCCCGTACTTCAAGGTCATATTTTTTCGACTGCGTAAATCCCATATCGCCTGTGCACATGAGCAGCACGCGATACGACAAACCGAGAAGCTGCAGAAGGTGTTCGGCATCCTGCCGGAGCGATTCTAATTCGTCGTAAGATGTCGCAGGTTTCACGAATTTCACCAACTCGACCTTATCGAATTGATGAAGGCGGTTCAACCCGCGCACATCTTTTCCGTACGAGCCTGCTTCGCGCCGAAAGCACGGCGTGTAGGCGGCGTACCGAACGGGCAAATCTTTTTCTTCTAACACTTCTTTTCTGTGAAAGTTCGTTACCGGAACCTCTGCCGTCGGAATCAGATAAAATTTATCGCGCTCGATCGTGTACATCAAATCTTCTTTATCAGGAATTTGCCCTGTGCCGCGCGCGCTTTCCTCATTCACAACTGCCGGTGCAGAAAGCTCTTTGTAGCCGCGCTCTGCCGCTTGATCGAGAAAGAAATTGATCAGCGCGCGCTCGAGCTGCGCACCCTTGCCGACGTAAAACGGAAATCCTGCGCCGCTCACTTTCGCGCCGCGGCTGAAATCAACGATGCCTAACTTCTCGGCCAATTCCCAGTGCGGCTTCAATTGAACATCGCCCGCCGGCTTCTCGCCCCACGAAAATATTTCCTTGTTGTCCGCCGGCGACGTTCCGACCGGAACGGACGGATGAGGAACGTTCGGAACGGTCAGCAGCAGCGCATCGAGTTTTTCTTCGACGACTTTCAGTTCTTCATCAATTTCCTGGATGCGCGATTTGACGGAATTCATCTCGGCAATCGCAGCGTCGGCATTTTCTCCGGCTTTCTTCATCCTGCCGATTTTTGCGGAAACGTCGTTGCGCTTTGCTTTGAGCGCTTCACTTTCCTGAATGAAAGCGCGCCGCTGCTCATCGCATGAAAGGATTTCGTCAACGTTGTCAATATCCCCTTTCGTCGCAATTCCTTTCTTGACAAGATCGCTGTGTTCGCGAATGAACTTGAGATCGAGCATGATGTGTGTTCTTTATGTTCCTGTGTCTTCGTGACTTTGCGGTTGAAAAGAAAGTTACTTCAAAATCTCAAATGTTGCCACTACCGCATCGGTGTGCGTACCGCTGTACGAAATCCGTTCGACAGAAACCGGCTTGAGAACGGAATCAGGGACAGAATAAATCTGCTGCTCCGTCTTGCCGAGCGCTCCATCCAATAAATTCACGAGTGAAAATTGTTTCATCATTGTAGAGGCGGCTTGGCCTGAAGCAGATTCATTGAATATTCCACACACAACTAACGGAAATTCAGAATCGCGCTGTGCAACATGAAGAATGGCTTTCACCTGCCGTTCGCGCTCCGACGGCGACTGATCGTCCAACTCCGTTGATGCAAACGCAACACTCCGCACGCCGAGGTCAACGACACCGTAGACGAGAGAGCGGCGCACTTTCGCTTTTCCCGCCGGCAATGCTTCAACACGCGGGGACGCAATCGGATACGTGCTGAGCACGGCGTTGCCCGAATTTTTTCCGTACCAGTAGCGCGCCATTCCGAACAATTGGTACATCTCGGCTTGCTTCGCTACTTCCGCCGGCTCATCGAACCCCTCCTTGCCTTCGAGCGGGACATCGATCTGCTGAAGCGCAATCACGTCCGGCGCGATTTTTTTCATCCACTGCACAAAGCGCTTCACGTCGTTTCTGCTCTGCAACGCATGGTCAGTGTTCAACGACATAATTTTGAATGTTGAGACTGCGGGCTTCGGCGGTGCGGTTTTTACCGCCGTTTCTTTTATCGCCGAGCATGAAAAAAGAAAAAAAGCTGCAGCGGTAGCCGCAACAATCAACAACGTATCTGCACGTCGAAGCAACTTTTTTATAAGACGATTACAAAACAACTTTATTGTAAATTTTAAGACGTTCGGTAAACCTCATTCCGCATCCATAAGGCCTGCGGCTGCCGTTTTTCTCCCCCTTCCTTGAGGAGGTAAGGGGGAGAATTTTTTCTTGTCTATCCCTAATTCAGTGTCACGTGCAATAACTCGCGCTTGAGAGCTTCAATCGCTTGCACGGACGTCATCGGATGATAATCAATTTCTTTCTCAGCTTTGGTCAAAATGAATCCGCTCTTGAGCGGACGCGGTGCAGGCTGCTGCAATGCAGAAGTTTTGATCCGTTGAATCGCCATCTCATCGAAGTTAAACGCGCGTGCAATTTCAACGGCAAAATCGAAACGGCTGAGTGCATTCGCGCCGCAGACGTGATATACGCCGCAACGATCTCTTTCGGCCGCATTCTTCACTGCCGCGGCGAGATCACCGACATACGTCGGATTGCCGACCTGATCATCCACGCAGCGGATTTTTTTGTTCTCGCGCAAACTTTTTACGACCCACAACGCAAAATTATTCTTCACATTGATGCCCGTGCCGAACACTACAATCGTTCGAAGAATGACATGAGGAACACCGCTCGCGCGAATCGCGTTTTCTCCGGCAAGTTTCGTCTTGCCGTAGTAATTGATCGGATTCGGACGGGCTTGCTCATCATACGGTCCGTGCTTCCCGTCGAACACATAGTCGGTTGAAATGTGAACCAGCTTCGCACCGATGCGGCGGGCGATTTCTGCAAGATTTTCCACGCCGGTGACATTGATCTTCCACGCTGCCTCACGCTGCATTTCACATTCATCAACATTCGTCATCGCTGCGGCGTTGACAATAATATCCGGACGAAAGCTGCCGACCAAGCTTTTCACATCGCTCTTGTTCGTAATATCGAGCTGCGTATAATCGAACAAATGATGATCGAGCACGAACATGCGGTGATGCGACGAGTTGAGCACTTCATATTGAAAATCCCTTTGGGGCCCAGTTTTCTTTCCGAACATCAACGCGAGACGCTGACCGAGAAGCCCGTTGCTGCCGCAAATGAGAATGCGTTTCATAGTGAAAATGGTGCCACAGGCGACACCGCGGCGGCTAATTTTTGAAATCCACCGAAGGCAGGCTCTCCTTCAACAGCGAACTCATGAGCGGCATGGTGGGCAAAGACGAGAGCGTCCGTCATTTTCCTTTTCTTGCAGACCGAAAACAAAAACGCCGCGCCGAACACGTCTCCGCTGCCGATGGCAGTTCGAGAAAAAAACGGGTCGCCGGCTGCATCGTTCCGCAATATTTGTTTATGGTCTTGCCGGAACACCGTCGCACCCCTTGCGCCGCGCGTAACGCACATCCCCTTCACCATCAACGGAAGCATTTGCTTTGCAAGCATCTCCTCATCGTAACGCTCCATCGTCAAGCCGGCGGCTTCTTCTTCGTTCATTTGAACCGAGTCAGCCATAAAACACCAGCGGCGCCAATCGGAAAGCGGGCGGCGAAACCTGGAAAAGTCCGCATTCACGCCGAGCGTGAGATTGTGAAGATCGAGATGAAGCGGAATGCCGCGTTCGCGGATTGCAAGCCGGATTTGATCCAGCGTCTCGAGCGTAATGTCAGAACCGGAAATCATATTCAGGAGAATTCCGTTCGTCGAAAGACGGGGCTCGATACGCAAGAACGGAATCGGCGGAGCGATACTTTTCGAACACTCGGTAAATTTGACCAAACCCTGCGAAGGTTCCGAACCTTCGCAAGGTTGCGCGTAGAAATGAACTTCATTCGTTTTTCCTTCAAGCAGGAAAATGCCGCTCGTGTCAACAGCGGCATAAGAAGAAAGTTGATCCTTCACGGCATCAATATCTTCCCTTCCAACTCCGAACACCGGCTGAACCGAATCTTCCCCGCCGCAAAAGCTTGCAAGTGCCTTCACAGCAAGAAAGATTCCGCCGGGCTTGCGTTCTTCACGCCCGCCCACATGATGCAGCATGTCGAAAGAACAATGCCCTAGTACTGTAAACTTCATTTAGAGCTTCGATCCTTTTTTTCGAAATTCGATAAGCTTTGCCTTCACTGCAGATTCTTCAAGCGCAAGGATTTCTGCCGCAAGCACAGCAGCGTTCTTCGCGCCGGCGCTTCCGATAGCAACGGTGGCGACAGGGATTCCGGGAGGCATTTGCACAATTGAATACAATGCATCAACGCCGTTTAACTCGGAACCGGAAAGCGGAACGCCAATCACCGGAAGCGTTGTGTGTGAGGCAATCACGCCGGGCAAATGCGCCGCCATTCCCGCCGCGGCAATGATGACGCGAAATCCGTTTTGTTCGGCAGTGCGGGCAAACTCTGCTGTTTGTTCAGGATTTCTATGAGCGGACGAAATTTTTAACTCGAACGGAATGCCGAACCATTCAAGATATTTTTTACATCCGTCCATCGCAGGCTCATCCGATGAACTGCCAAGTACAATTGCAACCTTAGACATTATCATTCCCTCGTTGAGAATTGAGAACCGAAAATCGAATATTGAGCTTTCAATTGTCGAGACGAAAGAACATTCTCAATGCTCAATATTCGACTCTCAATGTTCATTTTGTTCAAGAGAACATCTCTTCATTACTTGTTGTACACCTTCTTCGGATCGAAAAGAAAATCTCCGCTCTCTTTGAAATTTTCACCGCTGTTAACGATTTCGCGGTAGAAACATGTACGATGTCCGGTATGGCACGCCGCGCCCCCAACCTGATGCACTTTCAGAAGCACAACGTCGGCATCGCAATCAAGATGAACCGATTGCACTTCCTGAAAGTTTCCCGACTCTTCCCCTTTCACCCACAACTTTTGGCGCGAGCGGCTCCAGTACGTCGCACGGCTCGTTTCGATTGTCGCGCGCAGACTTTCTTTATTCATCCATGCCATCATAAGAACTTCGTTCGTTGTCGCATCCTGCGCAATAGCCGGGACCAAACCATCGGAATTGAACTTTACCTCATCAAGGAGCTTCATCGTTTATTCTTCGCAGTTATTCACTAAAATTGGATTGATGGATTATTGGAAAATTTCCGACCATCAATCCTTTCATCCATTGATCCAGCAATCCATTTTGTCATGTTCTCACCAAAATATTTCTTGACCGCAAATATTCCTTCGCCTGTGCGATGGAAAACTCTCTGAAATGGAAAATCGAAGCTGCGAGCACAGCATCGGCGTGTCCTGCGGAGAAAGCTTCATACAAATGTTCTAACGTTCCAGCGCCGCCGCTTGCGATGACAGGAATTCTCACTGCCGATGAAACTGCACGGAGCAACTCAACATCGTAACCGTCTTTCGTTCCGTCGCGATCCATGCTTGTCAGAAGAATTTCACCTGCGCCGAGCGATTCAACTTTTTGCGCCCACTCGACAGCGTCAAGCCCGGTTTCCGTCCGCCCGCCGTGAATATAGACGCGCCACTTCCGCTCACGCGCGTTTCCATTACGCTTCGCATCTATTGCCGCGACAATACATTGAACACCGAATTGCTCCGCCCCCTCGGAGATCAACTGCGGATTTTTCACGGCGGCAGTATTGACGCTGATCTTGTCGGCACCGCTGCGGAGAATTTCTCTCATATCATCGGCTGTTCGAATGCCTCCTCCAATGGTGAACGGAATGAAGACTTCTTCCGCGGTTCTTCGAACAACATCGAGCATTGTCGCTCGATTATCCGACGAGGCGGTAATGTCGAGGAACACCAATTCGTCGGCGCCTTCGGCATCATAAAACTTCGCCTGCGCAACAGGATCGCCGGCGTCAACCAAATCAACAAAGTTGACGCCTTTGACAACTCTGCCTTTGTCAACATCCAAACAGGGAATAATTCGCTTCGCAAGCATGTCTTGTAACGTTCAAAGTTCAGGGTCTCAGATTCAAAGTGGCGTAACGTGCCGTGGCGTCACAAGCGTCCATTTCTTGAGTTTTAAAGATCGGGATTCAAGATCCAGAAAAACCGGCTTCTGACCTCCGGCTTCTGTCTTACAGTCTTCTTGTCGGTCCCAAATCTTCCAGCCCTTTTTCATTCAACCGCCACAACGCCTGACACGGAAATTTGTTCTCGTACAGCGCTTTTCCCACGATCACCGAATCAACGCCGAATTTTTCCAACTCCTGCATCTTGATCAAATCTTTGAAGCCGGAAACTCCGCCTGACGCTGTGACGCGTAAACCGGTTTTTATCGCCATGTCTTTGATCGCTTCAAAATTCGGACCGGCGAGCATCCCGTCGCGTAAAATGTCGGTATACACAATGCGGCACACACCGAGGTCTCTCATCTTCAACGCAAATGCGACCGCGTCTTCGCCTGTTTCGTGTTGCCATCCTTGTGTCATCACGATGCCGTTCTTTGCATCAATGCCTACAGCGATTCTACGCGCGCCGAATTCTTTCACAAGCTCGTTCACAAGTTTCGGATCTTCAGCCGCAGCCGTCCCCAACACAACACGAAACACACCGACACCGAACGCTTGCTTTACATGCTCATACGTGCGGATGCCGCCGCCGATCTGAATCGGAATATCAACTGCGTTCACGATACGCGCAATGACGTCAAGATTGTGCATCGTTCCTTCGAACGCACCGTCGAGATCAACAATGTGAAGCGTCTTTGCAATTTCGCCGCGCCAGAGAACTGCCATCTTCACAGGATCG
>JAGWND010000260.1 GCA_028873075.1 Bacteroidota bacterium
ATATGGCGGACAAACAATACGATGTTGTTATTATTGGCGGCGGTCCCGGCGGCTACATTGCCGGTATCCGTGCCGGACAGCTTGGCTTGAAAACTCTTGTCGTTGAAAAAGATAAACTTGGCGGCATTTGTTTGAACTGGGGCTGCATCCCGACAAAAGCCTTGTTGAAGAATGCAGAAATCTATAACCTGCTTCGTCACGCGGACGATTTCGGGTTTTCGTTCGATCATCTCAAGGCAGATTTTTCTAAAGCCGTGAAGCGCAGCCGCGACATTGCTCTGAAATCTTCAAAAGGAATCGAATTTCTTTTTAAAAAGAATAAAGTTGACTACTTGCCGGGGACGGCGAAGATTGCTGCGAACAGCGTTGTCGAAGTGGCACAGGCGGGAAAAGCAGACAAGATCAATGCACAGCATATCATCGTTGCGACCGGCACACGTCCGCGCTCGTTCCCGACAATTCCTGTTGACAAAAAGAAAGTCATCACGAGCTCTGAAGCGATGGTTCTTCCCGAACCGCCGAAAAGCATGATCATCATCGGCGCGGGGGCAATCGGGTGCGAATTTGCGTATTTCTACAATGCGTACGGCACGAAGGTAACGCTGATTGAAATGATGCCGAGTATTTTGCCGATTGAGGATCGCGAAGTGACAAAAACTCTGGCACGCGCTTTTGCCAAATCCGGTATCGAAGTTTTAACGGAAACAAAAGTCGAAGGCGTGAATTCGGGAAAGGAAGTAACGGTTACGGTCAGCAACAAAGACGGCAAAAAAGATTTGAAAGCAGAGATTGCGCTTGTAGCGGTTGGTGTGCAGGGAAATGTTGAAAATCTCGGGCTTGAAGCGCTCGGTGTGAAGATTGAAAAATCGTTCATCAAGGTTGATCAGAATTACAAAACAAATGTTGACGGCATTTATGCCATCGGCGATGTGAACGGTCCGCCGTGGCTTGCGCACGTTGCATCGGCGGAAGGTGTTGTGTGTGTTGAAGCGATTGCGGGAAAAAATCCGCCGCCGGTGAATTACGATAATATCCCCGGCTGTACGTACTGCCAGCCCCAAGTTGCCAGCGTTGGGTTGACGGAAGAGAAAGCACGCGAGAAAGGATTTGAGTTGAAGATCGGCCGTTACCCGTTCCGTTCGCACGGCAAGGCGCTTGCGATCAACGAAACGGAAGGCTTTGTGAAGCTGATTTTCGATGCGAAGTACGGCGAGCTGCTGGGCGCGCACATTATCGGCTCGGAAGCGACCGAAATGATCGCCGAGTTGGCAGTTGCGCGCACACTGGAAACAACTGCCGATCAAATTCACGAAACGATTCACGCTCACCCGACATTGACCGAAGGCGTTGCCGAAGCTGCGCTCGATGCGTACGGACGAGCATTGAATATCTGATGAACAAAATTCTTACAGTTAATATCGGAAGAACACGCTACGCCGACGCGTGGGAATTGCAGAGGAAAATTTTTTCCGCGCGGGTGGAGAAAACTATTTCGGATGTTCTTCTTTTTACAGAACATGATCCGGTGTACACGCTCGGCAAAGGTGCCGATGAGAATCATGTTCTTGCTAATGACGAGGAGCTTCGTGAGAAGAAGATAGATCTTTTTCATATTGACCGCGGGGGCGATGTAACATTTCACGGCCCGGGACAAATTGTCGGTTATCCGATCCTCGATCTTTCAAATTATTATCACGACATTCATCGCTACCTTCGCGATATTGAAGAAGTGCTTATCCGCGTGCTGAGCGATTATGGCATTCATGCCGAGCGTTCCGGTGGCTACACCGGCGTGTGGGTGAAGGATGAAAAGATCGCGGCGATCGGTGTGAAAGTAAGCCGCTGGGTAACGATGCACGGGTTTGCGTTCAATGTCGCAACCGATTTGTCGTACTTCGACCGCATTATTCCGTGCGGAATTTTTCACAAAGGAGTGACATCGCTTCAGCAAATTTTGCAACAACAAGCTGTAGGACACCTTGGAGGTGTTCTACAGCTGGGTTTGTTGGAAGATGTGGAAGAACGCATTGCTCATCATTTTGGCGAAGTGTTCGGGGCAGAGGTTAAGCAAGGGACGGTTGAAGGACTGAACGAAATGCTTTCTGCGGCTGAACACATGCATTTCCAAACGGGATTTGCAACTGAGGAGAAACTTTCATGACGCGAAAAGAGACCGCGGCTGTTCATAAAAGTTTGCTGTCAACGAACGGTGGAGCGCATCGTTCGGCCTTTTTATACGAAGGAATTTTGACGGAAGAGCAGCTTGTTCATTCGTTTCGTCTCATGTCGCTTGCACGCGGCATTGATGAAAAGTCAATGAATATGCTCCAGCAGGGGAAGGTTCTTTTTCACATTAGCGGACCCGGACATGAAGCATGTCAGGTTGCGACCGCGATGGCGATGCGTCCCGGCTACGATTGGGCATATCCGTATTACCGCGATCTTGCATTTGCGCTTCAGTACGGTTCCACACCGTATGAAATTTTTCTTGAATCAATGAATCGGCTCGGCGGACCGAGCTCCAACGGACGTCAGATGCCGTCGCACTACGGAAATAAAAAGCTCCGCATTCCGGCGCAGTCAAGTCCGACAGGAACGCAGTTTCTTCAGGCGGTCGGTACTGCAATGGGCGCTGTGCTCGAAGGAACGGATGAAGTGGTGTACGTTTCTTCCGGCGAAGGCGCGACGAGCGAAGGAGAATTTAACGAAGCACTCAATTGGTCGTCGCGAGAAAAATTTCCGGTAATTTTTCTGATTCAGAATAACAAGTACGCAATTTCTGTTCCGGTGAAGGACCAGATTGCCGGCGGCTCGATTTCGGAATTGGCAAAGGGCTACCCGAACCTTCTTTGCGTTCATATTGATGGGACAGATTTTTTAGAATCATACCGCGCTGCGAAGGAAGCAGTCGAGTACGCGCGCAAGCGGAACGGTCCGTGTTTGATCGAGGCGGATGTTGTTCGCCTTTTCCCGCATTCATCGTCCGACGACCCGCGCAAGTACCGCACACCGCAGGAACTGGAAGAAGACCGCCGTCACGATCCGCTTCCCAAAATGGAAAAGCTGCTGATTGATTCCGGCATCTTATCGAGAAAAGACATTGATGCGCTGAAAACCGAAATCAAAAAAGAAATCGGCGAGGCGGCGGATAAAGCTGAAGCAGAAGCACAGCCGACTGCGGACACTGTCGAGCGGAATGTTTTTTCTTCCGTCATTGCCGTTTCGAAAGAAGGATTTGTCGAGTCTGTTCACAACGGAAAAAATATCGTTATGGTTGACGCCATCAATCATGCTTTACATGAAGAGATGCGAGCCAATCCGAAAATGATCGTGTACGGCGAAGATGTCGGCGGAAGCAAGGGCGGTGTGTTCACTGCAACAAAAGGATTGACCGAAGCATTCGGATGGGAGCGTTGTTTCAATTCTCCTCTTGCAGAAGCGAGTATCGTCGGCACGGCGATCGGTCTTGCCATCCGAGGGTTCAAGCCTGTTGTTGAAATACAATTTGGCGATTACATTTGGCCCTCGTTCATGCAGTTTAAAGATGAACTTGTTACACTACGCTACCGCTCCGACGGGAATTTTTCCTGCCCCGTTGTGATTCGTGTTGCAGTCGGCGGCTACATTCGCGGCGGATTGTATCACAGCCAATCAATCGAAAGCTTCTTCGCGCACATGCCCGGTTTGTGGATCGCGTTCCCGTCAAACGCGGCGGATGCAAAAGGTTTGTTGAAAACGGCATGCCGCGAAGATAATCCGGTGTTGTTCTGCGAGCATAAAGGCTTGTATCGCCAATCGTTCGCTGCAACTCCAGAACCGCCTGATGATTTTCTTTTGCCGTTCGGTCTTGCAAAAGTGAGGCGCGAAGGAAGCGACATTACGGTCGTAACATGGGGAATGCTTGTGCAACGTTCGCTCGAAGCGGGGGCAAAATTGGAAAGACTGGGAGTGAATGTTGAAGTGATTGACCTTCGCACAATTATTCCGTGGGATAAAGAAAC
>JAGWND010000261.1 GCA_028873075.1 Bacteroidota bacterium
ATATCCTTTCCAAAGATGTAGAACTAGCTGAGCTTCGAGCTTCTGTGGAAAAGTTTCGTACGGACAAATCACCGAATGGTAGCTTGAGCACAAACGAAGGAACGGATCTTCAAGAAAAAATTCGTTTTCTGATTGAAAAGATCAATGCATATTTGTAATTGTTAAACTATAACAATTGGAGAGGGACGGTGCACTTGCAAATGGATAAGAAGAGCGTAAAGGTTAAAATTTTCGGATCGGAATACCCATTGCGGGGAGAAAGTGAAGAGTTCACGAAGAAAGTTGCAACATACGTTGATACGATGATCAATACAATTCACGATAAAATTCCCGAGCAGCCGCCGTTAACAATTTCGGTTCTTGCTGCATTGAATATTACGGAAGATCTTCTGAAAGAACGTGACAAGAGCGAGTCAATGCTTCAACGTCTCGAGAATGAAATCACAAAGATGAGCAACTATCTTGATACGACTCTCCAGAGTCAATGATAACCTTGTGCCGGTCTTTTTTCCATTTGAAAATATCCGCACCGTCAGCCATAGTCAGCAGCATTAAAGAACCTGACAATTTCTTTAAAATGGGAGTTCGACTCATAATCGTCGTATTACAGGCCTCACTTGCCTGCTAAAGGCAAGAACCGCAGGGCGCCTTGGGCACCTTGCAAACAGTGGAAGTAAGAAACGATTAGGCGACCACCCACCGTGTATGGAACTGAGGTTCTTTCAATACACCTGTCTAAGGTTGCAGTGCGGATTTTTATTTTTCTCCACAAACGATGAGAACAAAAAAGAAATCCTTTTGAAAAAACAAGAGATGATTACCCACCGTTGAGGCTCAGTCCATCTCTTAAGGAAATGTTATGGATATTGTGGTGCTTATTTTAATGGTCGTGGTTATTTGTGCCGCGGCGTTCTATGCAGGATGGTATCTCAACAACCGTGCAGGCGAGAACAAAATCATCAGTGCTGAAGAGCGTGCGAAGAAAATTATTGCTGATGCTGAACGGGACGCCAATGCAATGGCGAAGGAGAAGCTTCTCGAAGTAAAGGACGAATGGTACAAAAAGAAACAAGAGTTTGATGCCGACGCAAACCAGCGCAGAAATAAACTTCAACAATATGAAAAGCAGCTTGAGAACAGGGAAGAAAATATTGATCGAAAAGTTGAACTGCTCAACAAGAAAGAGCGGGAACTTCATCAGTTACGCCGTGAACTTGATGAAAAGTCTAAGGGGGTAGAAACAAAACAAGCCAATCTGCAAAAGCTCATTGAAGAAGAAAATACCCGCCTTGAACGTGCATCCGGAATGTCTCGTGATGAAGCAAAGCGAACGTTGATGGAGAACTTGATCAATACGGCAAAAACCGAAGCAGCACAAACGCTGAAAGACATCCGTGATCAAGCACGTGAAGAAGCGAAAAAGGAAGCTCAAAAAATCATCGTTCAGGCAATCCAGCGCTCCGGTGCCGATCATGCGGTGGAATCAACGGTAAGCGTTCTCAACATTCAAAGCGACGAGATGAAGGGAAGAATCATCGGACGTGAAGGACGTAACATTCGTGCCTTTGAAGCAGCAACAGGAGTAGATGTTATTGTAGACGATACACCTGAAGCCGTTATTTTGTCAGGATTTGATGCATTTCGCAGAGAAGTTGCTCGAGTATCGTTGGAGCGGCTGATCGCCGACGGTCGGATTCATCCGGCTCGTATTGAGGAAGTTGTTGAAAAAGTCAGAAAAGAGCTTGAGGAAGAAATTGTTCGCACCGGAGAAAACGCCCTGCTCGAAGTCGGGCTGCCCGGTGCGCATCAGGAAATTATCAAACACATCGGTCGAATGAAATACCGTTCAAGCTACGGCCAGAATCTTTTGCAGCACAGCATTGAAGTTTCTTTTCTTTGCGGTATCATGTCTTCGGAGCTTGGCATTGATTCGATGCTCGCAAAGCGTGCCGGACTTTTGCACGACATCGGAAAAACCGTTGACCGCAGTGTTGAGGGCCCGCACGCTCTTCTTGGTTACGAACTTGCGAAAAAATACAACGAACACCCGATTGTTGTCAATGCGATCGGTTCGCATCATGAAGACATTCCGATGGAACATCCGATTGCCGCGATCGTTCAAGCTGCTGATGCAATCAGCGGTGCCCGCCCGGGAGCACGGCGTGAGTCTGTGGAGGGGTATGTGAAGCGTCTTGAAAAACTCGAATCGCTTGCACAATCGTTTCAGGGCGTCGCTAAAACGTACGCTATTCAAGCCGGGCGAGAGATACGTGTTATCGTTGAGCATGACCGGATTGATGATGCAATGGCTGACCAGCTCTCCCACGACATCGCACTAAAGATTCAGCAGGAAATGGAGTATCCGGGGCAAATAAAAGTTGTCGTCATTCGTGAAGTGCGGGCAATTTCGTTTGCAAAATAAAACTTTCGGCCCCTGAAGGGTTTTTGCTTTCATGATGACGCGGATTGGAATAACAGGGGGAATCGGAGGCGGGAAATCGTCAGTATCGGAAATTTTGAGAAACAAGGGTGTCACGGTTTTTTCTGCAGATGAAATTGCGAACACGTTCACAGAACATGACGAAACCATTCGCCGGAAAATCATTCAAACATTCGGCGCAGAAGCGTACAACAGCACGACACGCGCCTTCGAGCGATCATACATTGCCCGCATAGTTTTTTCCGACAAAAAAAAGCTGGATGCTCTCAATGCCATCGTTCATCCGGCGGTGTTGCGCGGTATTGAACAGCAATGCAAAGAAATTGAGCGCCGTGCTTCAACACCTTACGTCGGGATTGAAGCGGCGCTCGTCTTCGAATCGGGTTTGAATAAAAAATTAGATTATGTTCTCGGCATTGTTGCCGACGACGCGATACGAATTGAGCGGGTGATGAAACGAAACGGCTTTCCCGAGGATGAGACCAGGCGAAGGATTGCTACACAATTGCCGACCGAACAGCTCATTGAAAAATCCGATTTCATTTTGTACAATAACGAGACAAAAGATATCTTGCGCTCAAATGTAGAATTTTTCCATTCACTTTTTCTCACGCTACCTTCGAAAAGAAAACAATGAACACGCTTGAAAAAGAACCGCAGCTTTTTTTTCATACCTACAAACGCCTCTCGCTCGAAGTTGATCACGGTGAAGGCTGCTATCTTTTCACCAAAGACGGAAAAAAATATCTCGATATGTTTGCCGGTTTGGCAGTGAACGCATTGGGATATCATCATCCTGCAATCATACATGCCATTGAAACGCAAATCAAAAAGTACAACCATCTCTCGAACTACTTTGTCCAGGAGCCGCAGATTCTTCTTGCCGAGAAACTCTTAACGCTCACAGGCTACAAAAGAATTTTTTTTACGAACAGCGGCACAGAAGCAATTGAAGGCGCTCTCAAGCTCGTGCGAAAATGGGGAAAGGAAAGGGAGAAGATCAATGTTTTTGGAATGACGAACGGCTTCAGCGGGAGAACGATGGGCGCGTTGTCGTTAATGGATAAAGACAAATACCGGGCCGGCTACGGACCGTTTCTTGAACATTGCGGCCATATCGAATTCAACGATGTTGAAAGCTTGAAGAAGTCCGTTGACAGCAACACTGCTGCTGTTTTTTTAGAGTTTGTGCAGGGTGAAGGGGGTATCGTTCCGGTCACGCGTGAATTTGCGGAGACGCTGAAGAACGTAAGCAAGAAGTTCGGTTTCCTTATCGTCGCAGATGAAATTCAGTCGGGTATACTGCGGAGCGGGAAATTTTTTGCTTTCCAGCATTTCGGTATTGAACCGGATATCGTTACGATTGCAAAACCGATTGGCGGCGGATTGCCTTTAGGT
>JAGWND010000034.1 GCA_028873075.1 Bacteroidota bacterium
CTCACGATACAGGTCACTTCACCACTACCATTCGTTTTGTCCGAACATAATCTCCCGCCTGCAAGCGATAGAGATACACTCCGCTCGCCAATGCGCTACCGTCGAACGTTACGTCGTACGTTCCCGGAGATTTCCGCTCGTTCACCAACGTTGCTATTTTTCTTCCCAAGATGTCATATACCGTGAGCACCACTAATCGAAAATCGGAAATCGAAAATCGTACATGCGTCGTCGGGTTGAACGGGTTCGGGTAATTTTGTTCGAGCGAAAAAGAAGCTGGCACCGCAGCAGCATCCGCCCGCGGCGGATTCTTCACGCCGGTAATAACTTGTCCATATCCTAAATGCATGTTGCCGCGAATTTCCCCGCCTGGATTGAGGCTGGAATGAACATTCATGTAAATTCTATTCTCAACGAACAATGTTCCGATACTGTCAGGAGCATTCCAATACCCAAACGCGGTGCTGTCGCTGAACGGAGTAGCAAAGAGAACAGTGCCCTGAGGTGACAGGTGAAAATGGGCCGCTGTGTATGAGCCATTCAACCCGGCAATCGTCGCGTGATACTGAAGCGAATCGCCGAATGATAACCACGCAGTTCCTGTAGCGGTTGAAGTTGTTCCCGCTTGTGAACCGTCCAACGTCGCCATCATAACTCCGTCATGCGAAATCATCGTTCCGCGAATCTCGCCGCCGGGAAATGTCGAAGAATGAATATTGACATACAGTCTCCCGAGAATCAAATCCACCAAATCCTGATCGGCAAGATTGCTCCACTCCTCTTCGGCGGTGTTTCCGGTAAAAGTAATCCCATGAACGATGCCGCTCTTCCTATGAAAATGCGCCATCGTAAACGACCCCGTGAGTCCGGCATACGTAACACTGTAATGAACATTGAGCGTGCCCAAATCCAACGCAGCCCACGCAGTGCCTGTAGCGGCTGAAGTTGTTCCCGCAAGCGAGCTGTCAAGCGAAGCATGCAACCCTATTTGACCGACAGGTGTAAGCGTTCCTTGAATTTCGCCGGCAGGAAAAACGCTCGAATGAACGTTTACATAAATTTTTCCCCGAATGAATAACGCCCAAACACTGTCCGGCATCGTCGCAATAGTTCCGCTTGCAGAGCTGTCGGTGAACGGTATCGGTTCAACAACATTCGTGCTCAGCGAAGAATGAAAATGCGCGCCGGTGAATGATCCTTCCAAGCCGGCATAGGTAAAGTTGTAGGAAATTTTATTGAAGGAGCTGTCCTGAAAATCGGAATCAAAGGTAACCCATCCTGTTCCAAGTCCCATGGAACTTGTTCCTGCCCCGCCGCCGTTCAACGCAACGATAAATCCGCCCTGATGCGGATTGAGATAACCGCGGATTTCACCGCCGGGGAATGTACTTGAATGAATATTGACATAGATGTGGTTACCGGAGAAGAACTCACCTAATAAACTGTCGGGAATATTCGACCAGACTCCCGACGCGGTATTATTAACCCCGAATGCGATCGCTTCTACAACCGTTCCACCGGCAGCATGAAAATGAGCCTGCGTAAAATTTCCTTGCAGATTTTGATAGGTAATAAGATAGGTCAGCGTTTTCAAATCGGGCGACAAAACTCCCCACATCGTTCCTTTCCCGTTCGATGTTGTTCCTGCTGTTGCCCCATCGAGCGCCGCCGTTATGAGTATTTGCGCTTTGCTCGCGCGCGGCGACCCGACAAACAAAAGAAAACAGATAAAAAACAGAAGCCTTTTCATACAACTCCTCCTTTTTTAACGAAGGCGATCTTTCGCAAGATGAAGGTTAATTGAAACGAAAACGGTTTATTGGCAGTTTTCGATCTTGTCCGCTAAAAAAGATGGCGGGCACTGGAGAAAGATGTTCAATTAAAGGATATGAACAAAAGGAAGGAGCGAAAAATTCCGCGCCCTTTGTTTTCTTACGGCGAACAACAATAATACGCTATGCGACTCGCCTTAGAGGTAAGTCGCATATCAATTACTGCTCAATCCACGACGTCCGCCCTTCCGAAAAATTCGGGCGAACAACAACAGACGGATACTGCTTCGGCGCAGCGTTCACCCAGACTGAATCATTGAAGCTGCTTATCATCCATCTGCCCGGCGCGACATCGGAAACTTTCCAAGTCGAGTCGCTCAGTATTTTTTGAATTGAGCCCCCCTCTAATGTTAGCTCGCAATAAATGTTTACTCCTGCTGAACCTGTTGGCGAATAATTGCGTGCTTCAACGGCGAAAACATTTGTCGAATCGTTCAAAAATTTAGCGACATCAAATATTTTCACACGCTGCGATTCAACGCCGAGCGACAACGACCGCCGCGCCGAAACTTCTCCGGCAAAATTTCCATTCACATAAAGCTTGTCGTACGTGTCGCCGATAAGCTGTAGCTTTGCGCTCTTCACTCCATTCGGAACGACAAAAGTTTTTCGGAAGAATGCCATCGGCACTTGTGTGGTGTCCTCTTTGCCTAATCCGCCGAAGCGCGGATGCTTTTGGTACATCGGATGCGCGTTGGGATGGTAAATCCACTTGCTTTCAATCGCCGGATCCACCCAGAACTCGCCGCGCTTCACCTCCGCAATCTTTTCTCGCCAGTACGATGCTTGCCGCTCGTACCGCGCCATCAGCAGTTCGAGATTCGGCTCCTTGTTCGTCTTCAGCCATAACTCACGAAAATCCTTTTTCAACGATTCTAAATCTTTCACAACATCATCACATTTCGCCGCGATCACCGCCGCAAGAGAATCCTTATTGGCACCGGCAGAGTCTGCCAACCCGCTTAATTGTTTGACTTCTTCCTGTGTAGGAATTTTCTTTGCGAACCAGAGATTCAAACGGGCGACAAAATCAAGCAAGGAAAGTTGATCTGCATTGCGCGCGGCAATTTCTTTCGAGCTTTCGATCAGCGAACGGACAAACGGCATGGAAGATTGAATGCTTTGGACGCGAAGCACGAACGGTAGATAGCTTTCTCTCACGGATTGCTCGCGCAGCGGCAGCATAGGATCGCGCCACAGCTCATTCCACGAATATTGATTTGCCGGATCGGAAAGAATGGAGTAAATCGTTTGCAGCTTTTCATCATCGTTTGTTCCGGCCTGTCCGCCGGAGTAATTACGAAGGCGGAAAAAATCTTTGAAGAATGCCGCGTTGAACTCCGCTGCATTCGCACGAAGCGGCTGCCACGCGCACTCTGCCGTCCAGGCGTAACCGTAATAATTCAGCTCGCGTAACTCTTCCCCGCCGTTGTCGTTCCACGTTGACGTCAACAACCCGAGGGAGCCGTTTTCGTAACCGTCGCGGTTGAAATTCTGAATATTGGCAAGCGAGTTGATAAAATTCGGAAACGGTCCGGTAAAATTCCACACTGCAGGCGAAGCGACGAACGAGAACCCTGCATCGTGGAAAACTTTTGCGCTCGGATAACCGAACGACGCACCGTAATGCCAGTCAACAATGATCACATCTTTCGGAATTTTATCGAGGATGCCCGGATTGTTCAGGATGACATCGCCGTACATCATCGGTTTTTTCCCGAAGCTCCGGATAATTTCAAACAGCTTCTTGTAATGCTCTGCGTGTACAGTTGCAAGATCGGATTTCGCAACCCGCTCTTTGTTCGCACCCAAACCGACATCCCACGATTCATCCGCCGCCATATTGAAATACGGCGAGCTGAACGCGCCTGCCAATTCCCCGATCATTGTTCTCAGCATCGTGTAAACGCGCGGGTCGGAAACGTTCAACGTGTGCGCGCCGGGGAATTCTGCAAGGTCGGCATATTCCGGCATGGACAAAATATTGTCCCAGTGCCCGAGCGTTTCAAAAGTGGGGATAAGGTCGACGCAATATTTTTTCGCGTAGACGTCTAGCTCCTTTACTTCCTGCGGCGTCAACGCGCCGCGTGTTCTGCCAATGGAAGGATAATGCTGAAACGCGAACATATCTTCGATGTACGGAGAGTACGTATTCAACTTGTAGCGGGCAATTGTACGGATAATTTTTTTAAAATTCTCCAGCGTCGAAACCTGCCCGCGGCTGATGTCGTCTGAAATCCCGCGCACTTTCTCGAGCGGATAATCTTCAATCCGAATGCCGGGAACAATTGTGCTTCGTTTTTCTTTTTGAAGGAGCTGAAGCAGCGTCATGACGCCGTAGAATTTTCCTTTGTTCGACTCGGCAATAATCACAACTCCGTTCTGGTCGGCGTCGAGAAAATATCCTTCGTCTTTCATTGCCGCAGTCAGCGTTCCTTTTCTTTCCTTCAAAAGCTTTTTTCCGAATTTGGACGAAGGGAAGCCGATGAAAATATAATTCGACGACAGCTTTCGCACAGAATTTTCACCGACAACCTTCAGCTCGGCATCTTTCAATTCTGCAATCTCGTCGTTGATCTGCTCGGCGGCGAAGTGCTCTTCTTTCGAATCATTGCCGAGAACGATTTTTGTCGTCGAAGCGATTTTGAAATACGTTTTCTTCACGGTTATTTGCTGCGGCATGGGAATAATGTTGGGCATCACAGATTCTTCCTCCTGAGCAAAAAGAAAATTTAAACTGCTTGCGACGAAAAAAAAGAGAAGGACGGATGATTTCATGTTCTAAGAACTCCTTCGGAGATGGTTCCACATTTTATGAGAGAATACGATTTGATGATAAAGAAGGAAACAGGGTTCGCTTTTCGTGTCCCTTCGTGTGCTTTGTGGAAAGCTTTTCTACAACTTCTTGTGCGCCCAGAGGGAGTCGAACCCCCAACCCTCAGATCCGAAGTCTGATGCTCTATCCAGTTGAGCTATGGGCGCGAGTGAAATTTTTCTTGCAAAATATACAAAACATTGTTTGGTGGAGCAAGTATTGTGCTTGTTCTTTAAAAAATAGGGCGGAGTGATATTCCGCCCCAAAAAATCCTATTTCATTGTCGGCTGAATAATCTCGCTCAGCACATCCGGCTTCGATGAATCTCTTTCCAGATACGGGTACCGATGACAGTAGGTCGAAGCGCCGCTTCGACCTATTCCTATATCGCAATGATACTCAAACAATAATATTTGTTTGAAAAACGCCCTCGTTTTTCGTATTATTTTTTCATGAAAGAGTTTTACCGGCGACATCTTCCTCACTATCAACCACAATACGCAACGTTTTTCATAACATTTCGCCTTGTCAACTCACTTCCTCGTCACATCATTGAACAATTAAAAGACGAATACAGTACACAAAAAGAATTACGCCGTTTAAAAAGAACCAATCCTAAAACAAACAATGTTCCAGATACTTTTTACAAACATTACTTCGCAGCGTTCGATGAATTTTTAGATAAACAAAAAGAAAGAAACTGCTGGTTAAAAGATAAGAGCGTTGCTCAAGCTGTTGTAAATGCAATTCATTACCGTGATGGAAAAGAGTATGACCTGATTTGTTACACGGTTATGCCCAATCACGTTCACATGGTATTTACAGCAGATCGAAGCGGCCCTTCGACCTGCAAAAGCGTCACAAAAATTCTACAGCCCCTAAAAAGCTACACTGCAATAAAAGCAAATGATTTACTTCATCGGACTGGAACTTTCTGGCAAGGAGAAAGTTTCGATCATGTAGTCAAGGATGAAAAGGAATTGGAACGAATAACATCTTACGTTCTCAATAATCCTGTGAGAGCAGGTTTAGTAAAAAACGCGAAGGAATGGAAGTTTTCATACTGTAAATATGGATGGTAGGTCGAAGCATCGCTTCGACCTACTTTTCCCTTCTCTTCACTTCTCCTTCGCACTAATAATCTCACTCAGCACATCCGGCTTTGACAAATCTCTTTCCAAATACGGGTACCGCTCGCCGCCGTGATAATCAACCGAATATGTTTTGTAGAACTCGCCGTTTGCCGCAAGCACTTCGATCGGCGTTGTCGTAGTGGTGCTTTTCTTCAGCGCTTCACGGAAAAGGTCTTTGGAATATTGCCGCCCGTTCACAGCAACAATTCTCATGTTAGGACTGAGTCCGGCTTTTGCCGCCGCAGTTCCGGGAATCACATCCTGAATCGTTCCGTCATTCTTCATCATCACTCCGATTGAA
The DNA here is from genome assembly GCA_028873075.1 of Bacteroidota bacterium. Taxonomy (GTDB): domain Bacteria; phylum Bacteroidota; class Ignavibacteria; order UBA10030; family UBA8401; genus JAJYOI01. Next base: position 6,082 of record JAGWND010000034.1, read on the forward strand.
AAACGAAAATCATTTGTGCCGTGAACTTCCCCAAGCGCTTTCTGAATCTCGCTCGGCGTATCCTGATATACCAGATTCCATCCGCTTTTTTGAATGCCGACAAGCGGCGCGCGTGGACTGAGCGATTCGAGCCGCGACGTGAAAAATGTTTTCCAATCATACGGAGCAACGGAATTGAGAACGGCAACGACATCGTCAAACGTGTACGGCTTCAGTATTGGTCCGGTGCTTTCGCCGCCATGAAATTTCTTGCAGAAATCGTCGAGCGATTTTTTCCCTTTTGTCAATTCACGAATCGTCACATCGGCTTCTAACCAGATCAGATCCCCCTCGTTGTAAAAATCCGTCCCGCGCCGCCACGAATCCCAATCGGTGCGCGCATTGTAGAGAAGCGATGCTTCATCGGCGGCATCCTGCAGCGGGCGCCATGTGCGCCCGGGGCGGTTATCGAGCCATGCCGCATAATAGGCAAGGTCTTCACGGTACTCTTCAGGAGTCCACAAGCCGGAACGTGCGGTAAGAATTTTTCCGAGATATTGCGTCAGTCCTTCGTACACCCAAAGAAGATCGTCTTTCATCGGTTTCGTAAAATCTCCCGTGGCAAGCCCGGCAGGACGACGGTATTTCCCGTTCCACGAATGCACGAACTCGTGCGGCAGCAGCGCCGCTTCCGCTTCTTGAAAATTGCTGTTGAGAAGCGTTTGCGCTCCCAAACGATCGTCGCTCGACTGATGATGTTCCAAACCGAAGTGCGCAACGTTGTCGCTCAGCGTGTAAAGAAAATCATAATGCTCGTAATGATGCGCACCGAAAAGTGCGTTCGCCTGAACAACTAAATTTTTATAGTTTGAAATAAGCTCAGAGCTCATATCAATCGCAGCGTCGTCATCGCCGGCAATGTCGAGAAAATGCGGAACGCCGGTTGCCGGGGTCAAATCAACGCGGCGAAGATGAACGCCGGAAAGAACCGGAGAATCAACAAGCATGTTGAGCGGGGTCGGCATGAAATGAATGACATTGCCCGACCGGGCTTTTGTTGTAAGCGCAGTAGCAAACTTCCATCCTTCCGGCAAGGTAAGACTTGGTGTCACCGTAATTTCGTGAGGATTCGGGGTATTCGGATACAAGATCACTTGATTCCAGCTCAACACAAGCAAGTCGGCTGTTGAAGAAGAGCCTGAGGAATATTGTCCGTTCGGTCCGAGGATAAAATCGAACACAGCATCGAGCGTGCTGACGCCGGAAGGAACGGTGCAGTGAATCGCGTACATGTCCACAAGATCGCGCCGCCACGAAATTGTTTTCCCGTTTGCAGAAATTTTCAGCCCCGCAACATCAATGACGGGTCCGGTAGGTCCGTGCTCGCCGGGAATCCATTCCGCGTACATCAATGTCAGCGCGCCGGGATGAACCGCGATATCCTCCTGTGCGTGGAGAATATTCCGCGGCGCTTCCCGCGCATCAACGGAAAGCGTGATTATCTCTTCTTCAGCATGAAGAAATTGTGGAACAGAAACAAACAGTGAAAGAACAACTACAACGGTGCGGGGAAAAAACGTACATGCAGATTTCATGCTTCCTCCTTTATTGTTGATGAATTGAAAATGCACATCGTTCAGGTTCAAGCTTCGCGGTTTGAGTTCTGACGTAAGCGATGGAAGATTCAAGATTCAGGACTCAAGCCGAAAGCCAACCTGTATCTTGAATCGTGAATCATGAAGCTCAAAAGCTTCCACAGAATAAACCAAATTTCAGCCGGCAAGTTCCGTATGGAGAGTGTTTGTAATTGTAACGACAGCATACAAACCTTTACCGGCTTGACCGCAATTGAGAATGATGGCTTTTCCAATTGTGTCCGTTCCTCGTGCTTCATGAATGTGTCCGCACACAACCGCGTCCGGCTGTTTTTCTTCGATGAATTTTCTCACGGAAGTGCTGCCGACATGTCTTCCCGCAAAGATTTTGTCTACGTGCGTATTGAACGGCGGCGCGTGCGGCACAAAAATTTTCCACCGCGCAGATTTCACTTCGTTCCATCCGGTTTCTGCTCGTCGAAGAATTTCCTCCTCTGAGATTTCGTACGGCGTGTGCAGGAACGACAGCGGCGCGCCCGAAACTCCGAAGAACCCAACAGCGCCGATAATTTTCCCCTGTGCGTTGACCGAGCCGCCGATCGCCGTGAATGTCTCTTCCAGCTCGACCGGGTCCATGTTACCAGCCACTGCCAGCACGGGCTTCCCGAATTTCTGAAATCGTGATACCGCACCGCGTGCTTCTGCCTGGGTCCCGTTCGTTGTAAGATCGCCGCCGAGAAGTACGACATCGAGGCCGCGAGCCGACTCGCGGGCAAGAATTTCTTCCACTGTAGAATAGGAACCGTGAATATCGGTGAATGCAAGTATTCTCATCTCGGTGGCAATGTAGTTTCAAAATATCATATTTGAGATGCACACGCAACTTGCATCACGCCGAATCTTCTTGTATCATTATTCCCAAAAAGGAATGCCCTCGACACAGCCGTGAGCCTGCACATTATCCATATTGATTCGCTCGATCTCCCGGAATTAATTCCGTACCGCACATTGAAACGGCCGCTGGAGCACCAGCAGCAGGGGATTTTCATCGCTGAAGGGGAAAAAGTTGTGCGGCGGTTTCTCGAAAGCCCGCTCACGGCAATTTCCGTTTTGCTGACAGAAGAATGGCTCGCCGAATACCGTTCCATACTTGAAGAAAAAGAAGAAGCGATCAATGTTTTCGTTGCGAAAAAGAAGCTTCTCGAAGAAATCGTCGGGATAAATCTTCACCAAGGAATCATGGCGCTCGGAAAAGTTCCTGCAGGAGCAGCGATAGAAGAAATTGTGAAACGTTCGCAGCAATCGCTTTGTCTTGTCGCACTCGACGGAATTGTGAACGCAGAGAACATGGGAGTCATTGTCCGCAATTGCGCGGCGTTCGGTGTGAGTGCGATTATTGCCGGAGAAACTTCATGCGATCCGTATCTTCGCCGCGCCGTCCGTAATTCAATGGGAAATGTTTTTTCAATTCCGATTGTCTATGCCGGTAATCTTGCCGAAACGCTGAAGAAACTTCACAATGAATCCGAGGTACGCACGATTGCCGCTGAACCGCGGCACAGCAGCACGCCGCTTTCTCAATTTGATTTTCCCGAAACATGCTGTCTTGTTTTCGGCAGCGAAGGAAGCGGGATTTCAAAAGAAGTGACGAAAGCGTGCAGTGATAGGGTGATGATCCCGATGAGGGACGGCGTTGATTCGCTTAACGTGGCAAGCGCAGCAGCCGTAGTGCTGTATGAAGCGATGAGGCAGAGAAATGAACAACGTACCACCCTAAATGTTTAACCTTTCGGGTTTAGTGTTCCGGATTTTTTACTCCATAGTGCATCATTTAGAAATTCTTCTTATATTCATTGCGGTTATTCTGAGTTCCTCCTATGCCCGATATCTCGTCCAAAAATAAAATCGTTCTCGTCGGCGACCGCGTGTTGATCGCTCCTGATAAGGAACAGGAGAGAACGACGCACGGTTTGTATTTACCGCCGGGCGTAAAGGAAAAAGAAAAAGTCCAGAGCGGCTACATTGTGAAGGTCGGTCCCGGCTATCCCGTAGTGAATCCGAACTTCATTGATCAGGAGCCGTGGTCCACAACGCCGAAAGAGCCGGTGAAATATATTCCGCTGCAGGCGGAAGAAGGAGACTACGCAATTTTCCTCCGCGATGCCGCCATCGAAATAGAATTCGAAGGACAGCAATATCTCATCGTTCAGCAATCGTCGCTGTTAATGCTCATCAGAAAAAATATGTTCACGGAACTCGGACTATGAGCATGGAGGACGATCTTTTCATCTTCAGTGAAGAACATCTCCATCAACAATTGAAAACGGCACCGTTCGCACAAGGATTTTACACTGTCAAGTTCTACTGCGAGAAGGGGCTGCTTGCGCGCCGAAAAACGGATACGATCTCCGAATTTTACCTCTATCCTTCCGGCGGAACGCTTCGCGACAGCACATTCAATATTGTTTTCTACGATTCGCAGTTCGACACATACCGCGGATTTAAGCCGCCGCACCTGAATAGAAAATGACCGTTGAGAGTTGAGCATTGAATATTGTACATTCAGTCGCAACGAGAAAAGAAAAAAACACTCAAGACACAATTTTCAATTCTCAACGTGAGATAATTACCTTGTAAAGCGCAACTCCTGAGAGGTACCGTATGCAGCCAGAAGAAATTCTTGAAAGCATCAGCGGCGGTTTTTTTGCGCTCGATGCCGATTACCGTTTTACGTACTGGAACCGCGCCGCCGAAGAAGGCACCGGCTACACGCGCGGCGAAGTGATCGGGAAACACGTCTTCGAAATTTTCCCGAACGCACAGGATGCCGAATTAGGCAGGCGCTACCGCGAGGCGATGGAAACAAAAACGTTTCAGTCGTTCGAAACGTCGTACCGCGATAAAAAATTCGAAGCATGGTACAACATCCGCATCTATCCGAACGAAAACGGTCTGTCGGTGTTCTTTCAGGACATCACGGCGCAAAAGCAGCAGGAACAGCAGCGCGAAACCGTTCTCGAGATTTCCCATATCATCAACACCAGCAATCAGGTGGATGAATTGTGCGCGCAGGTCGTTCACACCATTGCCGCACGCTACGATCTTCCTTTTCACCAGGTGCTGATGTATTCATATCGTCCGCAGGATGAAAAGCTCATCCTTGTTGCGCCTGAGCTTTCCCCCCTTGAATTGGAAAAAGCGCTCGTCTCCATTCCGGTGAACGAGTTTCAAACAACGGCAATCGTCGATGCCGCCATCACCGGCACTGCCGTCACCACGACGGACATTTCCCGAAGTGTATATTACAGCGTTGCACCCGAGATGCTCGTGACCGCCGAACTGAAAATCGTCGCCGCCCTTCCGTTGAAAGTGGAAAGCGAGCTTGTCGGCGTCATGGAAATTCTCTTTGAGAGAGAAAAGCAGTTCGTTGAAAGACAAATCCCGTTTTTAGCACTGCTCAGCAACGAGATTGCCGTCGGACTTAGCCGCCGCGGATTGATTGACGAGCTTCGCGTGAAAAATGTGGATCTCGAAATTCAGCGGTCGCAGACGATGGAGGCACACGGCACGCTGAAACGCTTCCTCGCATTCTTCAGCCACGAGCTCCGCTCGCCGCTCAGCTCGATCATCGGATTCACCGAATTGATCCTCGGCGAGTTCGGGAAATTGGACGAAGCAACGCTCCGCAATTATGTCGAGAACATCAAGACCAGCGGAACACATTTGCTCCAGCTTATCAACGATATTCTCGATCTCTCGAAAATGGAAGCGGGAAAGTTGGAGCTGTTCTACAGAAATATTCCCTTGCGGAATTTTCTCGACGCGCTGCGCAGTTCGCTTCAGCCGCAGCTTGAAGCGAAACATCTTACGCTCGAGCTTGCCATCGCCGACGATCTCGACGACATCGTTGCCGATGATGTCCGGCTGAAACAAATCCTCCTCAATCTTATTACCAACGCGATCAAGTTCAGTTACGCTGAAGGAAAAATTATTCTCGCGGTGCGGCGCGTGGAAAACAACATTGAATTTTCCGTCCAGGATTTCGGTACCGGCATTCGCCCGGAAGAAAAAGAAAAACTCTTCCAGCCGTTCCACCAGACTTCTGCTCTCATCAAAAGAGAGGGAACGGGACTGGGACTCTCCATCACCAAAAAGCTTGTCGAGCTTCACGGCGGAGCGATCTTCGTTGTCAGCGAATGGCAGCAAGGAAGCACTTTCTTCGTGCGTCTTCCGATGATGGTACATGCCGAAGACGGCACACCGGATATCATGCAATCGGTCGCTTCCCTTCTGCCGCCGTCCCCGAAAGAGCAAAAAGTGCTTATTGTTGAAGACAAACCGCACGCGCGGACAATTCTTCAAAGTTATTTGTCTGAAACAGGTTTTATGATCGAAACTGCGGCGAACGGCGTTGAAGCGTTGGAGAAGGCAAAAACATGGAAACCCGACATCATCACGCTCGACATTCTTCTGCCGGTAAAAGACGGGTGGCAGGTATTGAAGGAATTGAAGCAGCATCCGTTGTGCAAAGATATTCCGGTCATCATCATTTCAATGCTCGATGAGCGCAATGTCGGCTTCGGTCTCGGTGCTGTTGATTATTTCGTGAAACCGGTGCAAAAAGATGAGCTGCTCGCTTCGCTAAAAAAGGTTTCTCTCTCTCCCCCGAAAAAAAATCTGTCGCCGCGTATTTTGGTGATTGACGACGACCGCTCCGTCACCGATTTGATGCAAGTGATTTTAGAAGCGGAAGGCTGCACGGTGCTGAAAGCATTCAACGGACGCGAAGGATTGGAAACAGCGCAAGCGCAGCACCCCGACCTCATCATCCTCGATCTCGTCATGCCGGAGGTTTCAGGATTCAGCGTCGCATATCAGTTGAAGCACAATCCTGCTACGAACGACATTCCCATCATGATCATGACCTCGATGGAAATTGACGACCAAACGCGCGAACAGTTGGAAGGATTTGTTGTCAGCCTGATGAAAAAATCCGGCTTCACGAAAAAAGATTTGCTTCAAGAGATTGCGGCGATTGAAGGAAAGCGGTAAAAAATTATTGAAGTATGATATCGAAGAAATGGACAGATGAGGAACTTGACATACTCCGCCGCTTCTATCGAAAAAGGGGAGCTTTGTACATTGCTTCTCTCATTGGACGCAAGCCGCACTCTGTGAGAATGAAGGCGCACGAGCTTGGCATCAAGAACAAAGAATCCAGACCATGGAAGGAATGGGAAAAACACTATCTCATCAAGAATTATCAATTGAAAAAAAATGCGTCGTTGGGACGCACACTTAGACGAAGCCCTTCGGCAATTCTTGCTGAAGCCAAGAAACTTCGCCTGACTGAACCCCGCAGCGCTTACTGGACAAAGAAAGAAAAAGAAATTCTTATTGCGCTCTATCCGGAAAGAAAAAATTCTCTTCAATACATTTCACAGCTGACCACCCGTTCTGTGGCTGCAATAATGATGATGGCACAGGTGCTTGGACTCCGTCGCCCGCAGCACGACCATGAATGGACAAAAGAAGAACACGAATACTTCGTTAAACATCGAAAGAAAAAAAGCCACAAAGAAATAGCGAACGATCTCGGATTAACTGCAAGCGCCGTGGGGCATCATGCGAGCCGCTCCGGACTGCTGAAACGCTCCCGAGGTCGCCCCTGGACAGAAGAAGAAAAGGAGTATATCAGACAAAACTATAAAAAAATTCCAACGCGAGAGATTGCTGCGAAATTGGAAAGAACAATGGATGCTGTTATCAATCTTGCCGGTCCCCTTGGAATAAGCGCAGGAATGCCCCGCCCTTGGAGCAAAGAAGACGAAGAATATATGCGGAATTATTTCGGCAAGAAACCAATAGAGGAAATTGCTACGGCACTCGGACGAACTGTTCCCGCGGTTTCAACAATGGCGGTAAAGTTTAAACTTACCAAACCAAGAAGAAGGAAGGGAAGACGAATACGCTCTGTACAACAAAGCCTTTGAAGAATATTTCAAAGGCTTTTTTGTTTTGTCGGGGCGGCGGGATTCGAACCCACGACCTCCTGCGCCCAAGGCAGGCGCGCTAGCCGGACTGCGCTACGCCCCGAATGTAAATTCTGATTCAATATACTCAAGAATCCAATCCTGCGCAATATCTCTCGCCAATAGACAGTTGTGTATTCTCAAAGAGGAACGGCCTTGCGACCGTTCCTACACATGGAAATATAATGTAGGCGTGGATGCAAATCCGCGCAGATTTTCAGAACGTAATACTACCCGCCAACATTGCATCTCTACTCAAAACAAATATATTTAAGAAATACAGTTTCCGAAATATCACAGACATTTTTCTCGAACATGCGCGAACTTCCGAAAACATACGCACCTCAAGAGGTCGAAGATAAGTGGTACCAGTATTGGGAATCCAACGGGCTTTTTCACGCTGTTGTCAATAAAAAGAAAAAGCCGTACACCGTCGTTATTCCGCCGCCGAACATCACCGGCATTCTCACGATGGGACACGTGCTCAACAACACGCTGCAGGACGCGTTCATTCGCTGGCGGCGCATGCAGGGTTACGAAGCGTGCTGGATTCCCGGCACCGATCACGCCGGCATCGCAACGCAGAACGTCGTCGAACGATCTCTTCTTAAAGAAGGGATCAAACGGCGCGAGTTGGGGCGCGAAGAATTTGTCAATCGCGTGTGGCAATGGAAAGAAATTTACGGCAGCACGATCATCAAGCAGTTGCGGAAGTTAGGCACGTCGTGCGATTGGCAGCGCGAGCGTTTCACAATGGACGAGGGATTGTCGAATGCAGTGAAGGAAGTCTTCGTCCGGCTGTATGAAAAGGGGCTCATCTACAAGGGCAAATACATCGTCAACTGGTGCCCAAGAGACCACACGGCGCTGAGCGACGACGAAGTGAATTATACCGAAAGCAACGGGCATCTCTGGTACATCAAATATCCGCTTGAGGACAAAAGCGGTTTTGTTACTGTCGCAACGACGCGCCCCGAAACAATGTTGGGCGATACGGCTGTTGCGGTGAATCCGAAAGACAATCGGTACAAACATCTTGCCGGGAAAAAAATTTCACTGCCGCTCACCGACCGCGTTATCCCGATCATCGCTGACGAATTCGTGGATGCAAGCTTCGGCACCGGTGCAGTGAAAGTAACTCCGGCGCACGATCCGAACGACTTTCAAATCGGCAACCGCCACAATTTGGAAAAACTGATCGTGATGGATACGTCGGGAATGATGAACGACCGTGTTCCAAGCAAATATAAAGGGCTGGACCGGTACGAGTGCCGGCGTGAAGTGTTGCGCGATTTAGAAAAATCAGGATTGTTGGAGAAAACGGAAGACCATGTTCATTCTGTCGGACACTGTTACCGCTGCGACACAGTGATCGAGCCGTATCTTTCCGATCAATGGTTTGTGAAAATGAAACCGCTCGCCGAGCCTGCGCTCCGCGTTGTGGAAGATGGAAAAATAAAATTCTATCCCGACCGCTGGATGAAAGTGTACGAGCACTGGATGACGAACATCCGCGATTGGTGCATCTCGCGGCAGTTGTGGTGGGGACACAGAATTCCTGCGTGGTACTGCGTCGGCGACGACCATTGCACGCTTGAATGCAAACAGCCGATTGTTGCGCGTACGAAGCCCGAGGCGTGCCCGCATTGCGGCAGCACAAATCTCCGCCAGGATGACGACGTGCTCGACACGTGGTTCTCATCGTGGCTGTGGCCTCTTTCCGTTCTGAACTGGCCCGAAGAAAATGATGAACTGAAATATTTCTATCCAACGGAAACGCTTGTTACTGCACCCGATATTATTTTCTTCTGGGTCGCGCGCATGGTGATGGCAGGATTGGAATTCAGAAATGAAATTCCGTTCCGGCACGTCTATTTCACCAGCATCATCCGCGACGTGCAGGGACGCAAGATGAGCAAGTCGCTCGGCAATTCCCCCGACCCGCTCGACGTTATCAACACGTACGGTGCCGATGCCCTTCGCTTCACCATTCTCTATCTCGCACCCATCGGACAGGATGTGATGTATTCGAACGAAAAATGCGAGATGGGAAGGAACTTCGCCAACAAAATCTGGAATGCGGGAAGATTTCTATTGATGAATTACGACGCGATTGCCGCATCAGGACCGAACGAATCACAGAACCATATCGCCGCTGGCGCCACTTCCGGCTTTGAAATCGTTTCGCTTCATGCTTCGAACGATCTTTCCGACCGTTGGATTATCTCGCGGTTCAACGAGACGGTGAAAAACGTAACGAGCATGATGGAAAATTTTCGCATCAACGATGCCGTGAAGCTGTTGTACGATTTCCTGTGGCACGATTTCTGCGATTGGTACGTCGAGTTTGTGAAGAACCGTATCGCCGAAACGAGCGATGGGCATTTGAAGAAAGCGATGATCAATCGTGCAATTCGCATCTATGAAGAGACGTTGAAGCTGCTTCATCCGTTCATGCCGTTCGTCACAGAAGAAATCTGGCAGCATCTTGCCGAACGCAAACCCGGCGAAAGTATCATGACTGCGCCGTGGCCCCGGCACGACGAAGCGGCGATTGATTCCGTTGCCGATAAAGAGATGGCGTTTCTGCAGAACGTCATCAGCAGCGTACGGACAATCCGCAATGAGATGAACGTCCCGACGACAAAAGAAGTTGATGTCGTTATCAATTGCAACGACGGAGGGAAAATTACCGTGCTCGAAACGAACCTGTCGATCTTTAAACGATTGGCAAAGCTCGAGACGGTGCAGATCGGTACGAATTTCAAGAAACCGGGGTTTTCGGCGAGCGCCGTCGTTGAAGGACAGGAAGTGTTCGTTCCGCTGCAAGGATTGATTGACATTGAAGTCGAGCGCGGGCGGCTGGAAAAAGAAATCGCGCGGTTCGAAGGACAATTAAAAAGTGTGGATGCAAAATTGAACAACGCCAATTTTGCCGACAAAGCACCGGCGGAAATTATTCAGAAAGAAAAAGACAAACGGGAAAATTTCCAACAAACGCTGCAAAAGCTTCGCACAAATTTAGAACAACTAACCGCCTGATCCCTTCGGCACCTTTGGCTTTCGCCCCGCCGCAAGTATCTCGGAGGATAACGCGAGGTAAATATGAAAACCACAAAATTATTTTCTACCCTTTTTCTCTCTGTCGTACTTGTCACTACTTTGCTTCCTGCACAGACTTTTTCCGATTTCCTTGCCCGGACAAACGCCACACCGCGCGATTCAGTACGGCAGGCAATTGTTGACAGCTTCATGACCTCGCAAACACCAAAAGGGTTTCCAGTTAAGCAAGATTCGATTGTCTATTTTGTGTACCGCGGAACGGTTTCAACGTCGGTCTCGGTCGCAGGTGATTTCAACGGTTGGTCCGGAACTGCCGACACAATGGCACGTATCAACGGAACAAATTTTTATTATCTCCAAAAGAAATTCGAGCCTGACGCGCGGCTCGATTACAAATTTGTGATTGACGGAAGCGTCTGGATCCTTGACCCGCTGAATCCGCATGCCATCACGGGTGGATACGGCACCAACTCCGAGCTTGCAATGCCTGACTACGTTCAGCCGACGGAAATAATATACAACCCCGCAATCCCCCACGGCGCAACAACGACATTTTCATTTTACAGCGCAACGCTCAACAACAGCCGCACCATTACCGTGTATCTTCCGCCGGGTTACGACAACTCTGCACAGAAGTATCCATCGCTGTACGTTCACGATGGACCCGATTATATTAATCTCGGCTCGATGAAAAATGTGCTGGACAACCTCATTGCGGCGAAAAAAATTGATCCGGTCATTTGTATTTTCGTCCCGCCGATCAGCGCCGGCGACCGGTCAAACGAATACCGCCTCAGCAAAGTGGGTCTCTTCAGCACCTTCATCGCGAAAGAGCTTGTGCCGCACATTGATTCACTCTACCGTACGGATGCTTCGGCAGCGCGGCGCGGTACGCTCGGCTCTTCCGACGGCGGACATATTTCATTGTATCTTGCAACGCATCACCCTTCTGTCTTTGGTCTTTGTGCGGGGCAATCGAGCACGATTGATAGCAACGTCCGGCTTCCGATTCAAAACGGTCCGAAGCTTCCCGTTAAATTGTATCTTGACTGCGGAACGTACGACATTTCAACCCCGCAATTCGTTTTCATCACGCTCAATCGCCGATACTGGTCGCTGCTCCGCTCGAAAGGATATGACCTGACATCGGCTGAATTTCATGAAGGGCACAGTTGGGGAAACTGGCGCGCGCATCTCGACGATATTCTCACAACGCTGTTCCCGGCAATGCCCCGGTTGTAACTTTGAATATTTTTATGGTATATTGATGAGTGAAAATTATACCACGAAGAGAAGAGGATTGAAGGTTGAGTATTGACTATTGAGCATTGAAATTCTTCTCCGGGCGATAGTCACGTTCTTCACAATGTTCTAATGAGCAACGTTCAATGCGCAATTCTCAGTGGCAATCCACAACACGATGAACCGCCAAGAACTCATTGCAAAAATAATTGACGATGTGTTGTCCGCCGTAGGCGGATCCGCCTCTGGCGGAAAAGAAGCGCACGCCTCACACACGTGCTGCAAAGACGGTGTGTGTACCGACGGGTTGTGCGTTGTTCACAACAAAGAGGGTGTGAAAAATATCGTCGAGCAGGGGGCGGCGCGCATTACTGCAAGCGTCGGTGTTGACGATGCGGGGGGCGTTGAACCCGATCTCGCGCGGATGATAGACCACACATTGCTGAAGCCGGAAGCAACGATACCGCAAGTCGAAAAGCTGTGCGATGAAGCAAAGAAATTTCATTTCGCGAGCGTGTGCGTCAATCCGTCGAACGTTTCTTTGTGCGCACGTTTGCTTGCCGGTACCGCCGTGAAGGTCTGCACCGTCATCGGTTTTCCCCTCGGCTCTACTTCGACCGAAACGAAAGTATTCGAGACAGAACAGGCAATCCGCGACGGCGCGGGGGAAGTTGACATGGTCATCAATGTCGGCAGACTAAAATCGGGCGATTACGATTTTGTTGAGAAAGATATTTTCGCGGTCGCAACCGCGGCAAAACGTCATCACGCATTATGCAAGGCGATTATTGAAACCGGCTTGCTCACCGATGAAGAAAAAATCAAAGCGTGTATCCTCGCTCAGCGGGCAGGTGCGGATTTTGTGAAGACCTCGACAGGATTTTCAAAAGGAGGCGCCACGGTCGGCGACATTGCGCTGATGAGATTCGTCGTCGGAAGCGCAATGGGAGTGAAAGCATCCGGCGGAGTGAGAACACGCGAAGATGCGCTGAAGCTCGTTGCCAGCGGTGCAGACCGGATCGGCGCAAGCGCGAGCGTTGCCATTGCCAGCGGCGTAACACCGGCGAGCGGAGGATACTAAGAAAAATGGATTCTTCTTTAGCTAAACGACCCCACCCTAACCCTCTCTCCCCGCAAGGGGAAGAGTTGGTGAGGGGGTCGCTAAAGCACAAGACCTATTTATTGATTTTTTGCGTTGCATCTGGGTTGATGCTCTGGGGCTGCTCTTCATCCGAGACGGAAAAGGAAACCGCAGCTCCTTCGCCTGCCGACAGCGCCGCGATTGCACCTCGCCAAGCTCTCTCGCAACCTGCCGGCGAACAATCCTCCGCTGCACAACCGAAGCCCGAAAAGAAACCTGCACGGCAGGGTTTTGTTGCGAGAGAAGATACGATTGAAGCACAGCTTGTCAAAAAAAATAAATGGAACCCCGCCGCGGAACCGAGAGCGCCGCGCAACCGCCTCAAAGCGATGGAGAGAAAAAAATATTACAGCGTGCAGGTCGGCGCATTCCGCATCATCGCAAACGCCGAGCGATGCCAGAAGTTAGTGAAGAAGCGCTTCAGGAAACCTGTGCATCAGTTTTACGACCGGGGAATTAAAATGTACCGCATTACCGTCGGAAATTTTTCGACGAAGAAGACTGCGTTTGTATTTCTCCGCCGGGTGAAAAACGATTTTGCAAAAGACTATTCCGATGCGTGGGTTGCAGAGCTGAGATGATGATTCCCCGCCAAATTGAAAATGGCACTAAAAGAGGCACAGCGGCCAACGTTCCAAGACTTCAGCAACGGAGGACGGGGGGTACAACATGCAACACGACGTTGCGCCGACCCGCACCGGAGCTCTTCGGAGCGCTGATCGTTTTTTTTCTTCTCCCCTCGCTGATTTTTTGCCAGATGGGACATCCCGGCACCGGAGGTGCCGGTGTACCGTCGCAACAACGCCGGGATTCGTTGAAGCAGATGCAAAATCCGCCGGCGGGAAATGATGTGCTGACTATCTTCGAGAAATCGTTCAAGCCGTCGGCGTACGATACCGACGTTCCTCTGAAGACTAAAAACGGCGGCGACACGAGCCGGGGCATCGCTCCGCCGCAGGTGAGCATTCCTCCCCAAGGAGGTTTTCAACCTGACACGTCTAAAGGATCCCTCGGATTTGCAATCGCGCAGCCGGAAACTGTTCAGGGGTACAGGGTGCAAGTGGTGGCAACGAACAGCTTCGACGAAGCAATGTCGGCGCGAAATTTGTTGAACAGCGCGCTTCCCGACCTTTGGGTGTACATGGTGTACGATGCGCCGACATACAAAGTCCGCGTGGGCAATTTTCTGAACCGCGCCGATGCCAATCTCTCGCTCGACTCGCTTGTCGCAATGGGATATAAAGAAGCGTGGATCGTTCCCGACAAAATTATTAAAAACCCTCCGCCGAAACCGAGCACACTCTCCCCTCCCGATAGTTTGCAAACGAAGAAATAACGACGACATCTCTTCAAGAGATGTTATTGTTTTATTTTTGCAACATTCGATTGTTGACTGAGACTACTTAAAGGACTATATTGTAGTCATACAATGGAAGGGAACACAATGAAATTTAGCAAGGCAGTAAAACCAATCAGCTACCTCAAAGCCCATGCTTCAGAGGTAATTCGAAATGTTTCAGAGAACCAAGACACACTGATTATCACGCACAATGGCGAAGCAAAAGTTGTTCTTCAAGATGTCAAAGTATATGAAAAAATGCAGGAGAGCATTGCTCTGCTTAAGATCCTCGCTTTAAGCGGAAAAGAACTGCGAAAAGGAAAGTATAAAACATTAGAAAAAACGTTCGACAATGTAAAAAATCGCATCAATGAGTTTAAGCAGGGGCAGCGTGAAGTTCAAAGTTAACATTTCGGCTTCCGCTGAAGAAGATTTGTTTGAGATCTACCAGTATGTATATTTCAATGACTCGGAAGAAAAAGCTGAGAAATTATTTTCAAAAGTACATAAGAAATGTTTATCACTTCAGGAATATCCGCATCGCGGTCATGTTCCTCCGGAATTGCACCTGCTCGGAATACATGATTTTTTAGAACTCAGTTGTAAGCCTTATCGCATCATTTACCAAATTACCGAGAAAATAATTTTTATTCATTGTGTTGTTGATGGCCGCAGAGACATGCAGAAACTGTTACAGGAAAGATTGATAAGAGAGTAAAGGCTGCCTTTTTTAGGCGCTTGACTCTTCACG
>JAGWND010000035.1 GCA_028873075.1 Bacteroidota bacterium
CAATGTTATTGGAGCGATATTGAACACAGGAAAGAATGTCGGAAATGCCGCACCGAATCCCGCGACAGCCGGGAATGTACCTGCTACGCCGGCCGCGCCGCCGATGAGCGAGATGAAAAGCGATTCGCCGCCGACCAACAAAACAATATGTTTCGCTGTGAAGCCGAGCGTTTTCAATACCGCATACTCCCGGATGCGCTCGCGTGCCGACATGATAATTGTGTTTGCAAGCACAAGTAAAATAATGCCGATAATGATGTACGAAACAACTTCCAATGATGTCACGATAGCGCTCGAAAGAGAAACAAAGCTTTGCTGGAACGCTTTTTCCGTTTCGGTTTTTGTTTTCGCAGGAGAATTTTCGAACATGCGGTCTATCGCTTCCGAAACCTGCGGCGCGTCGCCCGCCTTGTCAATACGAATGATGTACCAGCCAACTTTTCCCGCACGGAACGGCGAATCCTGCTTCAGTTGTTCGTCTAAATATGTCCAGTGAAAAAACATCTGTGTTGCATCAACGGTCTTGTCCTTCGGTTTGTAGATGCCTCGAATGACGAATTGCCACGCGCCCGGATAAATATCTCCTTGGATCGTAATAATGTCCCCGATCTTGAGATTGAATTCCTTCGCCGCCTTTTCGCCGATAACGCACGAATTGCGCTCCCGCTTGAACGCTTCAAGCTGGTCATGCGGCACTAAAAATTCGGGGTAAAGATCGAAAATCGTTTCCGCATCAACCGCCATGCGGGGAAAAAAATGCTCGGGACGGTTGTCAATGTATGTTCCCTGGAACCATGTCGCGAACGAGACTTCGGAAACGCCCGGGATTTTTGCAATTTGATCCCGGTACGAGTACGGCAGCGGAAAAATGAACGACACGGCGTCGCGGGAAATGAGCCTGTTCGACGCCGATGCATCAACTCCGGCGTACCATGCCGTGACGACGGTCCGTAACAACCCAAAGGCAAGAATGGCAACCGCAATGCCGAGCATCGTCAGCGCGGTGCGAAGCTTGTGACGGAACAGATTTTTCGCGATGAGTTTCAGAAGTTTCATCGGATCAGCTCGCCTTTTTCAAGATGCTGTATTTTATGTGCGCGTTCTGCTGCACGCGGGTCGTGCGTTACCATGATAATCGTCTTTTTGAATTCGCCGTTCAGCCGCTCCATCAATTGTAAAATTTCATCCGCTGATTTTTTATCAAGGTCGCCCGTCGGCTCATCGGCGACGATGATCGTCGGATCGGTAACGATGGCGCGGGCAATAGCGACACGCTGTTCTTGTCCGCCGGAAAGCTGTCGAGGGTAATGGTGAACACGGTCTGCGAGTCCGACAACGTTCAGTGCAGTTTCAACGTGCTCTTTGCGTTCTTTTTTTGAGAGATGCGTCAGCAGCAGCGGCAGTTCGACATTTTCGAATGCTGTCAGCACCGGCATGAGGTTGTAGAACTGGAAAACGAAACCGACATGCCGTGCGCGCCATTGCGCTAACGCTGATTCGCCGAGCTGAGCAATATCCGTCCCCGCTACGTTAATCGAACCGCTGGTTGGTTTATCAATTCCTGCGACGAGGTTAAGCAATGTTGTTTTGCCGGAACCGGATGGTCCCATCAGCGCGAGAAACTCCCCCTCCGGTACATCGAGCGTGATATTCTGCAAAACAGGGATTTCGATAGAATCCCGCCGGTAACTTTTCGAGATATTGTGAGCCTGAACGAGTGCGTCTGGCATAAAAATCCTTTAACCCTTGAAGGGTTTAGCTTTTGTATTTGTTAACATCTTCCCGACTTCAACGAACTATGAGATCAAACCCTTCAAGGGTTTTAACGCTGCTTTGCAGTCTCCACCCGTGAGCCGTTGGTAAGCTTTTCCGAGGGATGAAGCACAACGCGCTCGCCGACCGACAATCCTTCTTTTACTTCGACACTGCTGCCGAGAAGCGTGCCGAGCGTTACCGGAACCATGCTCACAGTTTCGCCGTGAAGAACGAAGACCACCTTCTTTCCGCCGCGTGTGGTGATTGCCGAGGCGGGGGCGGAAATTTTCAGCGCATCGTCGCTCTGTTTTGCGTCTTTGTTGAGAAACAAAACTTTTGCGCTCATCTCGGGAAGCACGCGCTCATCGCGGTTAAGAAATTCTACCTTTGTCAACACTGTTGCTTTGGCGCGGTCTGCCGTCGGAACAATTTTATGAACGACACCTTTGTATTGTTTGTCCGGCACCGCATCGAGCGTAATTTCACAGGGCTGCCCGGTGTGGATTTTTTCGATGTACGATTCCGAAACGTCGGCTTCCACCTGAAGCGACGACATATCTGCCATCGTGACGACAGCGCCGCGCGAGCCTGAAGCCGCGCCGAACGGCGTGATCACTTCCCCGACGTTGGCATCCTTCGTCAGCACAACGCCGTCGAACGGCGCGCGGATGTACGTGTTTTCCACATTCACCTCCGCCGCTTTCACACCTGCTTCGGCTTGAGCGACGGACGCTTTCGCTGATACAAGCCCGGCAATGGCTTTTTGATAGCGCGCGTTTGTTGCGTCGTAATCGGCTTGCGAAATTAATTTTTGAGTGAAGAGAGATTTCTGCCGCTCGTAATTCGATTGTGCGTCGTCGTATTCCGCTTGCGCCTGCGCGACGCCTGCGCGTGCAACTTCAAGCGCCGCTTTTGCCTGTCCGAGCACCGCTTCGACATCGCTGCTTTCAAGTCTGCCGATGATACTTCCTTTGTTCACGTGATCGCCTTCTTCGACAGCAAGAAATTCGAGCCGCCCCGTTCCTTTCGATGCGACCGATGCTTTGCGCTGCGCGACAACATACCCGCTTGCCGTGAGCACGGCATTCGCCTGCGATGCCGACGCAAGCGATACTTCCGTTGTTTCTACAGTTTCAGCAGATGAAACACCGCCGCCTAACAAAAGGAAGGCGATGACAGCGCACGCAGCAACGGCGGCAAGCGACAGCAAAAGAATTTTTTTTCGGGGCAGAGCTTTTTTGGGAGAAATTCCGGGCTCACCGCGATGAATGCGAAGAGAAGAAAGATCGCTGCCGTTGACTGCTTGTTCTATTTTTGGGGATTCGGGCATAAAAAGTTAGCTATACAAACGCTGGATCGGCGGAAAATGTTTCAGTGAATATGTGAAAAAAATGAAGCAGAAGCAAAAAGAAACCCGTTCGAAATTCCTGGTTTGAGTTTCGGGAAAGCAACGCAGGAGTTCTGCTTACCACGAAGCACACATCTCGAATCTCAAACCCTTCTTTGCCTCACTCTTAATTCATAGTCGAACGGCGACAGCGAAATTCGACAGCGGTTTTGCATTTCTGGCTCGCATTCTTTATTTTGCTGACGAATTAGAAACCGAGATATTGTATCCGCTTTTCCCCGGCAAGGTCGGGGTTCCTTCAAAAAATGCCGATTCATTAAAAACGAAAGGTTCACATCGTGAAACGACGAACAGTTCTTCCTCAGATAGTCATTCTTTTTACTCTGGTCGTTACACCGTGTCTCGCCCAAATCCTTCCTCAGCTTCAAACCGCTGAAATGCCATGGCGGCTCGTCGGTCCGTTTCGTGCAGGACGTGCGTTAGCCGCGGCAGGAATTCCCGGCGACCCGTACACTTTTTTCTTCGGTTCGGTTGACGGCGGCATGTGGAAAACTGTCAATGCCGGTCTCACATGGGAATCAATTTCTGATGGAACGAAAATGAATCCATCCGTTGGAGCATTTGCCATTGCGCCGTCAAATTCTGAAACCATTTACGTCGGTACCGGCGAAGCCGACATGCGCTCCGATATTACGTACGGCAGCGGCGTTTATAAAACGACCGACGGCGGAACAACATGGCAGCACTGCGGACTTGAAGAGACGCAGCACATCGGAAAAGTTTTAGTTGATCCGCATAATCCGGACATTGTTTTGGTTGCCGCGCTCGGTCATGCGTATGGTCCGAATGAAGAGCGCGGCGTGTTTCGTTCAACCGACGGCGGCAAACGCTGGAAAAAAGTTTTGTACAAAAACCCGGACGTCGGCGCAATTGATCTTGCGTGGGATGAAAGCGACCCCTCTGTCGTATACGCATCGCTGTGGCAGGCGCGCCGCACGCCGTGGAGCCAGTATCCGCCGGACGAAGGTCCCGGCAGCGGATTGTACAAATCTACCGACGAAGGAACAACATGGAACGAAATTGTTTCGTCTGGCTTGCCGGCAAAGCCGTACGGACGAATCGGGTTGACAGTCGCAGCAGGTTCTCACGGAAAAATTGTATACGCCTTGATCGAAGCGCAGAAAAAAGGCTCGGGTTTGTACCGTTCCGATGACGGCGGACAAAACTGGCATCTCGCGGGAGATGATCCGCGCATTGTAAGCCGAATGTGGTACTTTGGACAAGTTTCCGTTGATCCAAAAAATCCCGATGTCGTTTATATTCCCGATGTCGCGCTGATGCGAAGCACAGACGGAGGAAAATCGTTTACAGCAATCAAAGGCGCACCGGGCGGCGACGACTATCATTTTCTCTGGATTGATCCGACCAACGACAACCGCATGATCGTTGCAACCGATCAGGGAACAGTCATCAGCGTAGACGGCGGCAAAACATGGTCAAGCTGGTACAACGAACCGACGGCACAATTCTATCACGTCATCACGGACAATGAATTTCCGTACAGGATTTACGGCGCGCAGCAAGACGCCGGCACTGTGAGCATCACCACTCGGAGCGATTACGGCTTGATTACTTTCAGAGACTGGTATTCGCTCGGCACCGGCGAGAGCGGCTACATCGCTCCCGATCCGCAGGACCCGGATATCGTGTACGGCGGCAGCACATACGGCGGCGTCATCAGATTCGACCGCACAACAGGTCAAACACAAAATATTTCTCCGACTCCTCTCTCTGAGTTCGGAACTCCGGCACCGCAGCGAAAGTACCGTTTCACATGGACATCGCCGATCGTGTTCGATCCGCACGATGCGCATACGCTCTATCTTGGCGCACAGGTTTTATTGAAGTCGGGTGACAGCGGGCTTCATTGGCAGGAAATCAGCCCGGACATTACAGCCGCAGGCGAAGGTGAAAAATCCCGCACGCAATCGGATTCTTCTCACATTAGCTGGGGCGTGATTTACTCGATTGCGCCATCGCCGGTTCAATCCGGCTTGATGTGGGTTGGAACTGATGACGGAAGAATCCAGCTTACACGCGACAGCGGCAGGCATTGGGAAAACGTTACGCCGAACGGACTGGCGGTGTGGAGCAAAATCGGAATTATTGAGGCGTCGCCGTTCGATGCGGGCGAAGCGTACGCGGCGGTTGACCGCCACCGGCTGGATGATTTCACACCGTACATTTATCGCACGCGCGATTATGGCAAACACTGGGAGCATGCAGACAACGGGATTGATTCCAAAGCGTATGTGAATGTTGTTCGTTCGGACCGAACACGAAGGGGTTTGCTCTACGCAGGAACAGAAACCGGCGTGTATGTTTCGTTCGACGACGGCAATCATTGGCAGCAGCTGCAATTCAATCTTCCGATTTCATCGGTGCGCGATCTTGCCGTTCACGACAACGATCTCATCGCGGCGACGCACGGCAGAGCATTTTGGGTTCTCGATGATATCACACCGCTTCAACAGATGAGTGAAAAAAATTTGAATTCGGAAGCTCATCTTTTTACTCCAGAGCGTGCAGTCAGAATCCGGCGGAGCGAGAATTCCGACACGCCGCTCCCGCCCGAAATTCCGCACGGAACAAACCCGCCGAGCGGCGCAATTCTCGATTATTATCTCCGTTCGACGCCGCGTGAACCGATCACGCTTGAAATTTTTGACAACGCAGGAAATCTTGTCCGAAAATTTTCAAGCGCCGATGCGCCAATCATTGACACGCAGAAAGTGCCCATTGCCGATTATTGGTCTCCGCAGCCTGAATCGTTGAAAGCGAGCGCCGGGCTTCACCGCTTTGTGTGGGATCTCCATTATCCGCCTCCGCCGGTCAGCCGTTATAGCTACAGTATGCACGTTGCAAACCTTCGAACGAGCAGAGAGCCTGAAGGACCGCTTGTTCTTCCGGGAAAATATGAAGTGAAACTGACAGTTGACGGACATTCATATTCTTCACCGCTTGAAATTGAAATGGATCCGCGCGTGAAAATTTCAGCCGAAGTGTTGAGAAATCAGCTTTCACTCGCGGTGAATGTCTGGAATACAATTGCAGAGGCTCAGTCGTTGTCTGCTATTCTAAATAATTTGAAGAATCAATCCGGCAAACTCCAGAACGAAACGAAGCTTGACGAACAAACGCGCTCGCTGTTGAGCAAATTCAAAACAAAAATAAGCAGTCTCAGCGATTCGCTGAACGTTGGAGGACTTTCAGGTTTGGAAGGAAATATTATGGGTGCAGATCGCGAGCCTCCGTCGCAAGTGGTAGAAGCGTATGAAGCGTTGAAAATGAAAATTTCAGCCGCACAGCAGCGGTGGAAAAAATTAAAAACGAATGATCTTGCGTCGCTCAATCGTGCGTTAAAAGAGCGAGGCGTGGAGGAGTTGAACATGGCGGCGGAAGAAGTTCAACACCGTAGCGTTCCAGCAAAATGAAGAGTGAGGTGGTTTGAGTTTTGAGATTTGTGTTTTGAGGCGAGCACGAACCTCGAACCTGAATCTTGAATCAGAACCTTGAACCTTCAACCCTGAACCGTTCATTCCCCGTCTATCACCTTCAACATCTGCTCCGCAACAAAACGGTTCCCTTCGTCGGTCAAGTGGACGCGGTCGCGGGTGAGCATCCCCTTCTCAACATTCTCCGTGTTGTGCTGTTTCAAATACGCGATGAATGCTTTCCGTAAATCGCATAACTGTGAGCTGGTTTCATTTGCCGCGCGGCGGCCGATTGCCGAGTATTCTTCGAGCATCGAATCCTGCGGGTTTGTTCCGTCATATTTTTCTCCGATGACGCTCGGCGTACAAAGAATAACACGTGCCCCAACCTTCTGAATTTTTTCGATGATATCTTTTAAATCAGTTTCAAACAAGTCCTTCGGTGTTCCTTTCAATCCGGGGAGTGCGTAATGCCATACATCGTTGATGCCGATATACACCGCGACGAGCGTCGGTTTCTTCGAAAGCACGTCGCGGTCAATCCTTTTTTCCAAATCCGTGACTTTGTTTCCGCTGACGCCCGCACCGATCACTTCGGGTGCATCCTGTCCGTATTTTTTCTGCAGGGAATCCCGGATTAACGTGACAAAGCCGTTCGGTTCCGCCCCAAGCTCTGTAATGGAATCGCCGAAAAAAATGATTCTATCGTTGCTGGTGAGCATTGTTTTTTCTGCGGCGCAGCCCGCCAAGAAGAGGGCGGGCAAGCCGGCGAATAGAAACGCAGAGACAAAAAGCGTAGAGAAAAATTTCATTGCGTCATCCGAGGATTCGTCTCTTTATTTAGGAATTTGCTATCTTACCGTATGATAAGAAAGCGAACGGGAAAAACAAAAGCAAACGGGGTATCAACGTATCACTCAATCTGGCAAACCGTTCTGCTGATTCCGAAAGGAAAAGTTGCGACGTACGGGCAAATTGCGGAGTTGAGCCGGCTTCCGCGTCAGCCGCGTCTTGCCGGTTATGCGTTGCACAATATTCCCAATGGAATGGAAATTCCGTGGCACCGTGTTATCAATGCGAGAGGGAAAATTTCTTTGCAGAATGAAAGCGGGAAGCGTCAGCGGAAACTTCTTGAAAAGGAAGGCGTGAAGTTTTCAAACGATCGCATTGAGCTTGAGCAATTTGGATGGCAGCGCTCTCCGGCGAAACGAAAGAAAAGCAGGCAAATGTAATTTGCTTGATTCTTACTTCAAGTTTCAGCTAATTACACCCACAACATTTTTTCATCATTACTTTTATTGGAATTCATGCCCCAATTTTCAGCAGCAAAAACACAGAACGATGTTGAAGCGGTAACGGAACTCACCGCCTCATTCGCGGCGATCAAACAGGAGATCGGCAAAGTTATTATCGGGCAGGAAAGTATCATCGAGCAGCTTCTCGTCTCGCTTCTTTCGCGCGGGCATTGCCTGCTCATCGGTGTGCCGGGCTTGGCGAAAACACTTCTCATTAAAACATTGTCGGACGTTCTTGATCTGAAATTCAACCGGATTCAGTTCACACCGGATTTGATGCCGAGCGATATCAGCGGCACAGAGATTATTGAAGAAAATGTTTCGACCGGAGCGAAGGCGTTCAAATTTGTGAAGGGCCCGATCTTCGCCAACATCGTTCTCGCGGATGAAATCAACCGCACGCCGCCGAAAACACAGGCGGCTCTTCTTGAAGCAATGCAGGAACATAAGGTGACGGCGGCGGGACAAACGTACACGCTTGAAGAGCCGTTCTTCGTTCTTGCCACACAAAATCCGATCGAGCAGGAAGGAACATATCCACTGCCCGAAGCGCAGCTTGACCGTTTCATGTTCAATCTCTGGCTCGACTATCCGCGCTTCGACGAGGAAATGCTGATCGTGAAATCAACGACAAGTCCGTACTCGCCGCAGTTGAAACACATTCTCGGAGCGAGCGACATTGTGCGTTTTCAGGATTTGATCCGCCGCGTACCCGTTGCGGATTCTGTGATTCAGTATGCGGTGAAGCTCGTTGCACGCACGCGTCCGAAGGACGGGCACGCACCGCGGTTTATCAAAGATTGGCTGACGTGGGGCGCGGGACCGAGAGCGTCGCAGTATTTGATCCTCGGAGCGAAGACCCGCGCCGTGCTTGCAGGGCGTTTCAATCCCGATGTTGACGACGTGCGCGCGATGGCAATTCCGGTACTGCGGCATCGGATCATTCCGAACTTCAACGCCGAAGCCGACGGCGTAACGCCGATTGCCATCGTGGAAAAATTACTAGCAAGCGAAGAGCGAGAGTAACAGAACCAACGCAACAAAATTACTTTGTTGATAGTCGGAACCTGAATAACGCCATTCCCGTGAAGGCGGGAATCAATTTATTCTAAACCGAATTGGCAATTAGATTCTTGACAAAAGCGTTCGGGAATGACGTTTTTCTTACTCTACATAACGCCACCGACGATTTTTACATTCAAACAATCAATGCCGAACTTCAGATTGAAAAACGCCTTGGGAAAAATTTTCCCTGCCATTCTTGCGCTGACCTGTTTCTCATTCTCGACAGTATTTTCACAGACATCCGAGCGATACTGGATTTATTTTCGTGATAAAGGCACCGAAGCAAACCGGTTGCTTTTAAAATCGGGAGACGTAAAAGCGCTGGCACAATCATTAGGAATTTCTTCCCGCACATTGCAAAGGCGTGCAAAAGTTCTTCCGCACGATCGGTTGATTGATGAATCCGATCTTCCTGTGTCTGAAAAATATATTCAAGCGCTTCGGGATGCGGGAACGAAAATTGAAGCTGTCTCTCGCTGGTTGAATGCAGTTTCGGTGGAAGTTTCTCCTCAACAACTCCAAACGATTTCCTCTTTTCCTTTTGTAGATTACATTGCACCTGTGCGTGCTCTTGTGTCTCCCGGACCGCAACCCTCTTCGGCACCGGTGATTCCGCTCCTGCGGAAATCAGAACGCACGGGAAGTTTGGATTACGGTCCATCGTACACGCAGCTTGCAACGGAGCGCATCACCGATCTGCACGCGCTCGGCATTGTCGGAAAAGGGATCGTTGTCGGAATTATTGACGATGGATTCAACAACCATCGCACACACGTTGCGCTGAAAAATATTCATGTTCTCGCCGAGCACGATTTCATTCACAATATCACCGACACGCAGCATCAGTCGTGGGAAGATCCGAGCCAGGGAAATCACGGCGCAGGCGTGTTGTCGTCCGTTGCGGGATTCGATCCGGGACATATCATCGGCGGCGCGTACGGCATTTCCGTGATTTTGGCGAAGACAGAAATGGACAGCAGCGGCAATGCCGATTTCAGCAGCGAAGAAGACACGTACGTTGCAGGGTTGGAATGGATAGAAAGTTTAGGCGCCGACATTGCTACATCGTCGCTGGCATACAAAGAATTCAATCCGCCGGATACAAGCTACAGCTATTCTTCACTGAACGGCAGAACGACCGTCGTTGCAAAAGCCGCTTCGATTGCGGCGCGAAAAGGCATGCTGCTGTGCACCGCAATGGGAAACGAAGGCTTTCAATACAAGGACAGCACCGCTGGAACAATGGTTCATGAATTAGGGACGCTTTGGTCTCCCGCAGATGCCGACAGCATTCTCGCGGTCGGCGCAACGCTTTCCGACGGAGAGCTTGCAACATTCAGCGGAACAGGACCGACCTCCGACGGCAGAATCAAGCCGGATATTGTGGCGCAAGGGACTTCGATTTACTGGGCGAATGGTGCGACAACGGATGGCTATTACTACGTGCAGGGAACATCATGCTCGACGCCGATTACCGCGAGCGCGGCAGCGCTTGTTCTTTCCGCACACCCGCAATTGGCTCCGATGCAGGTGCGGCAGGCGATTCTGCAAACCGCGGTGCAGTACGACGACGGCACATCGCAAACGGCGGCATATCCGAATAATCTTTACGGCTACGGATTTGTTGACGCGCTGAGTGCAGCATTGGCGGACGGTCCCGTGTTCAGCAATGTTCCCGTTGTTTCCAAGAGCGCGGGCAGTGTGACTATTTCCACACCAATTAAATCAAGCTCGAAACTTCTTTTTGATTCTCTCCGAGTGTATTTTAAGAGACCTCGAGATGTGTCGTTTCAGTCCGTGCGTTTTATACCAAGTCCCGCCAGTGCCGACGGTTACATCGCTGCAATTTCTACAAATCTTGTTGATTCGACAACGCTCTGTTATTTTTTCGCTCGTGATTCAGCAGGAAGAATTCAGAAGCAGCCGTACAATGCACCGGATAGTCTGTTGAAGCTGTTTACATTGCCGTCGCCGCCCGAACCCGTATTGTCTTCGCTCGGGCTTCTTCAGAATTTTCCGAACCCGTTCAATCAGACGACGCAGTTCTCGTACGCCCTTGCAGTTGCATCGCATATGAAGCTGGAAATTTTTGATCTTCTTGGAAGAAAAATTGCCACTGTTGTTGATAACGATCAACCGCCCGGCATTTACATAACGCCGCCGTTCAATGCCGCATCGCTTGCCAGCGGAATATATGTGTACCGGCTGACGGGTGCCGGCGGGAGTGCCGTGAGAAAGATGGTGGTGATCAAATGACAACGGACAATTATCAATTATCAGTGAACGGTTCTCGTAACACCGATCAGCAATGAATCATCGGCAATTGATAATTTTTCACTGAAGATCGTAGAAATGTCTCTCTCTCTTCACATTCCGTGGTACTTTTTTTTTCTTGCGGCAGTTGTTCTCGCCGCGCTGACAATCTTTGTCTACCGTTACACCATTCCCCCGGTTTCTTCCGGCAAGCGAACGATTCTTACCGTGTTGCGCAGTCTTGCTCTCGTTTTGCTTTTCTTCGCAGTCATCGAGCCGCTGCTTCGCTACACGTATTCATCGGATGTTCCTCCGACCGTTGCCGTGCTTGTGGATAATTCGCTCAGCATGACGCTCACCGACGCGGCGGGCAATCGTGAAGCGAAACTGCGCTCGCTCCTTGCAAGCTCTTCGTTGAAGAATCTTTCCGGCAAGGCGAATGTTCGGTACTTCACATTTTCTCCGGCACTTCACCCTTTGAACGAAATTTCGAATGACTCGCTGCATCTCACCGGTGCGACAACCGATATTGCATCAGCGCTCGGGCAATTGCGCGAACTGGCGCTTCCGCATCTTCAGGCAGTCGTGCTTCTTTCCGACGGCGATTACAATGACGGCGCGAATCCGTTGTACGAAGCGGAACGCTCGCCCGTGCCGTTGTTCACCGCCGGCATCGGCGATTCGTCGGAGCAAAAGGATATTGCCGTTGAAAAAGTCCTGACGAATTCAATCGCGTATGTTCAGTCATCCGTACCTGTGGATGCGACGGTGCGGGTTTCCGGTTTTGCGGGTGCGCGCACAACTGCGTCGCTGCTGGAAGATGGAAAACAAGTTGCTCAGCAGATCCTTTCTTTTGGAAGTACATCAAGCGGCACAGTGGCTGAATACCCCGTTCATTTTTCTTTCACTCCAACGACTACCGGCGTAAAGAAATATACAGTGCGTGTTGCGCCGCTTTCGGGAGAAGTAACGGAGAAAAACAACGCGCGCTCCTTTCTCGTGAAAGTGCTGAAAAATAAAATGCAGGTGACAGTTGCCGCTGCCGCGCCGAGTGCCGATGTTGCCGCTGTGATGCAAGAGCTGCACGCCGATCCGAATATAGAGTCGCAGTTGTTTCTTCAACAAATCAACGGCGAATTGCGTAACCTTGCAACGGCAAAAAATTTTTCTTCTGTTCTTTACTCGACCGAATGCTTGGTTCTTCTAGGAATGCCGAGCAACACAACTACTGCGGCGACGCTCCAGGAAATTCGCAGCGCGGCAGCATCGCGCTCACTGCCGGTCTTCTTTCTTTCCAGCCGGGCGATTGATCCACAAAAGCTGAGTCAATGGGAATCTTTTATGCCGTTTACCGTCAACCGAAACGCCCCGCCGCCTTCGCGGCAGGACGAGCAGCAGGTGTTTCCCGCAATACCTCCGCAAATACAATCGCATGTATTGGTGTCCGTTGCAGGCGGAGAAAACGGAAGCAGTGGAACGGACGTATGGAGCAAACTGCCGCCGATTTTTTCCTCGTTCGGAACATTCGTTGCAAAACCTGAAGCGCTCGTTCTTGCGACGATGAGAATTCAAAGCGTAACGCTGAACAACCCGCTGATTGTGAGCCGTAATGTTCTTCAAGCAAAATCGTTCGCTGTTCTTGGTTACGGAATTTGGCGGTGGAAGCTGCTTGCCGGCGCGAGTCCGGAAACAGAAAAATTCTTCGACAACTGGTTTCCTGCTGTCATCCGCTGGCTCGTTACGCGCGAAGATAACAAGCGGGTACAGGTCGTGCCCTCGAAAGAAATTTTTTCGCAAGGAGAACCGATTGATTTCCTCGGACAAGTGTATAACGAAAGTTATCAACCGATTGAAAATGCGGACATTCGTGTCACAGTGAAATCCAGAACGACGCAAGGACAATATGAAACGGCGATGCATTCGCTCGGCGGCGGAAGGTATGAAGGGGAATTAGATATGCTGCCCGAAGGAGAATACTCGTACAGCGCCACAGCGTTTGGCAACGGTACGGCGATCGGAAAAGACGAAGGAAGATTTTCTGTCGGCGAACAGTCGCTTGAGTTTTCCGACACGAAGATGAACAAGTCTCTCTTGCA
The DNA here is from genome assembly GCA_028873075.1 of Bacteroidota bacterium. GTDB lineage: Bacteria > Bacteroidota > Ignavibacteria > UBA10030 > UBA8401 > JAJYOI01. Next base: position 13,307 of record JAGWND010000035.1, read on the forward strand.
GCAAATGGCGTCGGTTTCCGGCGGCGCGTATGCGGATGTATCGCAGTTCGATCAGCTTGTACGGAAAATGCAATCGCGTCCTTCCATGAAACCTGAAGCGCAAACAACAAGCAGTGAGTTTGAGTTGTGGAATAAGCCGTGGCTGTTGTCGCTCATCGTTCTGCTGTTCGGCATCGAGTGGTTTGTGCGGAAGCGAAGCGGGATGTTGTAAATTTATTAGGGGCTGTGAGGTTTTTTATTTTTCACCCTCACGTTTGCAATTAAGTTTCGCACCCCGTACTTTTGAAAAGAAAGTTGTCCACTATTATAGGTAGGAGGAAGTTGCCATGGGAAAAAATGTGCTTCCTGCAATTGCGGTTGTTTTTGCTCTCTCATCGCCGTTGTTCGGACAAACAAGCCTAAACTCGGAGAATGCTGTCGAGCGCAGCCCGCTCTCGATTTCGATCACAGGCGGTGCTTCGTTCAATGTGCTGACGAACGGCATCTTCAATAATTGGGGAAACGGATGGACCGCAGGCGCAGGTTTGATGTATGCGCCAATCCGATCAGTGAGCGTAATTGGAAACGTTTCGTATTCCCGTCACCCCTTTCAAGGTGGCAATATTAACCTTATTGTTCCTGCCGTTGTAGGCTGGAACGAGAGAGTTATTGGTAGCGATCCGTTGACTATTCTTGAAGCATCTGGCGGAATCCGTTTTACACCGCCAAGGTTAAAATATGCTACTCCGTTTCTTTCGTTGACTGGCGGCGTGTACCGCTTGAGCGTAGGAAAAGTCATTGTTGAGTCGTGGATGGATTCACAGCCTCAGGATGTTTCGCGCTGGACGTATAATGGTACCGGCATTGTAACAACGCGAAGTTTCGCTTCTCTCGGATTTGGTTTCGTTGTACCGGTTACATCTGCTTTCAACATTCAGCTTGAGCAGCAATTAACACAGACCCTCGATTACGATGTAAGCTTCCTCCGGTCTATCGCTTCCGTCGAGATGAAGCTATAGCCTTTCCTTGCTTCCCGCACCGTTTTTTGATATTTTCCAATAGTTCAAATCCACGAAGAGGAGAACACATCTCCTCTTTTCTTATAGGGCATCTCTAAAAATTGGTTGCTCGCAAGAAAAATGTCGCGCTGAGCGAAGTCGAAGTGTGATCCTTGTAAGAAAACGTGGTTCGACTTCGCTCACCACGGCTATATTTTTGTTTTTAGAGATGCCCTATAGTTAATTTTTCATTGCCGGAATAAACTACAACGTCTATGTCGTTTTTTGAAGCGGTACTTCTCGGCGTTATTCAGGGGTTAACGGAATTTCTTCCCATCAGCAGCACGGCGCACCTGACGATTGCCGGAAAATTTTTGGGATTGATCAATCCCGCGCATCCGGAAGAATGGACGGCGTTCATCGCCGTCATTCAGCTTGGCACAGTTGCGGCGGTCATCGTGTACTTCTTCCGCGATTTGGTTCAAATCGTGAATGGATTTTTCGCCGACGGGCCGAAGTATTTTCAAACGAAGATGTTGGGACGCGCACGGTTGGGATGGTTCATTTTTCTCGGCACACTGCCCGTTGCGATATTCGGATTGTCGCTGAAGAAAATTATCGAAGGCAATCTGACGAAAAGTCTTGCCGTGATCGGCACAAGCATGATCGGTCTCGCGCTTATTCTCTGGCTTGCGGAAGTTCTCGGTTCCCGAAAAAAGAAAATGGATGGCATCACATGGCTCGATAGCCTCATCATCGGCATTGCGCAATCGTTTGCGCTCATTCCCGGCTCATCCCGCTCCGGCACGACAATTACCGCCGGACTGTTTCTCGGCATTGCCCGTGAAGATGCCGCGCGTTTTTCTTTTCTGCTCAGCATTCCGGCGGTGATTGCGAGCGGATTTTTGGAACTGTGGGAGATGCGTCAGTTCATGGGACAAGTTGGCGCGGTGAATGTCGTTGTTGCAACGATCGTTTCGTTCGTTGTCGGGTATGCCTCCATCGCTTTTCTGTTGAAATATCTCCGCACGCATACAACGTACGTATTTATCTGGTACCGCGTCGCGCTCGGCATATTTTTGTGGTGGATGGTTGTTGCTCGTGTTGGTTAATGAACCGAAGTTATTCCGGATTTTTTTAATGTCGGGTCAACGGAACCGTCATTCCCGCGAAGGTGGGAATCCATTTATATATGGATGCCCGACAAAAACATTCGGGCATGACGCACATCTTGTTTTGCGTAAATTCTGTTAATAAATTTTTCCTAAACTTCTAAATGGAATTTCTCAAAGAATTTTTTTCTCGGCTTACCGATGTCAAAGAACTTGTCCGGTGGGCAGGCTACCCGGGCATGGCGGCGATCATTTTTTCCGAAACCGGCTTGCTCGTCGGATTCTTTTTGCCCGGTGATTCCCTTCTTGTTACTGCGGGATTGTTTGCGGCGGCAGGATATTTTGATATTACCCTGCTCATTCCCATGCTGATCGTTGCTGCGATTGGGGGAAACGCAAGCGGGTATTTTATCGGCAGGAAAAGCGGCGAAGCACTGTATCACCGCGAAGATTCGCGCTTCTTTAAGAAAAAGCATTTGCTGAAGACGAAAGAATTTTATGAGCATTACGGGCCTATCACCATTGTCATGGCACAGTTCATGCCGTTCGCCCGCACGTTCGCTCCCGTTGTTGCCGGCATTGCCGAGATGAAATACACGCGCTTCGCGTCGTTCAATATTATCGGCGCGATCGCGTGGATCACCGGCATGCTGCTCATCGGATATTTTCTCGGCTCGTCAATTCCAGGAATAGACGAACATATTGAGCTTGTCATTGCTGCTGTTGTGTTTGTTTCCATTCTCCCCGGCATCATAAAATTTCTGCAAGTAAAATTTTCCGCACGAAAAGCGAACGTTACCAATAATCAATAACCAATTACCAGCACCGGCTGTTATCCGGAACCGGTTATTGGTAATTGTTCATTGTGAAATTGATGATTATCTTTCTTCGTGATGGAATCTGCAATTCGCTTTCACGTTGATTTAATTTTCGAAAAGGAAATCGAACGTCTTCCATGGCACATTCCGCTTGCTGAATGGGAAGAGCACGGCGTCCGCACGCTTGAAATTAAACGGGGCATTTCACGGCATGTTGTCATTTTTGTGAAGTCGGGGCGATTTTCGTTCGGCATCAAGGAAATCGGCGAGAAGATTTCAAAGAAAGAAATTTCTCATTACGAACAGTTGCTGCTGCGCGGCATTCACACGCTCGTTCCCGTCGGTTATGTTGTGCGCGAAGAAGAACCGATTCCGCTTCAGACGCCGATTGGCGTCCAGTACGAAGAGAACAACACCTCTCATACAATTACGCTCCTTGTTGAAAAAGTTATTCCCGATTCTGTTCTCTACCGCCGCGGATTTTCAACCGAGAACCGCGAGCGCATTTGGGACGCTGTTGCTGCACTGCTCGCCGAGCTTCACAGCAAAGGGGTGTACTGGGGCGACGCGTCGCTCGCCAACACACTGATCAGGTTTGAAAACATCAATGTCCCGTTTGTCGGAAGAAGAACAGAGCTGAAAGCGTATCTCGCTGATGCGGAGACGATAGAGTTTCAACCGGAGATTTCAGAGTCGCTGCGTGAAGCGGAACTAAATTTCTTTTTTGAATCCATGGACTGGATCAACGGGGACCTGCGCGCCGCCGGCGTTCCACGCGACGAGCTTTCAACAGAAGAAGACAAGGAATATCTACGCCATCGCTATCATCAATTATTTGGGCTTGAGCAGAAGAAGCGGAGCTTTGAATTGCAAACATCGTACAATATTGACCGCTTCATGGGAAGCATCGCCGACCCGTCGTATGCCGATCTTCTGTTGAAACACATTGAAGAACACAAATGGTACGTGAGCGAACTTGCACACAAGGAAATTTCTCTTTCCGATGCAGCGCATGACTGGTACGAAAATATTTTTGTTCCTCTCTGTGCGATGTTTCGTTCTGAAGGCGTGCTGGAATATTTTCCGGGCAAAACGGCGGCTGAGATGTATGTCGAAATTATGACAAACAAATATTTTCTCAGTGAAAAAAGCGGAAAAGATGTCGGCATGGAACGAACGATGCGCGATTATATGAAGCGTTTCGGGGCGGCGCCCACATTTGCCGGCGTGCTGAAATCCGCATCGCGGAAAATGAAAACCATTCTGGACGGGAAGAAGTAAATCGTGCAGGATTAGGTAGAAGCATATTAAACCCAATGAGCCGGGCGTTTCAGTTTTTGGCCATCACCGATGTCAATTTCGTTTGGAAACTGACTTTCCCTGAAATGTTTCTCCTTCAGTTTCATGTAAAAATCAGCGCAGTTCTTCAAATCGTCTGCCCTTCTGCCGATGGGAATGGCCACACCGATTCGTTTTGCTGGAAAAGTTGCTTTCACTGCTTTGAGAGAAGGAATTAAATCGCTATCTCCAGAAACGATTAGAGCTACATCGTATTTATCTTCAACTGCCAATTTGAATAATTGTATAGCAATATTTACATCGGTTTGTTTTTCTTCATGGCCTTGATACTCATTTCCACATTTGGGGCATAACCGATCTCGTAGTTTGAACTCGCCGTATATAGTTTTTACACCTTTTAATTCTACAGCTTTTATGAATAACTGGTGGCGAGCCATTTTTTCAGGGAGCCATTTCATCAATGAGGTGAAGTATAGTATGTCTTGAATGTTGTATGTTTTTGGGGTGACGATCTTGATGAGGTGGGAAAAATCAAGCCATTTGTATTTCCAATAGAGAGGATTATTGTCGAGCGCATGGTATAAATTGAAACCATCTATGAAAACAATGAGCCTGTTTTTCATATATTGCTGAACCGATACTGTTTTAAGAGAAAAAAAAACCCGAGCGCACAGGCAGCTCGGGGACTCTGAGACACTAGTTCTCAAAGCGATGGCGAAGTATTGTACGAAATATTAATCAGTGTGTCAAGTAAGAAATTGTAAGTGGAGTTCATTTCAAGCTCTGGGATAGTCCATTTTCTTCTTTTCTTCCATTCCCGTATATTATTGCACTTCGTCATCGTCATTCGACAATTGGTATTCGGTACTCGTCAATCAAGGAGGCATTATGACCACTGTTGCACCGTCGAAAGTAAAGGAGTTTTCGACAACATCGCTCGAAAGAATTGCGTACAAAAGTGTTGCAACAATCCCGACGCGCGAGCCGAACGATCAGTACCGGCTCGGCTATTGTATCTGGAAGTTTCTTTCCGAGAGAAAGGGAACACTTGAGGAGGCAATTCATACCGCCGGCGCGCGGATTCTTATTCCTGAAGCCGAGGTTATCCGTATTGTGAAAGAGTCGTTGAAAGAGCAGGGCGTTGCGCTATGAAACTGCTCCACAATTTTTTGATGGCGTTCATTCCGGTTTTTGTAGCGATTGATGTGCTCGGCGTGATTCCGGTGTTCATGTCTCTCACACAGGGCATGGATACGAAGTCGCGCAAGCGCCTCATTGTCGAAGCGACGATGACTGCCGGTGCCGTGGCGCTGGTGTTTCTTGTCGCAGGAAAATTGCTCTTTTCATTTCTCGGCATCACGGAAAACGATTTCCGCATCGGCGGCGGCATTGTGCTGCTCGTTCTTTCGGTGAACGATCTGCTCTTCGCGAGCGACACACGGCGCGATCCCGGAACGTCGGTCGGCGTCGTGCCGATCGGTATTCCGCTCATCATGGGGCCGGCGGCGCTGACGGCAATCATCATCGTGGTTGACAGCTACGGTTATTGGATCTCCATACTTTCTCTCTTTATTAATTTGTTCATTGTCTGGCTCGTCTTTCGTCATTCGGATTTTTTGATGCGGCTGGTCGGCGTCGGCGGCTCGCGCGCATTCGGGAAAGTTGCGTCGCTCTTCATGGCGGCAATTGCCGTGATGATGATCCGTGTTGGCGTGCAGAATGTTTTAAAGTAGTCAGTAATCAGTGAGCAGTGATCAGAAAACAGAAAATAAATCCTGAGCACTTGACCCGGAAATTGTTCACAGTTAATTGGTAATTGAAAATTGCCTTCTCTCATTTACAAATTTCTTCCGCCTCGAACGGTCACCGCGAAGCAATCCCCCGCGCTGATTCTTCTCCACGGACGCGGTGCGGATGAAAACGATCTCCTCGGTCTGGCGCCTGAGCTCGACGAGCGGCTGATGCTTTTCAGCGTGCGTGCGCCGTATCCGTTTCCGTTCGGCGGCTTCGCGTGGTTCGATCTTGACGAACAGGGAAATGCCGATCCGAAAATGTTTATGGAAAGCTACAATCGCCTCTTCGCATTTCTCGATGAGATTACAACGACGCATGCCATTGATACGAAAAAAATTTTTCTCATGGGATTCAGCATGGGAACGATCATGGCATATGCGATGGCGCTGACGAAGCCGGAGCGGTTTGCCGGCGTAATTGTGCAAAGCGGATTTCTGAGAGAGATTCCCGAATTAGAATTAAAGTGGAATGAATTACAGCATTGTCCGTTCATCATCACGCACGGAATACAGGATACAATAATTCCTGTAACATGGGCGCAAAAAACGCGTGACATGTTTGCTGCAAGGAGCAACGCTGAAGTTGTTTACAAAGAATATCAAATGGGGCATCAAATCAGCGACGCAAGCGTGGCGAGTGTAATGGAGTGGCTGGAGAAGAAGCTGTGAAGAGAATCGTTTACAAATTACGAAAAAAATGTTTGTCAGCGGCGCGACGCTGAGCGCATTTCTTCTTCAACTTTTTCGCTGAGGTACATTTTCATCAGCGATTGAACAGGGACGTCCTTCTTGTTTGCAATTGTTTTCAGTGAAGTCTGTAGCCACAATGGCAGCCGGATTGAAGTCATGACCGTTGTGGGCTTCAGGTTTGGAAAGAGGTTGCCTCTCAACACAGGACCGTGCTCGTAGTCAAGCGGAGAGTGTTTAGCCCAAAACACTCGCTCTTCATCTTCGTTTTTAAACCGAGGGGCTTTTTTTAATTGGTAATTAGTTAAGAACGTAACCATTGGATAATAGTAAGTATATTATCTTATGGTTGGTTACAGCAAAATCAGTTACCATGACAACTTTTTGAGTGGTAAAAAGTGTGTTTTCTGCGGATCGTTCAATGTGTGTCGAACGAAGCGCGGATATATAAAATGTAACAAGTGTCAGAAACAAAAAGGAAGCCATCTGCTTCGCCGCGAGTTGAAAATCATCCTTGGATTCTACCAGCAGCAACCGGCGTATCGTTTGGCAAGTGATCTTGGCGTGAACTATCGAACCATTACCAGAGTGTATCAAAAACTTCGTGAAGCGATTTATCATGTGAGCGAATTGGAATCCGGGAAACTCACAGGAGAAATCGAATTGGACGAAGCGTATTTTGGAGGTCGGCGTAAAGGCAAACGCGGACGTGGTGCTACCGGAAAAAGTATTGTTTTTGGGCTTCTGGAGCGCAATGGACGCGTGTACACGAAAGTTGTCGATTCTGTGTCGGCTGAAGAGTTGATGGAACAGATTCGACGCTATACCAAGAAAGGGTCGGTATATTTCACAGACACGTTTCGCAGTTATCGTTCCTTGAAACGATTTGGGAAACATCATACCATTAGCCATGGAAAGAAATTCCCTAAGACGAAAAATCACATCAATGGTATCGAAGGCTTTTGGTCGTTTGCTAAACATGTGTTATATAATTATCGTGGAGTCTCAAAGTATCATTTCCCGATGTACCTCAAGGAAGTCGAATACCGTTTTAATCATCGGGAAGATAACTTGTTGAAACTTTTTACTAAAATCTATTTCGGTTACGTTTCTACCTAATTACC
>JAGWND010000262.1 GCA_028873075.1 Bacteroidota bacterium
TATCGGCGACCCCTTTGGAGCGAAGGCCGGCGGCTCGAGCGGTTGGATCGAACGACTCTTCTCGACACATCCGCCCATTCAAAAAAGAATTGAAGTACGCAGGAGGAGCAGCGGCGAGCAATACCGATCCATGGTATTCCGCTTCATGGGTGTTTTTGATTGATGTGAATGGAGATGGATGGAGAGACTTTGCAATATTCCTTGATGGCAACAGCGGTGGACCTTCGAATTCGATTGACGACATCAGAGTTATTTATGCAAACAACAAAACGACTCAGTCAATTGATCCTTCTTCCACTGCCGGTGTGCATGAATTGACAAGAATCAAAACGGCACAAACGTACAGCAGCGGAGCATACGCCGGAGAGTTAGAACAATTTGATGGCAATGCGAACGTCATTACTACAAATGTTTGGCCTAACGGAAAATATACGACATGGTACGATTTCGGTACAACACGTACCATTGATTCCACAGCCAGCGGCGCGGGATGGTTTATTGATTTTCAAGTGCCTCTTTCTGCACTCGATGCTTCCGCGTACGGCGGACCGACCGTTACTGCAAGCACGCCTCTCTCGTTTGTGTTTACAACAGCAAACAGCAATACCAATCCGTTCCAGAAAGACGCCGCGCTTCAGGGTTCCAGTACCATCACGCTTACATCAACAACTCCGATGCCGGGAGGCGATCTGACATCCTTCAATGGAACTGTCATTTCCGCTCCCATTATTCAAAGCATCGCAGCAACGACATGTCCGAACGTGACTCTGACTGCAGATGTGCTCGCACGCTCTGAGGTTTCAGGCGGCTCTGTGGTGAGCAGCGTGCAGTCGGTGAATTTCTATTACTGGTACGACAGCAACGGCGACGGGGTTGCCAATGATGCGGGGAGTAGCTGGACACTCATCGGCGGTGGAACGCAGGGTCCGTTAGGAACGTGGAAGAAAAACTGGACCACGTCGTCTCTTGCGCAGGGCGTCTATCTCATCAAAGCTGTTGCGACGGACGATGCGTCGAATTCTACCGATTCGTATACGCAAAACTATTCCGGCTACGGCAGCACTATTGCGTACATGAATAACAACTGCGGCACCTCGCCGCCGTACATGACAAAGACTGTCACCCCGTCTTCTGTTCAAGCTTCGGGAACGACGGCGCAGCGCACGGTAACGTATACCATCACGATTACAAACCCCGGATCGGCCGGGGATTCGGTTTCATCAATTACGGATTATCTTCCGACAGGTTTTTCCTATCAAGCGAATGCGGCCGGCGGCTCCATGACACCGACAACAAGCCCGACGAACGGTGCGACGGGGACAATCAAATGGACGTTTAGTCCGAGCAAAGTCGTTGCTGCGGGGGGAAGCGATTCTCTGAAGTTTACCGTGCTCGCCGGTACTGCAACAGGAACATATACAAATACGGCTTCAGCCGCCGGAAGCACCAGCATTGATTCGGTGACGAATACCGCCCCTGTTGTTGTCTCCGATACGTCGCTTTCGTTGACGAAAACAATTTCGCCGACGGGTTTACTCTTGCCGGGAGATTCTTTTACCTACACCATTGCCTATACCAACACCGGCAACGTTGCGCTTTCCAATGTTGTGCTCGTTGATACACTCGTGGCGGGCATCAATTTTGTTTCTGCAACGAACAGCGGTTCGTATTCAAACAATAAAGTAACATGGAATCTTGGCTCGCTTTCGCCGGGCGCGTCCGGTTCCGTTTCCGTCAGCGGAACGGTTTCAAACCCGTTTTCAGGAAGCAGTCCCCTCAATGACCGTGCGAAGGCGACCGCGACCGAACTTTCGTCACCGGCGTACAGCAATACGGTATCGAGCACAATTGCAAGTCCTGTGTTGACAATCAATCTCTCCGCGTCGCCGACGAATTTGTCTCCCGGCGATGTTGTCACGTACACGATGACGTATGGAAACACCGGTACCGCTTCTGCGACGAACGATACCATCACAACAACACTTCCGTCGAAGCTGACGTACATTTCGGGTTCGGCTTCGACAACGCCGACCTCGGCCTCCGGCCAGGTTTTGAAATGGGGGTTCTCTTCGATTGCCAGCGGCAGTGTGAACAATACCATCACGTTTCAGGCGACGGTCGGCTCCTATGCGTCCGCAGTGCAGAGCGATCCGATTACCGATACAGCGTTCATTTCTTCCTCTCAAACGTCTTCGGCACAGAGCTCAGCGAGCGTTTATGTGACGGCGGTGCCGAATGTGACGATCACCAAAACAGCGGACAGCAGCGCATACAACGGGACAACGGCAAAATTCAAATTGACGTTGACAAATTATGGAAATGCTGCTGCGACAATCACAAGTCTTGTGGACAGTTTGCCATCCGGGTTCACGTATGTCAGCGGAAGCTCGCAAGGCATGGCAACGGCAAATCCGACAGGGACAACGGGAAGAATTGTGTGGTCAACGCTTGTACGCACATCGTTGGCAGTCGGCGCGACCGATACTTTGGTTTTTCAAGCCACGATTTCTTCGACAGCCGGCACCTATACGAACACAGGAAGAGCAAAAGGAACGCTGACGACTGCAGGGACTTCAGATTCGGTTACTTCGACTGTTTCGATAGTCAAAAATGCAACGACAGGTGCAGTACGGTATAAAACGGTAGATAAAGCCAGTGCATACGTCGGTGATACGCTGACGTACACGATCTATTTTCAGAACAACACGGGGGGAAATCAGAATAACTTGAATATCATTGATACCCTTGTTTCCGGCTTGACATACCTCAGCTATACTGGTAGCGGATCAGCTTCCGGCGGCGTCCGATCGTTTACGAACAGCCCTTCCAATGTTCTTAATTGGAAGATCGGCAACCCGTTCCGTGCAGGGCAAGATTACACACTTATAGTCAAAATCGGCATAAATAGTAACGTGACCAATGGGACGGTTCTTACCAATTATGCGCATGTCGTAGGGACGTTTGATTCAACCACCACCACCGTCAGCACGACAGCTCTTGTGCCGCCACGCATCAGCATTACGAAAGAAGTCAGCCAAACGAGCGCTGCACCAAATACGATCTTGACGTACACGATTGTGTACCGTGATTCATCCGGTGCAGGGAGTTCTACAAATACACAGATCATTGATACGCTTCTCTCGAACAAGTTAGTGTACGTTGTCGGCTCTGCAAATAAAGGGGGAGCGTACTCTTCGGTCAGCGGCAACGGCGGGCGATTGGCTTGGAATTTAGGAACCATTGCGGGGGGAACGACGGATTCGGTCTCGTTCGAAGCGAAGGACACGGCTTCCTCCGGGAGCGTTTCGAACGTGGCGTGGATGAAAGACAACGAAGGGAAAAAGGTCAGCTCCTCTGTTTCAACAACCACTGCGGCATACCCGGTTCTTTCGCTGTCAAAGAGCGTTGATAAAACTCTTGCCGGTCCCAGCGATACGTTGACATATACATTAACGTTAAACAACAGCGGTACCGGTTCCGCTTCTTCTGTTGTTTTGAACGATGCAACGCCCTCGAACACAACATTTATTTCCGCATCTCCGGCTGCCACCTCTGCTCCGTCTGTCGGCGGAACAGGGACCGTGAGCTGGAATATAGGCGCGTTTGCGGTTGGGTCATCATCCTACACGATTAAGGTGAAGATCAATTCTCCATTGGCAAGCGGAAGCGTTTCGTCAATTACAAATTCGGCGAGCTTAACGTCAACACAGGTTCCGTCTCTCACTTCGAATATAGTAACAACAACCGTCAATTATCCTTCGTTATTAATCAATAAAACTGTTGACAAGGT
>JAGWND010000263.1 GCA_028873075.1 Bacteroidota bacterium
CGGCGTGAATCTGCTGCGCGAGGGACTCGATTTGCCGGAAGTGTCGCTCGTTGCAATTCTCGATGCCGACAAGGAAGGATTTCTCCGCTCCGAGCGCTCGCTGATTCAAACAGCCGGACGAACGGCGCGGAACGCCGGCGGGCTGGTAATCTTGTATGCAGACAATGTTACCGACTCGATGCAGCGCATGATTGCTGAAACCGATCGCCGCCGCGTTAAGCAGAAGAAATTCAACGATGAGAATAACATCACGCCGAAAACGATCTACAAATCGTACGACGAGGTGATCGCCTCTACCGCCGTTGCCGATGTGAAAGCGGCGCGCGACAAACGGAGAGAAGCGGAACAGCTTCCTATCGTCGCAGAGTCAGTGGTGAAGTATTTGACGAAAGAACAGAAAGCGGATCTGATTGAAGAATTGACGAACGAAATGATGAAAGCCTCTGCCGATTTGGAATTCGAGCGCGCAGCGCAACTGCGGGATGAAATTCAACGGTTGAAGGGGAAATGAAGCAGGGGAAAATGTTTTTCTCAGTTTAGAATCGTTACGGTAGTATCCGTGCGGAATTCGGCGGGTATTCTTACGTCATTATAGATGAAGACCTTAAATCCCCTGCTTTTTGCCTGCCTGATTTGTTCGCGGGTTGGGATGAAGGGATAAGCAGAAACGTTCGCATAAAACATTGCTTCAATGTAGTGCTCCACATTAAACACTGCCGCTTTAGACCTGCCGACTTTACTATCGAGTTTTCGTAGTTCTTGTGCCCACTGCGGATTCCGGTCGACATTTGAAAAGGGTTTTACCCGCTCAAATGAATACCGAACGGGAAACAGTACAAGCAACGCCAAAAAACCGATCATCAATTTCTTGTACCTGAATTTTTCAATGCTGTTTTTAATGTCGTAGAAAGCCCATGCAAGGATAATAAAAATTGCAGGGGCGCTTATCATGACATAGCCGGGCATTTTGGTTGCCACAAAAGAGAAGAAGAGGTAGGGAAGTACAAACCATAGAATAATGGCAAGCGAGTCAGGAGCAAGCCTCTTTTTATAGTATGCGTAAAAGAGCATGAGAAGGGGAAGATAAATTAACTCGCCGAAAATTCTCGGCATCATCGCTACTTGATAGAAGACCGTTCCGGTATGCCTGTCCAACGGCTCGAAGATGTGGAGAGAGTTAAAATGGTTTTCCCAAACCGCCTCGCGGGGGAAGGCAGAATAAATGTAGATTTGCCACGGAATAAAAACAACGACGGCAACTGCAAATGCCACGATGCAATGCAGTGCCGCTTTTTTCCAATCTTCTTTTGACAAGAGAATGACGAAGAAAAACGCAAGCACGATGAAGCCGGGGAGCCATTTCGTGAGAACAGCAAACCCGGTGGAAATACCGATGAAAGCCAGGGTACGGAAAGAAGGGCGGTGCATGTAATACACCGAGAAAAATATTCCAAGCTCGATGAAAAAGATGAATACCGTATCAACGTGATCTGTGGGGTGACGGCCCGCAGCAAGTTCTATAAGAAAACCGTTAATGGCGTAGAAAAAGGAAGCAAGCAACGCGGTTTTTTCATTGAAGAAATGTTTTGCGATATGGAAAGTCAGAAATACTCCGATCGAAGAGAGCAGAATACTCGGAATGCGGACAGCAATCTCGTTGATGCCGAACACCATCATGCTCAATGCCATCAGCCACAACGTCATCGGGGGTTTGTGCACCCAAATGTGGTTGCCGGTCCAATCCTTAATATCATAACCAAGTGCGGGGTGATCGTACAACGTCGGAACGAGCGGATGGCTGAGAAGGCTTTTTGCAGCGAGAGCGTGGTATCGTTCATCCCACGGGTGAAGAAAAAGATCTGTTCCCGAGAAAATGCGAAGAGTTAAAGCCGAAATGAACATCAACCACAACGCTTTGTTGTACTCATTTTTCTTCCCATAGTAAAACGCTAACGTTGTGCAAGGTACAGCGAAAAGTACGGTTACGACTCCGGCGATTTGATTCGAGACCATCATTAACTTCTTCTGCGCAAAATACTTCCATCGTCAAAATTAAAAAACCTTGAGGGTATTCCCCACTTGCTGAATCTGAATTGTACCGCTGTTGTAAGGCAACCGAGTCCGTACAGCAGGCTTCGGCTAAAGTTAATGGAAGAGGCCTGAGGGAAGTATTTTGCCGGGCACGTGATTTCTCCTACCCCAAAGTTTGCATATAAGATCTGCGAAAGCATTTGGTTGTCGAAGATAAAATCGTTCGAGTTTTTGTCCAAAGGAACTGTTTCGAGAACTTTTCTGGTAAAAGCTCTGTAGCCGGTGTGATATTCCGAAAGTTTTGCTCCCATCAATAGATTTTGAATGAATGTCAGAAGACGGTTGCTTATGTATTTGTACAGCGGCATTCCGCCGGCGATCGCTTTTCCGCCGAGAATCCGCGAGCCGAGGACGACATCGAATTCGCCCGACTCGAGAAGAAACGCCATAGCAGAAATCAATTTAGGGGTGTATTGATAATCGGGATGAAGCATGATGATGATATCGGCGCCTTGTTCCAGTGCCGCTTTGTAACAGCTTTTTTGATTTCCGCCGTAGCCGAGATTTTCTGCGTGAACGATCGTTCTGATATTCAGTGTTTTAGCGAGTGCAACCGTTTCGTCGGTGCTGGCGTCATCAACAAGAATAATCTCGTCCACAATATCGAGGGGGATTTCACGGTAGGTCATTTCCAGCGTTTTTTCCGCATTGTAGGCAGGCAGGACGACAACAACTTTTTTGTTTCTTATCATTGGCTGGACGATAAAGAAAAAATGTTTTTGAGATAACGTTGCACAAACATAGTTATTTTAAAGCACTGACTCAATAGTTTCATTCAGGATCTGATATTGAAAAGCTCAAAAGTACGTTTCTAACTTTGCGTAATACGACTGCGGGTAGTACCAATATTCAGTAAAAGTTTTCCCGTACGTGAAAAGAGTGCCGAGCGAAATCGAGCTGTTATCGCTTGCAGAGTAGCTGACGGTTCCGGCAAGGTATCCGCTTCCGTCATTGCAGTTCGAGTTCGACGATAGTGAAATCAACACCAAAGGATGCAGTTGATATGTTCCGGCAACAACTAAATAATCCTTTGCAAGGTTGAGCAGAGTTCCGTTAAGCAATCCTGTTAAATCATAATTCAATTTGTTGAGCGAACCTTGTCCGTTGTGATAATATTCAAGCATTCCGTACAGCTTGTCGGTGAATTGATAATCGGCTCCGAGAATCCATTTGATAAAGTAGCTTGTGTGGTCGAGCACATCCGATGAAAAAAGTGCTTCGCCTCTTATTCCGGCTCCGCCTACGTCTCCCGCAAAATCTCCGCCGCTGACAAATCGCTTGTCAACGAAGCCGCCCATGACAGAAAAATCGTAACCGAGAATATTCGTTCTGAATCGTGCCGCATAATCGGAATAGTTGAAATGATATTCCGCGTTATACACCACCTGAAGATTCGTTAGCTGCCCGAGATCGAATTTCAGCGAAGCTGCGTCCGAGCCGTCTTTTTCAATCTTCCCGAAATTTGCCTGGTTGATCGGGTTGAATATATCGGTCGGGTTCCAAACTCTTCCTGTTCCCCAGCTTATACGTTGTCTTCCGAGCACAAGCTTGCCGAACGAGAAATCATGAGCGAAATACAAACGATCAATATAATGCGAAGCGGTGAAATGCTTTTTTGTAACCGGCTGCCAGTGAAGGGCAATTGCCTGACGTATTGGAGTCGTTAAGTTCAAACCGAA
>JAGWND010000264.1 GCA_028873075.1 Bacteroidota bacterium
GCGGCTTCAGCATGTTGTAGAAATACTCTTTCCCTTGCCGCCGGTAATACTGCTCGTAATATTCTTCTTCGTTCTGATGTTCAAAATAATCGTCGAGAAGAAGGCGCAGGCAATGTGGTCCGCGTCTCGACGGGATCTTGATCACTTTCTCCGAAAGAATTCCCTCGCCGTTGCCGAGCCGCGCGCCGCCGAGAACAACTTCCAGCGCGGGAACAGAATTTTTTCCGACGCGGAACGAGCTCCCGTGAAATCCGATGCTCGCCAATCCGTGCTGCCCGCACGAGTTCGGGCATCCGCTGATTTTGATCTTGATATTGTTGTTGTAAATCAAATCGGGATATTCTTCCCGAACGACTTTTTCAAATTCGAGCGCGATGTTCGTGCTGTCGGAAATACCGAGATTGCAGGTATCGGTTCCGGGGCACGCGGTAATATCGTTCACGCTGTCGAAGCCCGCTTCCCCAAGCCCGATCTGATCGAGTGCGTGAAAAAGCGCCGGAAGATTTTCGGGGCGGACAAATTTCAACAAGTACCCTTGATTGACGGTAACGCGGATTTCATCTGCGGCGTACTGCCGCGCAATTTCGGCGAGAAGCCTTGCTTTGTTCGCATCAATATTCCCTAACGGCACGCGGACATAGACTCCGGAAAATCCCTTTTGTTTTTGTTCGAAGATGTTCGTCTCTTTCCATTTTCTGAATTTCTCTTCGTCAAGATTTTCTACAGTGAGGGCCTCCACCTTAGAGGTGGAGACCATCTGCGGCGTGGCAACAATTTCTCTGTTTACCCAATATTCTTTCGCCTGCAGTGCAGTCCATTCCTCCCGAATCAATTCCCGCATTTTTTCCAATCCGATAGCATCAAGAAGGTATTTCATTCGCGCCTTCGAGCGGTTCTTGCGCTCGCCGTAGCGATCGAACACGCGCAGGATCGCTTCCGCATACGGAAGAATGAACTGCTCTTCCAAAAACTCGAATGCGGTCAGCGCAAAATGCGGCTGCGAACCGAGTCCGCCGCCGATAACAACTTTGAAACCGCGGACTTCTTTTCCATCGTGAATTTTTATTTTGGGAATAAAACCGATA
This sequence comes from Bacteroidota bacterium, assembly GCA_028873075.1. Taxonomy (GTDB): domain Bacteria; phylum Bacteroidota; class Ignavibacteria; order UBA10030; family UBA8401; genus JAJYOI01. The sequence goes on from JAGWND010000264.1 coordinate 1,086, forward strand.
TCGTGAATGAACGCAAAGGCCGTGTCGTCATCGCTCGATGAAAAAGCAATTTTGAATTTCCTGCCGAGCTCCTGGCAGATCGGGTTGCGCAGAAAGTACCGGAACAGTTCATACGCGTACGGCGAAACATCGAACGGCTCTTTCGGATCAATACCCGCGGTCGGCGATGCGGTGATATTGCGGACAGTGTTGCCGCACGCTTCGCGGATCGTTACATCGTCGCGCTCCAACTTCGCCCACATCTCCGGCGTTCTGTCGAGCGACACGTAATGAATCTGAATATCCTGCCGCGTTGTGGCGTGCAGATTTCCGCTGCCGTATTCCTCGGCAATGCCGGCGATCGTCTGCAATTGTTTCGTCGTCATTTTGCCGAACGGAATTTTGATGCGCACCATCTGCACACCGGGCTGACGCTGTCCGTAAATGCCGCGCACAAGCCGAAGACTGCGGAATTTTTCTTCGTCAATTTTTTCTTCGCGGTACAGACGAATTTTTCTTGCGAGATCAACAATATCCCGCTCAACAACGGGTTTTTGAAGATTTTCGAGTTCATCTCTAAAGCTGAGCATAACTTTACCTCATAAAAATTACCTCGCGCTAAGACGCAAAGAATAAAAAATATTCGTCTTTGCGGTTTCGCGGAGAGAAAACCATTGCATTTACTTCAAGAATCCAACTGCCACCGTGTTGTTCGACATTTCATCAATCAGAATGAACGCGCCGGTGGATTTATTTTTCTCATACGGATCGTAGACAAGCTCGCTCGCAGTTGAAAGAAACACATCGGCGATGTCGTTCAATGCTAACGATTCCGCATTGTCGATTTTTTCCAATGAAGAAGGATGAATGACCGATTTCATCGCATCGATCTTTGCCGTAACTCTGCGCACGCCGTGTTGAAGAATGTACCGTCCGCCCGCGGCGGACAATTGTGCGGGATGTTCATTCAGCCAGCACAGCCGCGCCTCGAAGGTTCTGGAAAGAACCGGCATATCATTTTCCTTCACAAGCATATCGCCGCGGCTCACATCCAAATCTTTTTCTAATCGAATGGAAACCGATTCTCCCGCTCGCACGGATGAAACTTCCTTTCCCACAATATCAATGCCGCTGACAACAGTTGTTGTGTGCGAAGGAAGAACCGTTACAATATCACCGGCAGAAATCGCTCCGCTTGAAATTTTTCCTGCATAGCCGCGATAGTCGTGAAATTTCGGAAGCTTCGAGCGAAGAACATGCTGAACCTGAAAACGAAACGGAAGCGAATCGCGCTTGCTGTCAACATCGAGCGTTTCAAGAAGCTCAAGAAGCGGTTTCCCATTGTACCACGGCGTGCCGGATGAATGCGTCGTGATGTTGTCTCCTAACGTTGCACTGAGCGGAATGAAAAAAAGATTTGAAGGCGGAAACCCGAGACGCCGGGCGAAAGAAGAAAGCTCCTCCACAACGGCATTAAACCGGGTTTCGTCATACTCCACAAGATCCATTTTATTGATGCAGACGATAATGGCGGAAAGCCGGAGAATGTGCGAAATAAAAAAATGTCTGTGCGTCTGCAGCAAGCTCCCGTTGCGTGCATCAACAAGAATCAACGCGACATGCGATGTTGACGCGCCCGTCACCATGTTGCGCGTGTATTGTTCATGCCCCGGCGTATCGGCGACGATGAATTTTCTTTTCGATGTTTGAAAAAAGACATGCGCAACATCTATGGTGATTCCCTGCTCGCGTTCGGCAAGCAGGCCGTCGGTCAATAAAGAAAAATCGAGCGTATCGAACCCGCGGCGTTTGCCCGCGCGAAGCGCATCGTCAATTTTGTCTGCCGGAACGGATTGCGTTTCGTACAACAGGCGTCCGATCAACGTGCTTTTGCCGTCGTCAACGCTGCCGGTTGTTGCTATGCGAAGAACGTCTTTCATAAATTTTTAGATTAACCCTGCCAGCGTTTGAAACGCTGGCAGGGTTTGCGGCATTAAAAATATCCTTGTGCTTTTCGCAATTCCATTGCCGCTTCGGACCATTTGTCATCAATACGTGCACCGCGTTCGGATGTTTGCGCGTTGACCGTTTCTGAAATAATTTCATCAACAGTTGCGGCACCCGATTCGATTGCCGCCGAGCAGCTCATATCGCCGACGGTGCGGAAACGGACTTCCCGCATGCTCGTTGATTCGCCGGGAAGAAGCGGCACACAATCAGATACGGGCCAAATCAAATTATCGCGGACGAATGTCGGACGAACATGAGCAAAATAAATGTTCGGAACTTCGAGGTGTTCCTGCCCGATATAATTCCACACGTCCAACTCGGTCCAGTCGCTGATCGGGAACACGCGCACGTTTTCCCCTTCGCGGATTTTTCCGTTCAGCATATCGAACAGCTCGGGACGCTGGCGCTTCACGTCCCACTGACCGAAATCGTTCCGCACGGAAAAGAATCGTTCCTTTGCGCGCGCTTTTTCCTCGTCGCGCCGCGCTCCGCCGATGCACGCATCGAAGCCGTACTGCCCGATGGTTTTCAGTAGGACGTGCGTCTGCAGCGTGTTGCGGCTTGCATATTTTCCCGTCTGCTCCTGAATCTCGCCGTTGTCTATCGCTTCCTGCACGGAGCCGACAACCAGCTTTACACCGAGCTCGTTCACGAACGCATCGCGGAATGCAAGCACTTCGGGAAAAT
>JAGWND010000036.1 GCA_028873075.1 Bacteroidota bacterium
AACATAAGCAGAACAGTTACCATGAAACGAATGATATTTTCTTTCGCATTTCTTCCTGCGTTGTTCTTCGCGCCATCGCTTTTCGCCGGCAATGGCTCCCCGTATTCCCGCTACGGGGTCGGCGAGCCGTCATTGTTCATGAGCACGCGCTCCGAGGGAATGGGAGGAACCGGACTCGCGCTTCTCACCGGCAATGACATCAATCTTGTAAATCCGGCGGCGCTTGCGTACATCGGGCGGACGCAGTTGTCGGCAGATTTCCAGTACAGCGGCCGCGCGATGAACGACGGAACGCAAAGCACGTTCCTCAGCTCCGGAAACTTTCAAAATTTCACGGTGGCATTTCCAGTCTATCATCCCGACAACATTGTATGTTCACTCGGTGCGTCGCCGTTCAGCACAGTTGCGTACAGTGCCGTTGACACGCGGAGCAGCGGCTTGTATTCTTATTCGGAAGAGTACGATGGAAGCGGTGGACTCACCGATGCACAATTCAGCCTCAGCGTCTCTCCGTTGAAGGATCTTTTCCTCGGAGCAACGACACATTACATTTTCGGAGCGCTTCGTTCCCGGCACTCGCTCACCTTCACAAGCAGCAGTTACTACTCGAGCGAATCGGACAGGACGGTGAACGCGGATGGTTTTGCATTTACGTTCGGTGGAATTTATTCGGGCATTGATCAAGTGTTGAATTTTTCGGAGAAGAAAAATCTGAACCTCGGCTTTATATTCTTCACCGGGGGCAAGCTGACGGCGGACGATATGACAACGTCCAATTACATCACACAACAGGAAACGAGCGCAACGGCGAGCGGAACAATAAAAATTCCGCTCGGCTTCGGTATCGGCGCGGCCTATCGAGTGAATAATCAAACGGTACTGACGGGAGACGTACAGTACCACGATTGGAGCAGGTACACCGAATTCGGCACTCACCCCGCAGAATTAAAAAACAGTACGCGCTTCGGTATCGGCGCAGAATGGACGCGCGAACACAATTCGACATCGCCGTATCTTGACGATGTTGCGTACCGCTTCGGCGCTTATATCAACGCATCGCAGCTTCAAATCAACGGCACGCCGATCAATGAATATTTTCTCACGGCGGGATTGACATATCCCGTTTCACTTGCGGCAAAACTTGATATCGGGCTTGAATACGGAATCCGCGGCACAACAACAAGCGGACTTCTGCGCGAGAATATTTTCCGCATGACGTTCTCGCTCAGCGCGAACGAACTGATGTTCATTCCCCCGGAGACAGAGTAAACATCGTACATTGAAAACTGTAGATTGAAAAAATTGCAGGTTGAGAATGATTGCCTTAGCGAGCGACCACGCCGGTTTCGCATACAAAGAAAAAACAAAAGAGCTGCTGACGCAGCTGCAGATTCCTTATAAGGATTTTGGCGCACACTCGTCCGAAGCTTCGGATTATCCCGACTTCGCACACGCAGCGGCTGTGTCGGTTTCGCACGGAGAATGTGACCGCGGCATTTTTATTTGCGGGACGGGAGTCGGCATGAGTATCGTTGCCAACAAACACAAAGGTGTTCGCGCTGCGGCAGTGGAATCGGTTGCGGCTGCAGAGCTTGCGCGAAAACACAACAATGCGAACGTGCTCTGTTTCGGTGAGCGGCTTCTTCAATGGGATGCGGCGGAGAAAATTATCACCGCGTTTCTCAACACTGCATTTGAAGGCGGACGCCATGAACGACGCGTCAATAAAATTCATTCGCTGACGTCGTGCTGAGGCTCAGGTTCGAGGTTTGAGATTCAAGATTCAGGATTCCAATATTTCATCATTCCACTATTCCCAGATCAATAAACATTTTCTCAAGAAACTTCTCCCATGACCTCACTTCAAAATTTCGACCCCGACATCGCCGGTGCAATCCGCGACGAACTGCAGCGGCAGCACTCGAAGCTTGAACTCATCGCGTCAGAAAATTTCGTCAGCCTTGCTGTGCTGGAAGCGGCAGGCAGCGTCATGACAAATAAGTATGCCGAAGGATATCCCGGCAAGCGTTATTACGGCGGCTGCGAGTTTGTGGATGTTGCGGAAAATCTTGCACGTGACCGGGTGAAGCAACTGTTCGGCGCGGAATACGCAAACGTCCAGCCGCACGCAGGCTCGCAGGCGAACATGGCGGTGTATTTCGCGTTCATCAAACCCGGCGACAAAGTTCTTGGCATGAATCTTTCTCACGGCGGACATCTTACGCACGGCTCGCCCGTGAATTTCTCCGGACAGCTTTACCGCTTTTCCGCATACGGTGTTTCAAAAGAAGCCGAGACGATTGACTACAACGAAGTCGAAACGACGGCGATGAAAGAAAAACCGAGGCTCATCACTGTCGGTGCCAGCGCTTATTCACGGAACATTGATTACAAAAAGTTCCGCGAGATTGCCGATAAGGCCGGGGCGTTTCTTTTCGCCGACATAGCACACCCGGCAGGATTGATCGCTTCGAAGCTGCTCAACGATCCGCTTCCCTACTGCCATGTTGTAACATCAACCACGCACAAAACGCTGCGCGGTCCGCGCGGCGGGTTGATTCTGATGGGGAAAGATTTTGAAAACCCGTTCGGTATTGTCGCACCGAAATCGGGCAGGAAAAAAATGATGTCGGAGCTTTTGGACTCGATGGTGATTCCCGGTATTCAAGGCGGACCGCTGATGCACATCATCGCCGCAAAAGCGGTGGCATTCAAAGAGGCGCTTCAGCCGGAGTTCAAAGCGTACTCGAAACAAATCATCGCAAACGCACAGGCGCTCGCTTCACGATTGACGGCGAAAGGATATCACATCATTTCCGGCGGAACGGACAATCATTTGATGCTGATTGACCTTCGGAACAAAAACGTCACCGGTAAAGACGCGCAGGAAGCGCTCGATCAGGCTGGCATCACGGTGAATAAAAACGCGGTACCGTTTGACGACAAATCTCCGCTCATTACAAGCGGTATCCGTGTCGGCACGCCGGCGTTAACAACGCGCGGAATGCAAGAAGCGGAAATGTCCATCGTTGCCGACCTCATTGACCAGGTAATTCAGAACGTCGGCAAAACATCAACGTACGAAGCGGTGAAAAACTCCGTTGCAGAATTGTGCGGAACGTTTCCGCTGTACAAGGAACTGATGTAACCTCTCTCTATGGCAAAAGAAATTACCGGCGAAACAGAAACCCGTGAAATGTCTTTCCTCGATCATCTTGAGGAACTGCGCTGGCGTATTGTAAAGTCTCTCGTCGCCGTGATTGTCGGAGGCATTGCCTGCGCTTTCATTTCAGATTTTCTTGTGCAGGACCTGCTGTTAGGCCCGCTGCGCGCCCTTCACCTCAAGCTTCAGGTGCTTACGCCGTACGGCATCGTGCTGCTGTACATGGAAGTGATTTTGATTGCGGGAGTCATCCTCAGCATGCCGGTCATACTTTTTCAAGTGTGGAAGTTTGTGGCACCAGGACTTCTCCCCAATGAGCGCAAAAATATCGGCTGGATTGTTTTCTACACGTCGTTTTGCTTTATTGCCGGAGTTGTATTCGGATATTACGTGCTGGTACCGACAGCACTCAAGTTCTTCGCAACCTTCGGTACGCAAAATATTGAACTGAACATCGCGGCAGATAAATACATCAGCTTTATGTTGAGCCTGATTCTCGGCTCGGGCTTGCTGTTCGAGCTTCCGATGATCGCATACTTTCTTTCGCGGCTCGGTCTTCTCACGCCGGCGTTCATGCGGCATTACCGCCGTCATGCTATTGTCGTTATCCTGATCATCGCCGCCGTCGTAACGCCGACCCCCGACATCGTAACGCAAAGCCTTCTCGCCGCACCGATGATTGTTTTGTACGAAATCAGTATCTTCATTTCCGCGTACGCGCAAAAGAAACGCAGCGCCGCAGCAGAGGCACAGGCATGAAAACCGAAACGATCAGCCTCGACACAATCAAAGCCCCCGTGAAGAGCGATCTGAAGGAATTCTCAGTGTACTTCAAGCAGGCGATGCGCTCGAACGTGAGGCTTGTTGATACCGTCGCGCGGTACATTGTCAAACAAAAGGGAAAGCGCATCCGTCCGATTCTTGTTTTCCTCTGCGCAAAAACGTGCGGCGGAATTTCCGAAAGCACGTACCGCGGTGCAACGCTCGTCGAAATTCTTCACACGGCAACGCTCGTCCACGACGATGTGGTTGACGATGCCGACACGAGGCGCGGGCTTGCATCCATCAATGCCGTGTGGAAAAATAAAGTCGCCGTGCTGATGGGAGATTATCTCCTTTCTACCGGCCTGATGCTTTCGCTCAAAAACGAAGACCACTATTTCCTGAAAACCGTCTCTGACGCCGTCCGGAGAATGAGCGAGGGAGAAATTCTCCAGATTCAGAAGAGCCGCGAGTTGGATATTGACGAGCAGACGTACGTGAAGATCATTTCCGATAAAACCGCATCGCTCATTTCTACATGCACGGAAATCGGCGCTGCGAGCGCAACGACGAACGTTGAGCAGCGGGCGTTGATGAAAGACTTCGGAGAAAATATCGGCTTGGCGTTTCAAATCCGTGACGACCTGCTCGATTACACAAGCCGCAAAAGCATCATCGGAAAACCGGTCGGCGGCGACATGAAAGAGAAAAAAATTACACTGCCGTTGCTCCATGCATTGCAGAGAGCACCGAAAAGAGCATCGCGCCATATTCTGAAAAAAATCAAGAACGGCGCACGGGGGAACGACGTCGAAGAGATCGTCTCCTTCGTGCAACAGTATGGCGGCATTGCGTACGCAGTGAAGAAAGCAGAGCAGTTCAGCGCACAAGCTCGCGAATGCCTCCGCCAGTTCCCTCCGTCGGAAGCGAAAGCATCACTCTTGCAATTTGTGGAGTATGTAATGGAGAGGGAGAAATAGTTTCAAGCTCAAAGTCTAAAGCTCAAAATCTGAAATTGGGAATCAAAAACTTTAACCCTTGAACCTTGAACTTGAAACTTACTCATTCACCGTTATCTCCTGAACATCGAAGCTGTACCTGAACTTATCGAAGTAAATATTCCCCTCATTCGTTTCTAACTCGCCTCGCTGAAAATCCACATTGTCCGACCGGAAATATTTTTTTGCGGGCGAAAGAATCTGGTTGTTGCCGGAATTTGCTGACATGCGGTGCTGGTCAAGCCCGCCGAAATAAAAATCGTGAATAAACTTCCGCTGTCCTTCCGTTAAGTCCATCATATATCTCGTGGCGGCAATGCCCATGTACGGATCAACGGGAATCCATTCCGACCCTTGACCGGAACGAAGATAAATTTCAGTCCAGTCGTGAATGTCTTCCGCCTTCGGGAATGTGAACCAACCCGACTGCCACCGCGCCGGAATGCCGTTGTACCGGCAGAGCGTGATGAACAACATCGCCTCCTGCCCACAGTCGCCGTATTCCTTCGTCAAACAATAATCGCTGATGTTGTTGATCGTCGAATATTCTCTTGCAAAGCTGTACTTGATGTTCTGCGAAATCCAATCGTAAAATTTTTTTGCAATCACCAATGGATTGCTTTCACTGCCGACAATTTCGTGCGAAAGCTTCTTGATTTTATCCGTAAAAATAATGTTCGGAGCTTCGCCTGTAAATTTTTGGCAGATACTGTCATTCTTATCGCACGGCTGGACTGCATTTTTACCGAGAGCAACATGGACGCCGGATGTTCGGTACGTATATTCGATCGTAAACGTCGCACCGCCGTTTGAATCTGCCGGCTGTTCCATGAAGATTGAACGAATAGGACTATCCGCACCCGAAACATTTATCGGCTCGCTTGAAGATGAAACCAAGCGAAAATCTTTTTGAAACGGAAATCCTTTCGGAATCGGCAGCCACGCTTTCACGATCTCACCGGGTGTTGCCGCACCGGAATCGGCGGTAACTTCCATTTTCAGTTTGTAAAGTTTGGGCAACACGTACGGCGTGTTCAAACTGTCAGCTGCTCGTTCGATTGAAAGGCAATCATTGAACAGCGCTTCGTGAAAAGCATGTTCGTTTGAAAGCGGCGAGCCGAAATAGCCCGTTTGCGGAATTTTTCTTGCAGCAAGATCGGCATTGCGGAAAAACAAATTGCTTCTGCTCGGGCCGACGAACCGGAGCGTGTCGTCAATGATTCTCGCATCGAACTTTCCCTCTTTCATCCATCGGTTGAATTCATCCCTTGAAATATTTTCAATGCCGTGTTCAAGCTGTGCATAAAGCTCATCCGCTGTTAACGAATAGTCAATGCGGATGCGTCTCATTCTTTCTATTTGAAAAAGAATTTTCTCTTTTTCACCGGAGGGGAGTGAAGCTGAATTTTCGGAAAGAATCTTTTTAAGAAGCGATGAAGCTTCCTCGAATTTTCCTTCATTCTCAAGTTTGATTGCAGAATCATACGTTTGCATTTGCGCCTGACACAACGGTGCAGCGGCAACAAAGACAAGTGCAAAGAATACCACTGGCAGTGCTCGACTCAAGCGTGACATTTGTTTCCTCCTTATTTCATCAAGACAAATTTTTTCGTGTCCACAAAATTTCCTGCGGTAAGTCTGTAGAAGTACACGCCGCTCGACAACCTGCTTCCATCAAATTGTACTTCATACGTTCCCGGAGATTTTTGCTCGTTCACCAACGTTGCCACTTCCCTTCCCAATACATCGTAAACCTTCAGCGTCACAAATCGTACATCGGCAATCGTAAACCGTAAATGTGTTGCCGGGTTGAACGGATTCGGATAATTCTGAAACAACGTAAAGCTGCTCGGCAGACTATTGATCTCCCGAACCTCCGTTACGCGTGCAGGATAACTTACTCTGAGGTTATCGAGATAAATTGTGCCGGTGTACGTGCTGTCGTTGTACCTTCGCGTGCCGCCCCCTAAAAGCACCCCGACCTGATCGAGTGTTACAGGAAAAATCATCGCAGACGAATAGGATGACACTCGCGCCTGCAGCGGCGCAAGCTTTGTTGAGTCTTTTGCTATTGCGCTTGACAACGTGTATTGACGTCCGGTCGCGTCCGTTACGACGTAATACACGATGTGCGTCAGCCGGTCGGCTTTAAGATCAATCCACAAAGAATCGGGAACTCCACTGAGAGGAATGTTCCTGTTAAAGTAGACGAAGTCCGGACTGCCGGTGAATGTGAACTTATAGTCTATTCTGAATGACTCGGAACCGAGCGACGAGACATTGTCCGACACCGTTACCTTCGTGTTGGCAGTATCCACATTCAGAAAGCCGATATTCCACGCATTCAACGATTCAAGCGAATCAATAACGAGAAAGCCTTTGTTAACTTTCACCGTGACCATGACTGAATCTTTCAACCCTTCATAGGAAGCAATGATATATACACTCCCTTCCGATTTCCCTTGAAAAGTTCCGCTTGCATCAATACCTCCGACAGCAGTATTCGAACTTGACCACTGTAAGTATTGCTGATCAAGAGACTGCTGCATGTTATCCGTATCGAACCCTTCGGCACTGAAGGAGACCGGTCGTGCCGTATCGGTTACCACACTCGAAGGAGAGATTGAAATTGTAGAAAGAGTTTTAACTACCACGAACTCTGAGTCAACGATCGAACCATTATACGTTGCATAAACGTAGCCGCTGTCGTGCTGCGCTCCGGCGACAAAATAGCCCGCAGGATTGATTCTGCCCAGTACCGGATCAACCGAAAGCTTCAACTTCGACGCATCTATCGGCAAAGGATTATAGTATTGATCATACCCCGACACTTCCCATGTTGTGCTATCGCCTGTAAAGATCCTTACCATTTTATAGACTGTGAAGTTCTTCGATTGGTTCGGCGGCAAAATTCGAATGGAGTGCACAACGCTGTCGCTCGAAACATCGGCAACAATCATCAGTCCGTTGGAAACTGCACGTTCTCCTGCAATGTAGTTGACCACTGAATTATGAACGACCATTGTAGACGACCCACCACCGTCAAAATTCATTCCGTTATATACCCCAAGTTGAATCATAAGATCGGCAAATTGATCGAGCGTCATGCCGAGAGTGAGGGGAGAATTTCTTCCATCAAGAGTAATGAGATAAAGCTTCGAGCTGTCGGCGGAGAAGCCGACGCCGGTACGGGGATTCGGATGGTACGGATCGGGACCCCCTTCTTGAGCCACGCCGCCAGCAACATCATTTGTTCCATTGCTCACGATTCTCGGATACCCGCCTATCATTTCGGTCAAATCTTTCAAGCTCGGGGATAAGCTCAACGCTACTTTCACTGTGTCTCCGGCATGAACATTGTTCGTCAAAAAATCACTCGCCGTTCCGTTGCCGGAAAGAACAGCGCCTCCTTTTGCAATCGTCATATTTCCGACACCTTGCACAACACTATCCACAATACATGCAACCGCGTCATTCACAAGCCACCGGGTGATCGGATGCACGGCAGCTTCAGTGCCGTACTGATTTGTACCTGTTGAGCTTCCTTTATAGCTGTTGTAGAGAATAAGCGCATTCGCTCCCCGGGATTCATTGATGCCGCCGATTGCATACGACGAATCTCCGGCCGCCAACGTTCCTGAATACGAGACGATGCTTAACGAAACGTGATTCGAAGCATCGAAGCCGATTCTCGATTTTCCTGTCGTTCTGAGAAGCATCTCTCCTTTTTCGACCTGCACATTTGTCGGCACTGAACCGTAAAGGTCGCCATTGATTGCGCCTACAACATAATGACCATCGTAATTATTCCGGGCTGACATTGAACTCACCCATTCAAACCCGGTCAGAAGATCTCCCCCTTTTACGGTTTCCATTTTTAAATACGGGTTCTTCAACTCAACTTCGAGAACACTGACGTTGAAGGGCGTCGTCGGCTCATACAGCCGGGTATAAATCACACCGGGTCCGACCGGCGCGCTGTAGAGTGTGTCATACGTGAGTTGAGCCGCACACATGCCGTGAAAAAATACAGAAAAAAATACGACGCTGAATATATTCTGCTTCATCTCAACGATCTCCTTTGTATAAAAGATTTCCCTCAGTACAATTAAGATTTCGGCTATAGTGAAAAAAACAAACGCAGCTATCAACCTTATTTCAACAAAACGAATTTTTTCGTGTCAACAAAACTGCCCGCAGTCAATCTGTAGAAATAGATTCCGCTGGAAAATCTGCTCCCATCAAAGTTCATTTCGTACGTTCCCGGAGATTTTCGTTCGCTGACTAATGTTGCAACTTCTCTTCCCAAAAGATCATAGACTTTGAGCGTAACAAAGCGAAAATCCGCAATCGTAAATCGAAAATGTGTCGAGGGGTTGAACGGGTTCGGGTAATTCTGTTCAAGCCTGAACTTACCTGGCAAAAGCAACGGCGCCATAACACCGGTAACATTGCCGGGATACTTTAACCGCAGGTTGTCAACGTAAATAGTCCCTGATGTTGACACGCCCTGAACTTGATCGCCTGCAAGCTGAATCTCTATTCTTTTGAAAGTCAGAGGATAAGCTATTTTCGTACTGCCTGTCAACGGGGACAAACTTGTCATTGACGCATTGATATTGTCGAACGCAACACTGTCGTTCAGATACTTCCTTCCAATAGCGCGGAACAGGTTTGAGTCGGCATCCGACAAACGATAGTAAAGGCGATGATTGCGTCCATCGGATTTAACATCGAGATAAATCGAATCGGGAATTCCATACACGAGCACGTCTTTGCTAAGATAAATCATGTAAGTAGATTTCGATGGATCGTACGTAAACTTATACTGTATCTTAAAGGATGCATTGCCGGTTGATTTCTGATCCGTTGCAAGCGTAACGGACAGCGAATCCAGGTTGGCGCCGGTAAAAGTCCATCCGCCTAAACTATCAAGAGCATCGAGGCTAACAACACCGCTTGCGCTTTCAACTCGTATGGTGCTCGTATCGCTGTAGTTGTTAAGAGAAGCAATAATATCTGTCGTGCCGTTCATCTTTCCGGCAAATACACCGGTCGAATCAACAGTTCCCACCGATGGATTTGTTGACGTCAGCGTAAACATTGTTATCGGCAGATTGTGCAATACCGAATCTGCATCATACGTATCAACGCTTAACTGAAGCGCCCGCAAGGTATCGGTAACAGCAAATTTTGGCTTCAAAAGGATATATTGAATGCCATACGTTTTTACAAAACAGGAATCGGTTGTGTTATTAAACTTTGCATACACATATCCGCTGTCCGAGTGATCTCCCGGAGTGAATACGCCCCAGGGTTGTATCGAGCCGATTCGGCTGTCACACGAATACTGTATCCACGATGAGGGTAAAATAATCCTGTTGCCCGAGGGATCAAGAGCCGACGTTGTAAAAGTATAGCTATCGTAGCGAAATACTTTTAATGATTTTGCAGAAAGCACCATTGAAGTGAAATCGTGCGGCTGGGAAGAAGAGAGCACCATTAATGAATAAAGAAAATTCGAGCTGAACCCCGGAAGGCTGTCAACGCCGCCGCCATGGCCTTGCCCGGGAAAATAAACTCCTTGATTATAGACTCCAAGCCGTGTCGCGATCCTGCCGATCGCTATACCGCCGTATAATTCTATTCCAAAATCGCCGGACGTACCGCTGTCCTGGGGAATGATCGTGTCGTCTAAACCGTCAATGCTCGCCACCGGCACTTCTCCTGCATTAATCCATGTCGGATTTACAATGCCGCCGCAATAGTTTATGATGCCTTTAATCGCGGTCGAATATCCAGGGTTACCGCTGGCGCCGTCAACATCGCCCCACTTTGTCTGATTGACGTCCGGCGGAATTTCATCTTCGTTCCAATAGGCATCATGCACGGCAACCATTGATCCTGCCGAAGAACCTTCGAGATAAATTCGTGAAGTATCAATTCCATATTCGGCAGCTTTTGAACGGAAGAAACGCACTGCCGCTTTAGCATCCTGAACTCCCCGCAATAACGCTTCCAATATTGTCGTCACTCCTTTCGGAGATTCAATTCCAAGACGATAGTCTATTGTCGCAGCAACATAACCTCGTTTAGCAAAGTCCGTGCAAAACGAACCCATCTCACTCCTGTCGCCGGAGACAAGGCTTCCGCCGTGTATGCAAATAACCAGCGGTCTCGATGTCAGAGTGTCGCCCGCCGGTGTATAAAAATCCAAGAACAAGGAATCGTTCGATCCATCAATATTCACGTTGCTGCCGAAAGGAACATTCATCGTCGCATTCACGGAAGTGAAAACAATATCTTTATAACGCGTTCCGGCGTTCGCAACCTGCGCAAAAATAAAAACAACTATGATGGTGAGCGTTTTGGCGAGAAAACGATAAAAAGATTCCATAGGAATATTTCCTTATTTCATTAAAACAAATTTTTTCGTTTGAACAAAATTTCCTGAAGTGAGTCTATAAAAATACACACCGCTCGACAATCTGCTTCCGTCAAAATTCACTTCGTACATTCCGGGAGATTTACGCTCGTCAACCAGCGTCGCAACTTCCCTTCCCAACACATCATAAATCTTCAATGTCACAAATTGAAAATCGGCAATCGTATATCGTAAATGTGTTGTCGGATTAAATGGATTCGGATAATTTTGCATTAACTCAAATCGCTTCACGAGTGTATTGTTCCGCCCCACTGATGTCGCAGATTGCCACGCCGCAGTGTATTCATCCCACACATATTGATGCGTGATCTGATTATATTCCCACAAGCTTACACCGGGATAGTGATACAGTGTGTCGGACAAATTGCAGAAGCTCGCAACATCGCCCTGCTGAACATCGTTGCTGTACCCAAAATATTCTCCCTGACCGATCGGCATGATCGGTTTGTTTGCCGCACTGTCGCCTTGGCTCACCCATAAATTTGTATAGGAAGTGAATTGGCTGCTCATCAGGCTAAGCTCGTTTGACGGAGTTGTCGGCCGTGCCGCCCAATACGTTTGCGGCATGTTGAGGTCAACACGATCGAGAAACGTTGTCCACGGAAATGTCGAGTGACCGTTGATCCGCGCCCACGCGGTAAGTCCAAGGAATCCGTCGGGATGATGCGCGTGAATGCTGTCGCAATATGATCGGGCAGCAGCAATACGATTTGTCAACGTATCATATTCGATTTCCGCATCAATAATAAGTCCGTCAATCCCCTTCACATCGAGCACCATGTTTGCCGCGTCAGTTTCAGAAATAGAATAGCTGCTCCACTTGCGCGGGATTCCGTATACATATTGAAATGCAAATATCTTGATACCGTTGTCATGAAAAATGGTAACAACGCTGTCCATGCTGCCGTAATTCGGAACCACCCAATTGTATAGTGAATGATTGGGACTGTTGTAATAGCTATTGCCATCGGCCATTTTTATGACGAGCCACGTCGCTCCGATACTTTTCAATTTGGAGATGACTGCATTCAAATTTTTTCCGCCGCCGTTGGAAGACCAAAGCTGCCAAAGGTACATTCCTTTCCCTTCAATCGGCAAAGAATTTTCCGCACGAACTGAAACAAAAAATGAAACTGCTGCAAGAATATAAAAAACTTTCTTCATCATATTCTCATCTCCACACTTACTTTTCAATGCGAAACGATGCGAGCAATTCATTAAACTGCTTGATGGCGGCATCGGTTGTATCCCTCAGCGAAGCGACGGCTTTTGCTTGAAGCTCTTCTGCCGTCAACTGTTTCCCCTCAGCTTGCATCCCCGGCTTTCCAAGTGCTCTGTCTCGAGTGAGTGAAATAACGTAGTAATGCCCGTTCTGCCGAGTGTAGCAATTGACCACTTCTTCCCACGCACCCATTCCTGCATACACTGCCCAATACTCCCGCCTGAATTTCACTGCTCCGTTGCTAAGCGAATCGCTCACGAGGCGACTCGCAGCCAAGCTTTTCATATCGGGACTTCCGTAATACAATCTGCCGCCGAAGCTGCCGGGCAAATCAATAAAAAGTTCATCGGCGGTAGAAATATGCGCCACAGATTTCGGCGCCGATTCAGACAGCGAGTCCCCTAAAATCAAACTGTAACCGGAGCTGTCGGATGCTGTAACTTGACCGATTTTTGCAAATGAAAAGCCTAGTGCGGCGTTCGTAATCACCCGGCTCGAATCCGGGTTGGAGTTTTTTAATTCTTTGATCTGCTGTTCTTGTCCGTTGGCAGAATACGTCAATGCAAAAACAATCATTACTGCACAAACGATTAAACGATGCGTCATTTTATTCTCCTTGCTTAATACAGAGCTCAAGACTCAAGGTTCACAGCTTGAAGTGCCCATAACTTTAGACTTTGTAAAACTTTCCCTATCTCACAAGCGTCAGCTTCTTTGTTTGCACGAAATTTCCGCTTCTCAGCGTGCAAAAATAAATTCCGCTCGATAGTTCGCTTCCCTCAAAATTTACTTCGTACGTTCCCGGAGATTTTCGCTCGTTCACAAGTGTAGCTACTTCGCGCCCGAGAACATCGTACACTTTGAGAGACACAAATCCCGAAACCGGAATCTCAAATCGTATTTGCGTCGTGGGATTGAACGGATTCGGATAATTCTGCTCAAGTTCAAAGAGCAAAGGAGTTTCATTCACAGCAGCCACAGCCATTGTACTCTGATACGTCCAGCGAATCGCATCGAAGACGATCGCCTGCCCGACAGAATCGCTTCCGTCTCCAAGCTGAACATAGCCGCTGTCTCCTTTGGCAAACGGAAATGTGCCGAGCGGCGCCCACGAATTTTTGTATTGACTTTGATCAATAATAACCATTGCGGTATCTCTTGCATCCGCAATTTTGTATCGTGCCGCTTTCGCATTGCTGTATGGTATGTACGCTGAAACTTCGTACATCCCGTCTTCCTTCAACGCCGGATGCCATTGTGCGTAGCATGTATCGCTGCGGCGCGTGTTAACCCACCACATGTGCCCGTTGTAACCGGCAGTCCTATCTTTCCACAGCGCCATTGATGCCGGAGCGTCATTGTGAAGAATGAATCCGTTATTGAATTGAAGATCATCAACAATCGTATCGTTCGCCGGCGGAGGCGAGTAGCTCACAACAACGCCCCACCACGAAGTGTTGAGATTCTGAAATCCGTTGTTGTATCCGGGCCAATCGTACAGCGCATCTTTTCCGTTTTTGCTCGGATAGCTCACATTTTTATTCCCGTACGGATCGTTCGCGCTCAACGTTCCTCGTTTATCTCCCACGCCGTTAATGTCAATAATGTGCCCCGCCGTTGTCAAACCGTTGCACAGCGTGTACGGGTGACCGCTGCTCACTGCGTCAATGACCGTATCGAGCGGCGGCGCGTCCATCCGGCTCGCTTTCAATCCATGGTAGGAATAGTACGAAACTATCGTTGAATAGGGAGAATTACTCCCGCTCCACATATATCCATATCCGCCCCACGAAGTTTTGCCGCTCGGGTCTGCCGCCGGATAGGCGTAACTGATCCCGCAAAAATTATATTGCTCGCACACATATCTTCCGTACGCGCTCCAATGCTTATAGTCCGAAAAGTATTGACACCACACATTCCACACAGGGAGCAAATTGTAGTACGCAATCACCATTATTGCGGAAGTCGGCCCGCACGCGGCGTTGCCGTTATACCAATCCGGCGTATCGTATACCTGATTCGTGTACGGCATGTCAAAATAAACTGTCGGCGAAGAAACTTTTTCGAGCTGGAAAACGGAAGATTCCTTCTCCAGCATCGGCACAATGGTCTTCTCATCAATCGTTGCAGCCGTGCTGGTGTTTTGCAGAGTTACGGGAGAACGAGAAAGAGCGGCTTTGAAAATTGCGTTGTTGTTATACGAACGGAAAATAATTTCTCTGCCGGAAATGCTCGGCTCAGTTTCAAAAACATCCGGCGTGTTAGTAAGACGAACAATTTGTTTTCCGTCGTACGGCGCGCTGTATAAATCCGAATTGAGAAGAGAAAATTTTTCTACTTCCTTGCGAACAAATACCAACGATTCGCCGTCGCTCGACCATGCCGGCTCGCTTCCTTTTCCAAGTGCATACGATCGTCCATTGCTCGCGTCGTACACGAACAATGAATCATCCAAGCTTGAATAGCATAACCGATCCGCCGCCGGCGACCAGAGCGGCAAATAATATCCTTTCGCTAATTCTGAAACCAGCGTGCGCTGTTGCGAATGCAAATCGAGCACATACATTTCGTCTCTCTCCCCGCTGAAGGCAATGAATTTTCCATCGGAAGAAAGCGCAACAATGTTTGAGTAAGCACCGAGATTGATGTGACGTGTTGTTGTTTCATTTTGAACGATAACATCATTGCCGATTGAATATGCAATCTCGCCGCTTGCGGAATAGCTTACTTGCCCCGATTGATCCACATAATCGTGGAGAAGAAAAATTTTCTCCGTGCTCAAATCGAACAACGCCGGCGCCTGCTGAGCCTTATCATTGATGCTTTTGAATCCGATTTTCGTTTTATCAGGAGAAAGCGTGAGATACATTCCGCAGCCGGGACCGGAAAAAAGCTCTTCAGTGATCCCGTTGTGCGTGAGATAGACTGCGTTCGCCACCGGATTTGTAAACACAATTCCGTACGGCGTGTTTATCGGATGAGCAACAACAGCGGAAAACTCACCGCGCGCTGTCCCACCGGCAAAAGCAAAATGAAATGAGAAAAAGATTGACAGGAAAAATAAAACCGACCTCTGTTTCATTGGAGTGCCCAAATAAAGTTCCGAGACGTCTTATGAGAAGCTACAAAAGCTTTAGTGAAAATACAAACACCGCTCGCCGCCAAGTCACAAAGTCATTGGAATATTGGAATGGTGAAATTTCGGAATAAGACGGACTCACCAGCTCATCATTCCAATCTTCCATTCTCCCATTATTTGCGCCTCGTGCTTTCGCGGCAAAAATAATTTCACTGGAAACGACGACGCGCTTTCCACCTAACAAAACGGAATCCGATATCACAGTAATATCGTACGTGGAGAAAGGAATATTCCGGAAAACGAACGAACCGTTGCTTGCAGGAGATGTTTCCTGAACAAGCGCGTGAGTGGTCGTTTCGGTCAGCAAAATGCGAAGCTCTTTTTCTACCGGAGTATGAATATCCTGAATTGTTCCGCGGATCGTGCCGGTGGAGATTTGCGCTGAGGTGGATTCAATCCCGAAACAAAGAAGAATAATTATTGTGGCAGCAAATAATTTCATGTGAAGCCAATTGTTGTTGGAAAAAATATAAGAATTGGGAAGGTGGGCTTCAACTGCCACAGGTGCCACTCCCTTGTAAGCTGTTAAAATGCGTTACCAACGAACTTCGACATCCTCTCTAACTCTCCTCCTTGCAGAGGTAGAGAGCTTAATTGAGGGTCCGTGAACATCTCCGAGGTGCCCTACGACTTTCTTTCAGAACATTCCGCATCCTTCATTTGTTGAAAGAGCATCAGCGCATCAGCAATTGGATTGCTATGGAGTCCGCCTAAGGCGGGGATTGCTAAAAGAGTGCAGTGGCGTATTTTGGATTATATGTAAGCCGAATTCCCAATTCGGCAGGCGAGACGGAGTTTCGCCCTACATTCATAATTTCAAAATGCACCAGTTCTACAAAAGAGGGTAGTGTTACAGTTTGATAAATTTGGATCAAAAACGAATGTCATGCCAGCGAAAGCTGGCATCCAGTGCTCAATTTTCTGGATTCCGGCTTTCGCCGGAATGACACAGATGCAAAACTGTAACACTACCCAAAAGAGGGCTTCCTTGCTTTTCACAGCCAATTCACTTAACTTTTTATGAAAGAAGAACTTGGCGGCAATTCTAAGAAGAGAAAAAGGATGTTTCCTGTTCTCAGGAAGACTCATCCGCAGATGTTAAGTCTGAGGCTACCAGCTTTTAATTGATACTGGCACGGCATTTGCCGCATAGATTCTATATTCAATATCAATTTACAATTTTCAATACTGAAGGCACAACACACAATGGTAAAAACAACTAAATCGCTTGATGAGGTAACGATACGGTTTGCCGGCGATTCAGGCGACGGTATGCAATTGACCGGAACACAATTCACCAACACTTCGGCAATCATGGGAAATGATCTGAGCACGCTGCCGGATTATCCTGCCGAAATCCGCGCGCCGCAGGGAACTCTGTTCGGCGTCAGCGGCTTTCAAATTCATTTCGGAAGCAAAGAAATCAACACTCCCGGCGATCAATGCGACGTGCTTGTTGCAATGAATGCGGCGGCGCTGAAAGTTAACCTGCGCAGTCTGGTAAACGGCGGCGCCATCATCGTCAACACAGACGGATTCAATGACAAAAATCTGAAGCTTGCAGGATACGAAGCAAATCCGTTGAACAACGATTCACTTTCAAAATATCAGGTCTTTCAAGTTGATATTACGAAGCTGACAAATCTTGCATTAGCGGATATGAATCTTCCGCAGAAGATCGTTGACCGCACAAAAAATTTTTTCGCGCTCGGCATGATGTATTGGATCTACAACCGCTCGATTGGATCAACGATCGAATGGGTGAACGATAAATTCAAATCGAAAGCGGACATTGCCGAAGCGAATATTCGTGTATTGAAAGCCGGATGGAATTTCGCGGAGACAACGGAAATCTTCAGCGTGCGGTACGATGTGAAGCCCGCTTCGCTTGCGCCCGGCAAGTACCGCAACATAACCGGAAATCAGGCGACCGCGCTCGGTTTGGTCGCTGCAGCAAACAAAGCAAAGCTCGATTTATTTCTCGGCAGTTACCCCATCACTCCAGCCAGCGACATTTTACACGATCTTTCGATGTACAAACAGTACGGCGTCAAAACATTTCAGGCAGAAGATGAAATTGCCGGAGTCACAGGTGCCATCGGCGCATCGTTCGGCGGCGCGCTTGCTGTGACAACAACAAGCGGTCCAGGCCTTGCGCTGAAAACCGAAGCCATCGGTTTGGCAGTCATGGTCGAGCTTCCGATCGTCGTCGTAAATATCCAGCGCGGCGGACCAAGCACGGGACTTCCGACAAAAACCGAACAAGCGGATTTGCTGCAGGCAATTTACGGCCGCAACGGCGAAGCACCGGTTCCGGTCATCGCCGCATCAACGCCGGGCGATTGCTTCTATTCCGTTTTCGAAGCGAGCCGCATCGCATTAAAATACATGACGCCGGTAATGTTCCTTTCCGACGGATACTTGGGCAACGGCTCCGAGCCGTGGCTCATTCCAAATCCGGAAAGCCTGCCGGATATTTCTCCGAAATTCCGCACCGACCCGAACGGCTATCTTCCCTACCTGCGCGACGAAAAAACGTTGGCACGCGAGTGGGCAATTCCGGGAACGCCGGGACTCGAGCACCGCATCGGCGGTTTGGAAAAAGAAGACAAAACCGGAAACGTCAGCTACGATCCTGAAAACCACGAGCGGATGGTTCGCCTACGCGCAGAAAAAGTCGAGCGCATTGCAAACGACATTCCTCCCGCACAAGTCGAAGGAGATGAAAAAGGCGATCTTCTGGTTGTCGGCTGGGGCGGAACGTACGGCGCGATTCGCACTGCGGTTGAACAAAAACGTGCGGAAGGAAAATCGGTCTCGCATCTCCATCTTCATTATTTGAATCCGCTGCAGAAAAATGTGGGTGAAATTCTCTACAACTTCAAGCACGTGTTGGTCGCGGAAATCAATCTAGGACAACTGATCAAAGTTCTGCGGGCAAAATATCTTGTGCCGGCAGTCGGCTTGAATAAAATTCAGGGATTGCCCTTCAAGGCTTCCGAGATCGAAAAGAAAATTGACGAAGTGTTAGGAAATTCGAAATAATAATTTAGATGCTACACAAAACGTTTATTTGAGAATCACATTTCAGGTCGTCATTCCCGCGAAAGCGGGAATCCATTGTAAGAAAAATTAGGTAATTAGATTCCCGATAAAAGCATCCGGGAACGACATTTTTCATGTTTTGTAGCATGAGCCAAGAGTTTAAAAAACTTTTCTAAGAGTAGGAGAAAATTATGAGTGTTCTTGTTGAAGAAATTCTTTCAAACGTAAAACCGGCCGACGCGCCGGCGGCAAAACCTTCTGCACGGGATTTTCAGTCCGATCAGGATGTGCGATGGTGCCCGGGCTGCGGCGACTATTCCATTCTTGCGCAGACACAGCGCATTCTTCCCGATCTGAATATCCCGCGCGAGAAGATGGTATTCATTTCCGGCATCGGCTGTTCCAGCCGCTTTCCGTATTACATGGAAACGTACGGTTTTCACGGCATTCATGGACGCGCAACGGCAATCGCTTCCGGATTGAAAATGGCGCGCCCCGATCTCTCGATCTGGGTCATCACCGGCGACGGCGACGGATTGAGCATCGGCGGCAATCACATGATTCATCTGATGCGAAGAAATATTGACGTGAACGTGATACTGTTCAACAATCAAATTTACGGATTGACGAAAGGGCAGTACTCGCCGACGTCGGAAAAAGGAAAAGTAACGAAATCAACGCCGCTCGGTTCGATTGATTACCCGTTCAATCCGGCAAGCTTGGCGCTCGGCTCGAGCTGCACGTTCGTTGCCCGCTCAATGGACAGGGATCCGAAGCACATGCAAACGGTGCTGAAGCGCGCAGCAGAACACAAGGGAACATCCTTTGTCGAAATGTACCAGAACTGCAACGTGTTCAACGACGGCGCGTTCTTCACGTTCACAGAAAAGGAATCGCGCGACGAGAATGTGTTGTATCTTGAACACGGCAAGCCGCTCATCTTCGGGAAAGAAAAAGACAAAGGAATCCATCTTGACGGATTCACGCCGACGGTTGTTTCGCTGAAGGATGGAAAACATTCCGTCAGTGACCTGATCGTTCACAACGAAAAAGATTCGACGCTTGCGTTCATTCTCGCCAACATGACGTATCAGGAAAATCTTCCGCGCCCGATCGGCATTTTCCAAAGCCTTGAGCGCCCGACGTACGATGCGATGATGACGCAGCAGATTGAAAGCTCCATTGAAAAGCGCGGCAAGGGAACGATGGAAAAATTGTTGAACGCCGGAGAGACCTGGACGATACAGTAAATCTCGAAGCACGAATTTCGAAATGCTAAACAATGTCAAAATACAAATACCCGAACCGTTAACGCTGGCGACGGGTTTTTCATTTACCAACTTGGATTTGTTTAGGAGTTAGTGTTTAGAGTTTCGAATTTCAAGAAAAGGTGTGGCATCAAAAAATTTCGTATATTGATGCCGCACCTTTTTTATTTGCTATGACACAGCTTTTTGAAACCTGTAAGAAAATTTTCGGACAAAAGCAGACGTTCGTTCTCACGACACACATCAATCCGGACGGGGACGGATTGGGAAGTGAAGTTGCGCTCGCTGCGTTTCTGAAAAGTTTAGGTAAAGATGCCCTCGTCATCAATCAAAGTAAAACGCCGTCGAATTATTTCTTCCTCGATTCGATCCATCCCATCGAACATTTTTCACGCGAGCACCACACAAAGGTGATCGCCAACGCTGATGTGATTATTGTGGTTGATACGAACTCGCCGCTGAGATTCACTGCGATGAAAGAGCTTGTCCTTCAAAGCAAAGCATACAAAATCTGCATTGACCATCATCTCGACCAGGCAAAATTTGCCGGCCTCTATCTTATTGATGAATCGTCTCCCGCAACCGGCGAAATTGTGTACCGGCTTCTTTCGTATCTCAATCCTCACAGCATCACCCGAAAAATCGCCGACGCACTGTATGTTGCGATCATGACTGACACCGGATCGTTCCGCTTTCCGAAAACAGATGTTGAGACGCACGGCATTGTCGGGGTATTGCTTGCGCGGGGCGTTGATCCCTCTGCTTTATATCAAAATGTGTTTGAAGAATGGAACTTCAACAGGGTGTAATTGCTAGGCAAAGCAT
>JAGWND010000265.1 GCA_028873075.1 Bacteroidota bacterium
CACAACTTCAGAAAAAAACCGGCGTCAAAAACATTTCTTCGATCCTCGCAGGTCTTGAGTCGTCAGGAATCATTACAATCGCCGAACAGTTCAAACGGCAAAACGCAAAACCAAAGCTCGTCAAGTTCGTCGTTAAGAAGGAAGCCCCGGGGGATATTGCGGCTAAAGGAAAACAGCAGCAAAAACTCCTCCTTCGTTTACATGAATTGGGAAATGAGCCGTATCCGGTTCGGCAATTGTTGAAAGAAGCGCATGTCTCGCTTGCAACGCTCAACTCGCTGGTGAAAAAAAGCTTCGTCGAGATTATTCTCCGCGAAGAACCGCGCCGGGAAGAATTCAGCGATGACGGCTCGGTCACCCCTGTCGAACAATTTCAATTGAGCCGCGATCAGCAACATGCGCTCTCTGAAATTTCTCATGCGATCAGTGAAGGAACGCATAAAACGTTTCTCCTCCACGGGATCACCGGAAGTGGAAAAACGCAGGTATATATCGAAGCGATCAGCGAGATACTGGCACGCGGGAAAACGGCGATCGTTCTTGTTCCGGAAATTTCTCTCACACCGCAAATTGTCCGGCGCTTCCGTCTTCACTTCGGTTCAGATGTCATCGTCATGCACAGCAGAATGGCTGTCGGCGAGCGGTACGATGCGTGGCGACTTGCGCGTGAAGGAAAATACAAAATCGCGGTCGGACCGCGCTCGGCAATTTTCGCACCGTTGAACAATCTCGGACTCATCGTCGTTGATGAAGAGCACGAAGCTTCCTACAAACAATTTGATGCGACACCGCGTTACAACGCACGCGACGTCGCAATTGTGCGCGGCACGCAGAACAACGCTGTTGTCCTGCTCGGCTCTGCAACGCCGTCGGTGGAATCGTATTGCAACGCGCAGTCGGGCAAGTATGCGCTGCTCGAGTTGCCCGAACGAATTGACAACGCTGAACTTCCTTCGATTGCAATCGTCAGCATGGCTGAAGAACATCAGCGCGTGTACGAAGAGATGAAGCTTCGTGCGAAAGAAATCGGCAAGAAGGCTTTCGAAAACGGATTTCACTCGCTTTCAAAATCGCTGGAAGAAAAAATCCGCGAGCGGTTGAACAAGAAAGAAGGAATCATCCTTCTGCAAAACCGCCGCGGCTTTGCACCGTTTCTTGAATGCCTGGAATGCGGCTACGTTGCGCGGTGCGAGCAGTGCGATGTAACGATGACGTATCATCTCACGAAAAAACATTTGCGCTGTCATTATTGTGGAACAGTGAAACCCGTTCCCGACGCATGCCCGAATTGCCACGGATTTCTCCTCAAGCTGCAAGGCTTCGGCACGCAGCGCGTGGAACAGGAATTGACGGCACTCTTCCCTGAGGCAAAAATTCTCCGCATGGATTTGGACACGACAACGCGCAAAGGCTCTCACGACCGCTTGCTGCAAAAGTTTTCCCGCAGCGAAGCGGATATTCTTCTCGGCACACAAATGGTTGCCAAGGGACTCGACTTTCCGCGTGTCACGCTTGTCGGTGTCATTTCTGCCGACACGCAAATGTCGCTGCCGGATTTCCGTTCGGCGGAACGGACATTTCAACTGCTGACACAAGTTTCCGGGCGCGCCGGACGAAGTGCGCTGCGCGGGGAAGTTATCATTCAAAGCTTTCAAACATCGCATTATAGTTTGAAGCACACCGCCGCTCACAACTTTTCCGGATTTTACGAAGAAGAATTGCAGTATCGCCGGCAAGCGCTCTATCCGCCGTTCGCACGCATTGTCTTGGTTGAGGTAAAGGGTGAAAATGAGAAAAGAACTGAGGGGACGATTCAACGGTTTGCGGCGCTTCTAAAAAGAAAGAAAACTCACAGCATACTACTCGGACCCACGGCGGCAGTCATTTCGAGAATCAAAAATCAATACCGCTGGCATTTGATTGTGAAAGCACGGCGTGATTTCGATCCGAACGGTTCACACATGCGCGCGGCAATCATAGCCGCAAACCGCGAGCTTGAAAAAGAAATTCCCCGCGGGGTGAAGATCATTATTGATGTTGACCCGCAGGGAATAATGTAAAAAGATTCGGGATTCACGCAGCGATCCGGGAAATAAATCTTGAATCTTGAAGCAGTCCTTGCAAAACTCTCCGGCTCTTACTTTCAGGCGGCAGCTAAAATCCAAAATTCAGGAACAACGTAATCACCGTCCACGCTGCCCAAATCACTGCAACACCGCTCAATACCTTGCCGAACGAAACGGCAAAAAGCTTTCCCAAACCGACCGCAACGATTCCGAGATACCAGAATGTCATAATGTTGATGGAGGCTAACAGCTTGTGCATCTTGTTCATCGGATCAAAATCTGACACGGCAAGCGCTAAGCTCGGCGTTGCGTGGAGTGATCCCATTGCTACAACGAGTATCAATGTGAGAATCGAGCCTAACGCCATGACGTACATCGAGAGTCCGACAACTTCCGCCGTTTTGCCGTACGTTGCCGACGATTTGAATCCGACTTTTCCCAACAGCCAGAATGCAAGCGCAGAAAGAAACAACGTAGCGAACATCACAACAACAACACCGACCGCGCCGAAAATTAAAAACATCGGCGATCCGGGTTTCGGCGAACGTTCCGCTATCATGTCCGCTTGTTCCTGCGTCATTTTTCCTGCTGCAATTTGCTGTTGAGTATATTTGTCGCGCTGCCGCGCCATTTCATCCTGAATCGGAGGCTGCGTAAATGCGACAAAGGTAAACACAATTCCAATCACAATCGTCAGCAGTAAAGGAATCGCCCAGTTCGATGTTTGCTTCGGCGCTTTTGAAACGTACTCAAACAATTCCCCCGGCGATGCAAAGACATTCATCAGCTTGTCGCTGAAGCTCATTTCCGCCGCGGTTGATTCCGCTTGTGAAGCAACGGTATTTTGTTCTTCCATGATGAGACTCCTTGTGTTTGTGGTTATAACGGTGTTTGCAATGACGAGGAAAGTATAACAAAATCAAATTCAAGTTGCAACGACCTGACAGCCGTCGTGTCGGTGGAATTGATTCTGCATTTTCTAACTTCTATCTTACAACTACATTTTGCCATAACGTCTCAAAGACACAAAGAAAATGTTCATCTCATTCGAAGGTCTCGACGGTTCGGGAAAAACAACGCAGGCGAATTTGCTTGTTGAAACGCTGAAGGCGCGGCATCACGCAGTAGATTTTATCCGCGAACCCGGCGGCACGGACATCTCCGAGCGCATCAGGGAAATTCTTCTCGACAAAAAACATCTCGGGATGAATGAAGTCACCGAACTGTTATTGTTCTCCGCAGCACGTGCGCAATTAGTGGTTCAAACGATTCAACCTGCGCTGAAGGAACAGCGCTTCGTTGTTTGCGACCGCTATGTTGATTCCACCATGGCGTATCAGGGCTATGGACGCGGTCTCAATCTCGACGCCGTCCGCGCAATCAATGCGGCGGCAACATTCGGTGTGATGCCGGATGTAACATTTCTCATTGATATTTCTGTGGAAGAAATTATTGAGCGGCGAAAACAGAGCGGCACGCCGATCGACAGGATGGAAAGCTCAGGAAAAATGTTTTATGAAAAAGTCCGGCGCGGTTACTTAGCAACGGCGAAAGAAGAACCGCAACGTTTTGTCGTTGTTGACGGCGCGCAGTCAATTGAAGCGATCAAAAAAATAATTTGGGAAGAAGTGGAGAAGAGAACGAGAAAGCAAAAAGCAGAAATGAAATGAGCAGCA
>JAGWND010000266.1 GCA_028873075.1 Bacteroidota bacterium
ATCGGTACGGAAAGAAAGGACATCAATCTTCAGCGCATTATTGCCGATCAGATGAACCGCATTTATTTTCCCGTCCAATTGAACGAGCTGAAGGCGAAGATCAATTTCCGACCGATCGGCGAAGAGGAGTTCATGATCTTCGGCGCACATGTGCGCACGATGTATGTCAATCATCCGGGGTTCACTGTCGGGTACAGGCTCGAATACAAGGGAAAGATACTTGTGTACATCAGCGATAATGAGCCGTTCGACAGCGAGGCAGCTGTGCGGCTGACAAACTTTGAAAAAGTTGTACAGGAAAAATATTTTGCGGAAAAAGGCGATCCGAACCAGCGTGTCTTTGAATTTGCCCGCAACGCCGATATTTTGATCCATGACTCAACGTACACACCGGAAGAATATGTTGACAAAGTAGGCTGGGGCCATTCCCACTATCTTTTCACGATTAAAGTTGCTGCGGAAGCCAACGTGAAGCATCTCATTCTCTTTCATCACGATCCGCAACATAACGACGAAAAGATTGACGATATTGTTGAAAAGTGCCAGCGGGAGATCAAAACGAAATCGCTGAAATTCAAATGCACCCCTGCAAGTGAGGGAATGGAATTGACGTGGTAAGGAGATGTACAACATACTTTCCATATCGTCAAGAGACATCATACCGGCAGAGTACCGGGACACTCCCATCGGGCTTCTGCTTGAATACCATGATCTTAATCGTCCATACGAAGTATGCACTGCCGCCCAGTTGCTCGTCGGGATGTGTATGGATAATCGGAAGCATCTTCACATTCCCGATAACTTTGCTTACATCATTCGCACTGGCGGCACAAATTTGCGCTACAGCGAATTCAAAGTCTCCTATGCCATTGCCGTCGGTGGCGTTCGATGTATTGCGCTTATCGCACATACACAATGCGGAATGGTGAACTTGATTGCTCGCAAAGATAAGTTTGTTCAGGGTTTGGTTGAGAACGCAGGCTGGGAGCCAGAGCGAGCAGAAGAACATTTTTACCATTACGTCACGATGTTCGAAATCGGCAATGAGATTGATTTTATTTTGAGCGAAGCCAAGCGCCTTCGTTTGCGGTATCCGAAAATAGTGATCGCTCCTTTGTTGTATCGCGTTGAAGATAATCGCCTTTATTGTATAGAGGAGAACAAATAAGCGAAAAGCTTGGTTACTTCAATAGAAGCATTTTATTTCGGATTGCAATTGTTTCATCCCACCGCAATTGACAAATGTACACGCCGCTCGCAAATCGTTTGGATGCTGTGAACGCCACTTTGTAACTTCCAGCCGGTTGAAAGGAATTCACAATGTAATTACTCCAAGTGCGTAAGAAATACATATAAAAACTTTGTATGAGAATCGAAGTTCATACATAACTTACTAGGGTTGTATATTTGCTGAACGCTTCATAAGTTATATTCATTCAACACTGTCGCAATCCAGAAGAGCTGCTGAATAACATCACTTTTAATCAAGGAGGGTTAGATGAATACAGGGTTTATTGCAACTCAATCCGTCACGATCAACGCTTTAGCAGCGAAAGTGTGGAAAGCGCTGACCGATCCGACAATCGTCAAACAATATTTGTTCGGTACTGAAGTCACGACAGATTGGAAGGTTGGCAACCCGATCACATACAAAGGTGTGTGGAAAGGGAAAGCGTACGAAGACAAAGGAACGATCATCAACGTTGTGCCGGAACGGTTGATCGAATCTACATACTGGAGCGGAATGTCGGGCTTGGCTGATGTACCGGAGAATTACAAGAAGGTGGTTTACAAGCTAACTCCCGCGGAGAAGGGAACGACTCTCACCGTCATTCAGGACAACAATGCGACCGAAGAAGAAAAAAATCATTCAGAAGAAAATTGGAAAGTTGTCTTAACTGCACTGAAGGAGTTGTTGGAGAAACAGTAATTATCATTCACGCACAACCGCTACGATACAAAGAGTTTTTTTTGGAAAAGATGATCCTGCTATGTCGGATCATCTTTTTTATTGAAAGTCCGTGCAGATTTAGCTATCTTTTCAAAAAGATAATCGCTCTCGTAGGTCAAGTGGATAGACCCGGGGTTTCCTAAACCTCTAATCGCAGTTCGAGTCTGCGCGAGAGCACAAAGAAAATCGAAATGAAACAAAGTAACCGCAGACTTTATGTCTGCGGCTTTATGTCTGCGGCATTTCCGGGCAAAACGCAAACTATTACAATCAACCATCGAAAAATTAAGAATGAGATTCTCCAAAGGTTTTTTTCCGACTGTCAAAGAAGTTCCAACCGATGCGGTGATTCCAAGCCATCAACTGATGATTCGCGCAGGACTGATGCGCCAGTTGAGTGCTGGAATTTTTTCTTTCCTGCCGCTCGGTTATGCTGTGATGAAAAAAGTGATGCAAATTATCCGCGAGGAGATGGATGCAATCGGCGGACAGGAATTTCACTTGCCGGCACTGAATCCTGTAGAAGTGTGGGAAGAAACGGGACGTGTGAAAACGTTCGGCGATATTCTTTTTCATGTGAAGAATCGTCCGCTCGTGCTTGCACCGACGCACGAGGAAATCATCACGCACATAGCGCGCAATCATATCCGTTCGTACAAAGATTTGCCGCAAATCTGGTATCAGGTTCAAACGAAGTTTCGGAACGAGCCTCGCCCGAAATCAGGTGTGCTGCGCGGGCGGCAATTTTTGATGAAGGACTCGTACAGCTTGGATTCCTCTGCGGAAGGATTGGATGTCAGCTATACTCTTCACGCTGAAGCGTACAAAAAAATCTACACGAGATGCGGTTTGAATTTCTTCATCATCAGCGCGTCAAGCGGGGCGATGGGGGGAAGCGGCTCGCAGGAGTTCATGATCGAATCGGATGCCGGCGAAGATACGGTTGCGCTCTGCGATCATTGTCATTATGCTGCAAATCTTGAAGTGGCAGCATCGAAGGTGCCGGCAGCAGTTCGCTCGAATGATCGTAAATCCATCGAAGAAATTCATACGCCGAATATTAAAACGATTGATCAGCTTGCAAATTTTCTGAACATCGGCACGGACAAATGTGCGAAATCTCTCGTCTATATTGCCGAGAACAAACCTGTTTTGATTTTCATGTTGGGCAATGATCAGCTCAATGAAACAAAACTGCAATCTGTTCTCGGTGCTGATGCTCGTCCTGCACAACCGGAAGAACTTTCCGTACTAACCGGTGCCGATGCAGGCTCTATCGGTCCGATTGGCTTGAAGGCGAAATTCAAAATCATCGCCGACAAGCGCCTTGAAAATGCAAACGGAATGTACAGCGGCGCCAACAAAAATGATTACCACATCGGTAATATTGATTTCAACCGGGATGTGAAAGTTGAAGGATACTACGATCTTCGCACCGTGGAAACCAACGAGCCGTGTCCGAAATGTTCTTCGCCCTTGCGCGTTGTGAAGGGAATCGAGCTCGGACATATTTTTAAGTTAGGCACGAAATATTCTGTCGCATTGGGAGCAAATTTTTTGGATGAAGTCGGACGGGAGCAGCCGATCATAATGGGAAG
This sequence comes from Bacteroidota bacterium, assembly GCA_028873075.1. Lineage (GTDB taxonomy): Bacteria > Bacteroidota > Ignavibacteria > UBA10030 > UBA8401 > JAJYOI01. Next base: position 3,550 of record JAGWND010000266.1, read on the forward strand.
CTACGGCATAGGAATTGAACGGATTATTGCTTGTCATATTGAACAGCACCATGACGAAAACGGAATTATGTGGTCGAAGGCAATCGCGCCGTACGATGTTCATATCATTTGCGTCAATCCAGATTCTGAAAGCATTGTAAAAACATCAGAAGAATTGTATAACTCGCTTCAATCAAAAGGATTATCA
>JAGWND010000267.1 GCA_028873075.1 Bacteroidota bacterium
ATGGAAGGTTCCATCAGCAATCAGTGTGAGAAGTTATACGCCATATTACAATTCGTGGTCGGGCACCGTCAGCGTTACAGGCACCAACAGTAACTGTTTTTATCCCTCCATCGCAGCATATATTGACCCGAATTGGTACAACAAATTTGCCCTGGCATGGATAGACTACACATCGCTCCAAAAAATCAATTATGTAGAATACGACTGCGACGCTTCATATCCGTATCCGACATTTTCCAACAGCGCGCAGGTTTCTCCCACCGGATGGGAATCGAACGACCGTCCGTCAATCGCATTTGTGGATGGCACCTATCCTGCTGTAGCATGGGAAAGCAGGAACAATATTGCCGAAGGCGCTGCCTCTGTTCACGAGAGGCAGAAGAGCGCTTACGGCAGCGGCGGCTCGTGGGGAAATATCACTTCCTACACGCTTCAAACAACCAATCAGCTTCATCCCTCCATCGGAACCTATGCAGGGAACAACGAAGTTGCGCTTTTGTGGAACGACGGCACTAATGTTTACACTGCCTCCTATAACGGCACAAGCTGGGGTTCCGCTTCGGTTATCGGTTCCGGAACAGCCGGAGGAACAGAAACCAGTCTTGTCTCAGCAACATTTGCAGATCAGATCGGCTTGTGGAAAAAATCAGACAATAATCTCTCCATCGGCACCGGCGGCATACAACAAAAGGTTGTGAACGGCAAAGGGAGTGGGTTTGCTGCAACAGGCAATCAGCAACTGAGCGTAACAGGTGGCGGCGGTCTCGCCGCGTCCGCACCGCTGCCGTATAAGCTGAACAAGCACGGCATCATCGAGCTTGATTCTGTTCCCCAGCTTGCACAAGCAGGCTTCAGAGGTATGATCGCGTTCGAGATTTCAGCGATGAACCTTTCTTCCAATGGCGCATCAAAAAAGGTTGGATATTTTGAAGAGGATACCGTTGCCACAGCCGGATTGACTTCCGCTCAACGTTACGCGCTCAAATCCGAGCCGTTTACCGTAACAAGCAATAACGACCAATTTACGCTTGCAGGGGCGTATTATGCAAAAGCATTCTCTGTTCCGAAGAAAGTCTCTCGGCTTGATGTTGACGACATTGCCGTGGCATCGTTGAAAGATGCGGCAACTGACAATATCGTGAAAGAACTCTGGCGCGTTCCTCTTTCCCGCCTGTTGAAAGCAACAGACACTACTGACGGAGAATTTCAGCGTTTGACAGTTGGACTCAACGGGCTTACCGGCAGGAAACTCTATCTTGATGTTACGATGCTCGCCGAGCCGGTCATCGTTGACGATTATCTTCTTTTGAACCAGCAGACGCAGCAGATGAATGCAGAGTTAAAAAATGGAGATAAAAACAATGCTCTTGTTGTTACCGACTACGCTTTGTACCAGAACTACCCCAATCCCTTCAATCCGGCAACAACAATAACATTTGATGTTCCGGCAGCTTCTCATGTTGTCATCAAAATCTTCAACACATTAGGGCAGGAAGTGAAGACGATTGCCGACGACGATTATACTCCCGGACGGCACGAAATAACAATTGACGCATCACACTTCTCATCCGGCACATATTTTTACAGGATGACTGCGGGAAGGTTTACCGGAACAAAGAGCTTTGCAGTGGTGAAGTAAATAAAGGGCATCTCTAAAAACAAAAATACAGTCGTGGTGAGCCCCGCCTTGCGGGATAAACTCCGCTGAACCACGTTTTCTTACAAGAATCACGCTTCGACTTCGCTCAGCGCGACATTTTTCTTGCGAGCAATCAATTTTTAGAGATGCCCTAAAGAAACTAACCCTTGAAGCGCTCGGAGCGCTTCAAGGGTTCATGTTTATATGATTCGACCATTCGTTGTCATATTCTTTTTTACTGCTTCTGTCTTTTCGGGCAGCAAAGATGAACGCGTCTCAAATGAAATTGCAGAGCATCAACACCTCATCTGCACTGCGGCACAGGCTTTCGGTGTTTCTCCACGTCTCGCTGCAAGTGTCATTTATGCCGAACGGGCGTTGAATTACAATTGGGAAGATGCGCTTCTTGATGGAATCTTTGCGGAGTCCGGTTACAACAGTTCTGTCGGGTTTGCACAAATCAAGGTAACAACGGCATTCTGGATTGAAAAAGAAGCTCACGATGCACAGAGTTTGTATTATCTCGGGGACGATGTGGAGAGAAGATTTCCGCGAAGCACATCGCGCTCCGAACTGATACACCGCTTGCTTAACGACAGCACAAATATTCTTTACTGCTGTGCATACATCGCAATGATTGAGCAGCGATGGGAGAAAGCCGGAGCGTTTCTGTCGGAACAAAACAAAACAGGAATTATTGCAACACTGTACTCTTTGGGCGTCATTCGATTTGACGGAACTGAACGAACCCCGCATCCCAATCCGCAGATGAATCATTTCGGGGAAACGGCGCAGAGGTTTTATGATGGGTTTGCTCTCAGAGGAGAATTTCAGGAGTAGAAAGAGTTGCTTCATCATACATCCGCCTGAAGATTGGGGGCGGTTTTTTGCATCATTTAGTGAAAGAATGCCAAAAACAGGGCAAATCTGGGGTGCCGGAGGCGAACGATGGGGTTGCCAATGCCGCTGTTCGCCTGTGTCACCCCGCTATTGAGGCAGCAGACGTCATCACATCGGGTTGGGAAACCAAACAACGCATCAGCGATGAAGCGGATTGCTGTAGAACCGAAACGGGGAAATTGCCGTGCCGAAAGCCCCGTTCAGCTTTTTCTAATCTGCTTCGCTTTTCCTTCAACAAATAATTGCACTGCTTCAGCGATCGTCTTTCCGAGCGGCACAATATAAATTGACTTGCCGGAATCCAACAGCCGTTCGATCATCGGTTTTCCCATGTGCGAAGTAACAACGCCGTCCGCTCCGTTCAGCAGCTCAGCAATCCGGTCTGCGTGATGGTCGTGGTGAGAATGCTCGTGAGCGTGGGAGTGATTATGATGCCCGCCGCCGCTGTTTTCGTTCCGGACAATTTTGGTGGCGCTTTCAGCACCATGTTCCATTTCGTGTTTCTCTGTGTCAGTGATGGCGAAGAACGCCGCGCGCCCGAAATGTTCGGAGACGGCGATCGTATCGTCGGTTGGAATTGCAATTTTCATTTTTTTCTTTTTCTGTAAATAATTATTCTTCTTCCAAAACTGCAAGGATATCGTTCCGCGAAAGAATCCGCAACTCTTTTCTATTCAGCGCGATTTCTTCTCCGCCGTATTTTGCAAAAAGAATTTTGTTTCCCTCTTTCACTTTTTGCTGCAGGTCTTCGTCCGTGCCGACGGCGAGCACAACGCCGGTGCGCGGCTTTTCTTTTGCCGTGTCGGGAATGATAATGCCCGAGCTTGTGGTTGTTTCGGCTTCGTCTAACGGTTCAACAAGAACCCTGTCGTCTAATGGTCGAATACGCATTGTTTCTCCTGTTTTTGATTTTTTATGACCCCTTCTTAATCTCCCCCTATAAAGGGGGAACGATTCCCTCCCCTGCAAGGGGAGGGTTAGGGTGGGGTCGAATGATTAACGAAAAATTATTTTTCAATCGGTAATCGTTTTTTATCGTAACCCGAGAAGGCTGTTGATTTTGTTTTTGTCGAATCCAAGGATCGGTCTGTTGTTGATGAGGATAACCGGAACACCCTGCTGACCGGAAATTCTCATCATATCGTTCAATCCGGCGGCATCGCGTGTAACATCAACTTCCGTGAACCGGATTTTGTT
>JAGWND010000268.1 GCA_028873075.1 Bacteroidota bacterium
GCATTTGCGGTCTTTTTTAGGGTTTCATTGACTAATTTTCAATTCATTTGTATATTGACTGAACACTTAAGAGGGGCCGTTAGCTCAGCTGGGAGAGCGCTTGAATGGCATTCAAGAGGTCGGCGGTTCGATCCCGCTACGGTCCACAAAATCTTCGGGGCGTGGCTCAGCCCGGTTAGAGCGCTTGGTTCGGGACCAAGAGGTCGGGAGTTCGAATCTCCCCGCCCCGACATGTATTACACTTGAACAAAAACATTACGGGATTGACAAAAGTAACTGTACAGGTTCAAAATCTTTCAAAAAGTAAAAAAGGCTATGAGTCTGAGTTTCTTGTGGATATCGGCGCAATTGATTGCATGGCGCCGGCAAGTGCATTAAGAAAAGCAGGGATCAGTCCCGAAGGAAGACGCGTTTATGAACTTGCAAATGGTGAACCGACTGAGTGGGAATACGGCTTCGCAAGAATTTCTTTCTTGGGACATGAAACAGTATCGCAGATTATTTTCGGACCTGAAAAAGCAGATCCAATACTTGGCGTCGTTGCATTAGAAAACGTTAATATTGGAGTTGATCCTGCAACAGGCAAACTCAAAAGCTACCCTGCAAGTTCGTTGAAACGAGTGTTGCACTTAAAATAAAAAAACGCGGGTCAAATCATCTCCACCACGTTCTTCGCAATCCCGGCAATCTCCTCATCGCGTTCAACATCGAACCACTGAATGCGCTCGTCGCGGCGGAACCATGTCATCTGCCGCTTCGCATAACGCCGTGTGTTCTGCTTCATCGCCTCAACCATGTTTGCATAGGAAAGCTCTTCACGCAGATAAGCAAACGCTTCCTTGTATCCGACAGTTTGCAATGCTTTGAACCGTTCATCATAGCCAGCATCGAGCAGGCGCTTCACTTCATCAAGAAAGCCTTCGTTCAGCATTCGATCAACCCGAGCGTTGATTCGCTCATACAAAACACGCCTCAGCCAGCGAAGTCCGATGAATGTAGCATCGAATTCCGGCGCGCGGTTTTGCTCTGCATGATGCAGCGAAATCGGTTTGCCCGTTGCATAAAAAACTTCCAGTGCACGAATGATGCGCCGAGTTTTCGTCGGGGAAATTTTTTCTGCAGAAGCCGGGTCAACCCGCCGAAGTTCTTGCCAGAGCGCTTCGGCTCCTCCCTGTTTTATCCGCGTTTCTAATTCACCCCGCAGTTCTTTAATCATACCGGGACCGGAAAAAATTCCATCCACGAGTGTCTGAACGTATAATCCTGTTCCGCCGACAATAATCGGCAGCGCATTTTTCTTTACAATCTCAGAAATAATTTTTCTCCCCTGCGCCGCGAAATCGCCGGCAGTAAAATGTTCATTAGGTGAAAGAAGATTGATGAAATGATGCGGCACTTTCGCGAGCTCTTCCGCAGACGGTTTCGCAGTTCCGATATCGAGCATTCGATAGACCTGCCGCGAGTCGGCAGAAATGAGTTCGCACGGAATGCGTCCCGCGATGGCGAGCGCAAGCGATGTTTTGCCCGACGCCGTGGGCCCAACAATGACAAGAATTTTCGTACGAAAACTATCCCGAGGGCCTACAGGACTCCTTTCGGAGGATGTTCTGCTATTTTCCTTCATTTGCCCAAGCGTTCTTCCCAACCAACGGCACAAACTTAAATCCGGAAATTTCCTGCTGGGTGAACTGAGAACCGAGGCGGCGAACGACCGACAGTTTTTGTATGTCGCGGTCGCCGACGGGAATAACAAGTTTGCCGCCGTCGGCAAGCTGCTCTTTCAGCGGCTGGGGAATATTCGGAGCGCCGGCAGTTACGATAATCGCATCGAACGGTGCGAACTCGGACCATCCGACCGAGCCGTCTCCCCCCTTTGATGCAATGTGAAGATTGAAATGATCGAACATTTTCCTTGCGCGCGCAACAAGAGGAAGACGGCGTTCAATTGTGAACACGCGGCAACCCATCGTAGCCAGCACGACTGCCTGATATCCCGAGCCAGTTCCCACTTCGAGAACTTTTTCGTTGCCTTTCAATTCAAGCGCCTGCGTCATAAACGCTACCGTGTACGGCTGAGAAATCGTTTGCTCATGTCCTATCGGGAGAGCAGAATCTTCGTACGCGCGATTGACAAACGGAGCGTCAACAAAAAAATGGCGCTCGACAGAACTCATTGCGGCGAGCACTCGCTCGTCCCAAATTCCTTTCTGCTTCAACACTTCTATCATTTCTGCGCGTTCGGTTTCAAACCGCTTCACGTTGTATTCTCCGAAAGAATCCTGTGGACCTTAATAATCATGAAATAAAACCCTGATAAAATTTATCGTCGTCGTTACATTTGTCATCGCGCTTTTCTCGCCGGCGTATATCGTTCGAATCGGTACAGAGCCGAAACGAAAACCGCGAGCCGCCGCTTTGATGAGAAATTCGGTTTCTGCTTCAAATCCTGCCGACACAAGGCGCACTTCCTCCAACACTTTTTTTCCGATGAGCCGAAATCCCGATTGGCTGTCTCCAATGCCTGCGCCGGTTCTTGCCCTCACAAGCGACGTGGTGATGATGTTCGACAACTTCCGGTGCACCGGCATTCCACGCATGTCATGAAGTCTGCTGCCGATGAGAATATCGAACGCACCCGACGCAAACGCCGTGAAGAATTCCGGAATCGAATGCGGATCGTGCTGAAGATCCGCATCCATCGTCAACACTGCTTCAATATCGCGTTTCATTGCGGCATCAAACCCCGACTGAAGCGCTGCACCTTTGCCCCGGTTTATTTCGTGCCGAATGAGAACACACCCTTTTTCAGATGCAATCGCCGGGCTCGCGTCGCTCGAGCCGTCATCGACGACAATGATCTTGTCCGCTGGAAAATATTGTTGCGTTCCCTCAAGAAGCTTTCCGAGCGTACGCCCGGCATTAAAAGCGGGAACGATAAGAACGAAACGGCGAGTCGGAGTCATAACCGGGGCACTGTCCCAAAGAGGTTTACGATTCGGTGCTCATAGCGCGGGAAAAATTTTTCCACGACCGTTCAAGCGACAGCACCAGCCGCTCGCGTAATTGTGTGCGAAGCTCATGCGGCGTCAGCTTTCGTGTCAGCACACCGTCTTCTGCGATTGAAATCGCTCCGGTTTCTTCCGAAACGATCACAGCTACGGTATCCGCTTGTTCTGAAACGCCGAGCGCAGCGCGGTGACGCATGCCGAGCACCGTATCGCCGATGCGGGTTGTGGCGGAAAGCGGAAGCGTGCAGCGTGCGGCTTCAATTGTCCGATCCTTGATAATCACAGCCCCGTCGTGCAAAGGCGATTTCGGATTGAAGATCGAAAGCAGCAACGAGCGGCTGACAAGCGCTTGCATCAAAATTCCGGTTTCAATAAACGTCCGTAACCCCGTTCCTCGAACGATGATCATCAACGCCCCTTGTTTTTTCTTCGACAGTTCAACGGCAGCGCTTGCAATTTCTTCGATGGATTCGTCAACATCCAAATTAAGGAACATGCGGACAATTTTATTCCTCGCCACAATCGAAAGCAATCTCCGAATCTCCGGCTGAAAGAGGACGATGAACGCGATGACCCAAATATCCGTCAGCGTGTGCAGCAGCCATCCCATCGCTTTCAAATTAATCGCTTGAGCGATAAAAGAAAATGCAAAGATCAGCATCAAGCCGACGAAAATCTGCGTTGCAATCGTTCCGCGCATGAC
>JAGWND010000269.1 GCA_028873075.1 Bacteroidota bacterium
GGAATCGGAAAGCAGCGTGAAGCCTGCGCCGGACAAATGGTCGAAGAAAGAAATTCTCGGACACTTGATTGATTCCGCATCGAACAATCATCAGCGGTTCGTGAGAGCACAGTTGAGCGCGGAAATAACATTACCGGCGTACGAACAGGATGCGTGGGTGAAAACGCAGGCGTACTGCAATGAATCATGGGAAAGCCTTGTTCAACTCTGGAAGAGCTACAATCGTCATCTTCTGCATGTTATCGTTTCGATTCCAGAGAACATGCTTGAAAACTATTGTTTCATCGGCGACAGCGAGCCGGTGACGCTGAAATCCTTGATCGAAGATTATGTCCGGCATGTGAAGCATCATCTGGAACAGATCATGGAGTAAAATACAAGGCGATTTTCCAAATCGCCTGCACGAGCCGGGATCTCGCGCTACATTGAATTCAAAAAAACATTTCATCGGAGGCACTATGACAAAGCATGTATCGTTTACAATTGCAGCATTGACCATTTTCTTTCTTACAACAACAATGACCCCAACGGGTTTTTTAACCGGAGCGACAAAACACATGCGTGATTCCGACACTGCACAGGACACATCCGCCGCTGCGTTCACAAGCACAAATCCTTTTGCGCAGCCAAGTCCGCTTCTCTATCAGGCACCACCGTTCGATCGAATCAAAGATTCGGATTACCAGCCCGCGCTTGAAGAAGGGATGCGGCAACAGTTCGCCGAGATCGAGAAGATCGCCGACAACTTGTCTCCTGCGACGTTCGAAAACACCATTGTCGCGATGGAACGCACGGGTGCTCTTCTCGCGCACACCGAAAAAGTTTTCTTTGCAATGACAAGCGCAAATACCGACGATACGCTGCAAAGAATCCAGGAAGAAGAAGCGCCGCGTCTCGCCGCACATGCCGATGCCATTCATTTGAATGAAAAATTGTTCCGGCGGGTGAAAGAAGTGTACGGCCAGCGTGACAAAAGCGGGCTGAACGTTGTTCAAAAGTTTCTGGTCGAGCGTTATTACAAGGATTTTGTGCGCGCAGGCGCACTTCTTTCAGAGGCGGACAAAAAGAAACTCCGTGAGTTGAACCAGGAAGAATCGAAATTAGTCACAAGCTTTCAAAACAGACTTCTCGCCGCGACAAAAGCAGGCGCACTTGTCATTGACGGCAAGCAAGAGCTCGACGGCTTAAGTGAGGCGGAGATTTCCGCAGCGGCTGAAGCGGCCCGTCAGCGCGGACTCGACGGTAAATGGGTGCTGACACTGCAAAATACAACCCAGCAGCCGGCACAGGTTTCATTGCGCAATCGTGATCTGCGCGAGAAATTGTTCCGCGCGTCCACACTGCGTGCCGAACATGCCGACAGCAACGATACGCGGCAGATTATTCTCCGTCTTGCGGAACTAAGAATAGAAAAAGCAAAGCTGCTCGGCTATCCGACCTACGCCGATTATATTCTCGCCGATGATATGGCAAAAACTCCCGAAGCCGCAATCAAGCTTCTCACCGACCTCGTTCCTGCGACCACGAAGAAAGCGGAAAGCGAGGCGGCAAAAATGCAGGCTCTCGTTGATAAGCAAGGCGGCAATTTCAAGCTCGAACCTTGGGATTGGCAATATTATGCCGAACAAGTGCGCAAAGCAGAATACGCGCTCGATGATAATCAGATCAAGCCGTACTTCGAGCTGAATCGCGTGTTAGAAGACGGCGTTTTCTACGCCGCAAATCAATTGTATGGACTGACATTCAAAGAGCGAAAAGATATTCCGGTGTACAACCCTGATGTCCGCGTCTTTGAAGTCTTCGATGCGAACGGAAAATCAATTGCGCTGTGGTACTGCGATTACTTCAAGCGCGACAACAAAAGCGGCGGTGCGTGGGAAGATACGTTTGTTGACGGAACGGGTTTGCTTCACACGAAACCTATTGTCTTCAACGTTACCAACTTCCCAAAACCGGGTCCAGGCCAACCGGCACTGTTAACGTATGACGAAGTAACAACGATGTTTCACGAGTTCGGTCACGCTCTGCATTCAATGCTGACGAACGTGGAGTATCCGCGCCTCACCGGCACAAACGTGCCGACCGATTTTGTCGAATTCCCTTCGCAGTTTAACGAACATTGGGCACTCTACCCGAAAGTTCTTGAGCATTATGCGAAGCATTACAAAACCGGAGAGCCGATGCCGCCGGAGCTTGTTGTAAAGATCAGAAAGTCAAAGACGTTTAATCAGGGATTTGCAACGTTGGAATATCTCGAAGCCGCTCTGCTCGATATGGCATGGCATACGCTCAAAGATGAGAAACACCCAACTAATGTTGACTCGTTTGAAACGAACGCATTGAAGGAATTCAACGTGTACATGCCGTTGGTACCGCCGCGGTATCATTCCACATATTTTGCGCACATCTGGAGCCTTGGATATGCCGCGGGCTATTTTGCTTACATGTGGGCAGAAGTGCTCGACGACGATGCATATGCATGGTTCACCGAACACGGCGGCCTCACGCGGGCGAACGGCGAGCGTTTCCGCACGATGATTCTCGCGCGCGGCGGAACGGAGGACGCCGGCGCAATGTACCGCGCTTTCCGCGGCAGAGATCCGAAGGTTGATGCGCTGCTGAAAGAGCGGGGCTTGACGGAGAAGTAAGAACCCGTAGTTTCTCAAAAAGAAGGCTTCATACAAAGATGAAGCCTTCTTTTTTTCGTTTTTTTCTTTCTTTTATGTCTCTCTTTCCCCTGCGTCGAACCTGCGTATAGAGTTCGACAAAGCGAAAACGCGGCAGGTAAGAAACATTTTATCTTGAGTAAGACATATTTTCCCTCGAAAAATCATTTTTCTCTTCAAGCAAAATATTCCTCACTTTGGCACCTCGTTTTGCATCCCCCCTTTTCTCAGCACGAGAAAAGAATTGAGCAAGGTTCTTCCTATTGCACCAGCAGAAGCTTCTGCATTGCCTTTAGTTTTTCTATTTCAAGAACATCAATGTACATACCGCTTGCTAAATTCGAAGCATTGAAATTCACTTTGTAACGACCGGGCAGCAAGTCTTTCTGCACCAGCACAGCAACTTGGCGGCCTATGAGATCATACACTTTCAGCGTCACATACCCCGAAAAAGGAACTGCATAAGAAATTGTCGTGCTCGGGTTGAAAGGATCTGGATATGCAGGATAAAGCTCGAAGTTTAGTGCCTGCAGTTTGCTACTCTGAACTGATGTTGTGCTGTTGATTGTAAAATTCCCGCTCGTTGCGTCGTAATCTGCGCCGAGAGTGTTATTCTGCGTCACCCGTATCTCCGCCCTGCTGGTCATGGTGTTCGGAACCATCCAGTTGTATTTCAAAACAGATTTCGGCAAAGCCGAAACCACTCCTTGCCATGTTACACCGCCGTCTGTGGATAAAGCAATGTCCCACACGCAATCGCCATGATCAATTTCAACGTACCATTGAATCGTAACGACCTCGCCGCCATTAAAAGTCAATCCGGCTTTAGGGTAACTCAATCCGACATGTGCCGAAAGCGTCGTCGTGCCTGCGACACATAAGAAAAGCATCCATCGAACAATTTTCATTGCGCCCGTCTCCTATATGTGATTATTTCCTCATGCCTAAAATTTTATAGAAGGGATGAAACAAACTATCTTTTTTTCTGGAGAGAAGTGTTAAGAAACAAAACGTGAATCTGTTTAGAAAAGTTTCCCCTTAAACG
>JAGWND010000270.1 GCA_028873075.1 Bacteroidota bacterium
TTCTTTCTATTTAAAATTTGTTATTTGGTCATTGAAACTTTTGCCGGTGTATTTGTCATATCAAACTCCAATACTTTACGTTTGAACAAATCCGAATATTTTAGGAACAATCCTTTCAAAGGTTTACCATCGAGTTTTATCGACTTCACAAATATATTATCCGGCAATATATTTTTTGCGATGATCGTCAAAGTATTTTTCTCCGCGATGGTTCTCCGGTTCGTTGTCGTAGGCATAATGCCCTGCATTGAAGTTCGAATCGAGCTTAGTTATAAATTCTTTTCTTTCCATCAATTTTATTAATCCGGAAACATCCTACATTACGCAGAAAAGATAAGTCCACGGACTGCCTTCCGTAAACGCCCTGTACTTAGCCGGATCGCCCCTGTAAAAAGTGACGTCAGAAAGCCGCGGCGTCATAAATCCTGTTGAGGTATCGAAAAGATTCTTATAATTCTTCGAGCGCTTCATGAAGAACTCATAATTTTTTTGCTTGCCAAGTCCTTTTGCAACCTGAGCAACGCAAAAATCTTCAACCGCAAATTCAAGTTTAAAAAAGTAATTCTTCTTCTCTCTCTCGGAAGTAGCTTGTCGTCTGCTGAACAAGCTTGTCGAGCAAGGCACCATCGGGTTTGCCATGCATTGCGGGATAGGGGTCTCCGCCGGGTCCAAGCGGTTCCGGAGTAACATACTTTCCTTTTTCATTATAACCGATAAGATATAAAGCCATGATGATTGTGTCCAGATCCATCGAACCTTCACCCAATGCGCATCGGTTGCTGTCTGCCATGTGAAGGTTTGTTAACTGGCTTCCTGCATCGATAATTGCTTCGCCAATGTGCGACTCTTCCGACAGCATGTGGTAAACATCTCCGTTGATAAAACCAATCCCCGGATGATTTACCGCTTTGATATATTTTTTTGCTTCGGCAACCGTATGAACGAAACTAACTTCCGCCGAGCGTATCGGCTCGATGGCGGCTTTGATGTTGTTCTTCAAAAATAAATCCGCTACCAGTCTTAAAGTTACCGCGCTGCGGTCGAACTCAGTTTTGTCATAAGCGGCTGGTCTTCCAACTGCACCGGGAACAACAAGAATATATCCGCCGCCGATTTGTTTTGTAAATTCAATCTCGCGCTTCAGGTAATCTACTGCAGCCTGTCGCAGACTTGCGCGGTTGCTTGAAAGATCGTTATCCGGTGAGAACATACCGCAGATACCGGCGGTTTGTATTCCGTGGTCGTCAAGAATTTTTTTTGTCTCGAAAACATTGTAGCCCAAATCCGGTCCGTAATGATTTCCGTGAAGTTCAATAAACTTTATTCCTTTTTTCTGAAGCCGCTTTGCGGATTCTTCTAACCGCTCAATTCCAAAGCCCCAATTACTCCACGAAAGATTCAATCTCGTTTTCAGCTTCTCCGGATGACTCTTTTTCAACTCCAGAAACGCTATTCTGATTTTTTCAGTCTTCAGTTCATAGTTTTGTTTTTTCATTGTCGCCTCTAAACTTTTAATTTAATTGTAGCACAGACTTAAGTCTGTGCTACCAAATTCTATTTTACACTCTTCGGCATGGCCGGATGGTTCGGTCCGAAGTGTTTTAGAATAACCATCGGCTGGAATTGGCTATGGTTTGAAATTACCACTCCGCTTTTAGCCGCATCTTCGCTTACAAAATATTCATCGTTGCTTGCCTGCCCGTAACGAAGCATCACCGAAGCCTCGGCATCATAAACACCGAACCTGCCGTGACCTTGTATTATAATGCATCCGTATGCAGCGCCGTCTTTCACAGTTACGGTTTGTCCCGGCTCTATCCTCAATTCCTTTGCGGCGATATAATTATTCGCATAGATAACCCACTTCTCGGTATGCTTCTCATCCGAATGAGAACAGACAACCGGCGGACGAAAATAATTTTTCTTGTAATGCGGATCGATGTTCTTTTCCCAGTCCATTAAGCTCATCACGTAATCGATACTTTTCTTTTTATCTTCCGGACAGTTCTCCACCAAAAATTCGTAAGGATAAACTTCGTTCGAAGTTATATTTTCATAGACAGAATTTACATCGCTGTTCCACTGCGGCTCGTAAGTTAGATAAGAACCCGGCGCGTGAAGTACTCCGGGTGGAGTGTACCAGCCGGTTCCAAGCTCAATCCTGTATGCGCGCGAAAGCTCTGTAATACGGTTGTCGCCCGCTTCATACATCAGCAGACGCTCGCGCACCATTTCTTTTTTTACATCGGGATCGAAGCCGAAATAGGTAACAGGAAATTCTCCGGGATAATTATTCATCTCCGGCGGAAAGTAATACGCTTCCGGCTTGCCGAGCCGTCCAACAAGAGCCGCCGCTTCAAATCCTAAATGAAGATGATGGAACAGCGGCGCGAGGTAATCAAAAAATTTTGAATACATACACCAGCCGCCGTATTTCTTCATCAGTTCTGCGCCGACAATCTTTTCTTTCAGTTCATCTATTGCATCTTTCAGAAGAAATTTTTCCGAAAGCTTGTTGCTGAAGGGCAGCACGTAGCTCATTCCTTCGTCGTCAGGCGCAAGCTCGCCGTTCATCGCCGGAATAACGGAAGAGAACCAGCGTTCTTTAATCGAGCCCCGCCTTGTTCCGAGCGCATAATAATCGTCCGGATGAAGCCTTAATCTTTTTCCTGCTTTGCTGAAACGGCGCGGCACAAACGTCGGCACCAATCTTAAAATGCCTTTACCTTGTTCAAAAGTCTCTTTAATTATTTCCATCTTTTTAAACACCTAAATTTTATTCTACTATTTTTGATCAGTTTTCAAAAGTCTGCTTCCGGCTGAAAGTGGATAGCCGACCGCTGACAGCTACTTCAAAAACTCATCCACGTTCGCTTTTGTTACAAGCTGAAACGGAATATAATCCAGATGTTTCACTTTTTGTTCCTTCACAAGTTGATAAGCCAAATCTACGGCTGTAACACCCTGACCGTGAGCATCCTGGAAAACAGTTCCGGCAAGCTTGCCGTCCTTTACCGCCTGCAATGCATCCGGTATCGCATCTATGCCAATGGTCGGAATTTCATTCTGTTTACCGGCGGAGGTAACCGCTTTAAGCGCGCCCATCGCCATCTCATCGTTCTCAGCAATTACTCCGTTTATTTGACGACCGGATGAGAGCCAGTTTTCCATTACCGACAATGCCTGAGCTCTATCCCAGTTCCCGGTCTGTTCGGCAATAATTTTTGCATCGGGAAATTTTGCAAGCACCTCTTTGATTCCTTTCGTTCTTTGGACTTCAGCCGAATGCCCGTACGGACCTTGAATCAAAACGATGTTTCCCTTGCCTTTCAAAATCTTCATCATCTGGTTCGCTTCGATCTCACCAGCTTGCTCATCGGGCGAGCCGACGTACGCGCCGGCTCTATCAAGATTAGCTACAATCGCATTGACAACCACAATCGGCTTATGCTCTCTCACGGCAATATCAACCGCCGGAGAGGAGCCGTACTGGTCTTCCGGATTTAAAATTATCGCGTCAACATTTCTGGCGACAAAGTTTTCGATATGCGAAACCTGTTTTTCAGCGTGCCCTTGAGCGTCAAGCTCGATGAGATCTATATTTAACTTCTTTGCCTCTTCACGGATCGCATCCTGCAGTCTGATGACAAATTCATTTTGAAGATCCTGGTATGAAAC
>JAGWND010000271.1 GCA_028873075.1 Bacteroidota bacterium
GGGCATTCCGATTTTGCCGGCGAAGTGGAGCGTACGCTGAAAATGGTTGACGGCGTTCTTCTCCTTGTTGACGCCGCCGAAGGTCCGCTTCCCGGAACGAAATTTGTTTTGAAGAAGTCGCTTGATCTCCATCTTCAACCGATTGTCGTCATCAATAAAATTGACCGCAAGGATGCGCGCGCTCACGAAGTGCTTGACGAAGTATTTGAGCTGTTCCTTTCCCTCGGTGCGACCAATAAGCAGCTTGATTTTCCAACGTTGTATGCAATCGCGAAACAGGGAATCGCGAAAAAAGAATTGGAAGAAACAAGCACGAATCTTGAGCCGCTCTTCGAAGCGATTATCAATAAAGTGCCGGCACCGGAAGGAAATCCTGATGAGCCGTTCAAGCTTCTCGTAACGACCATTGATTACAACGATTACCTCGGCAGGCTCGGCATTGGAAAAATTTATCACGGCAAGATTGACCTTGGCTCGCCGATGAAAGTCATTCACCGCGACGGCTCTGTAGAAGATGCACGCGTGACAAAGATTTATACGTTCGAGGGATTGAAACGGATTGAAACTGAAGAAACGACTGTCGGCGACATCATTGCGCTTGCCGGAATGGAAGACGTTGACATCGGCGAGACGATTGCCGATGCGCGCGACCCGCAGCCGCTGCTGTTTGTATCCATCGAAGAGCCGACGATCTCGATGAACTTTGTCGTCAATAATTCTCCGTTTGCCGGACAGGAAGGGAAATATGTAACAACGCGGAATTTAGGCGAGCGGCTGACACGCGAACTGCGCTCGAACGTCAGCCTGCGCGTGGAGCTGACCGATTCGCCGGATGTGTTCCGCGTCAGCGGGCGCGGCGAGCTGCATCTTTCCGTGCTGATCGAAAACATGCGACGCGAAGGATACGAATTGCAGGTCTCGCGCCCTGAAGTCATCTACAAAAAAATTGACGACGTGATGTGCGAACCGATTGAACACGTCATCATTGATGTGCCGGACGAGTACACCGGCGTCGTCATTGAGAATCTCGGACGACGCAAAGGAACAATGAAGAACATGATTTCATCGTCCGGCAATACGCGGCTCGAATTTTTTGTCCCGTCGCGCGGGCTGATCGGATTTCGCGGCGAGTTTATGACGCAGACGAAGGGGACGGGGATTCTTCATCACAACTTTCACGGGTATGAGCCGTACAAAGGCGATACACAGCATCGCACGCGCGGAGCGCTTGTGGCTATGGAGGACGGCGAAGCGGTTGCGTACGGCATGTGGAAATTGCAGGAGCGCTCGATATTTTTTATCGAACCCGGCACGCGCGTGTACACCGGCATGGTGGTCGGCGAAAATTCGCGCGAACACGATATGACGGTCAACGTCTGTAAGTCGAAGCAGCTGACGAACATGCGCGCATCCGGTTCGGACGAAGCGGTACGCCTCGAGCCGCCTCGCCTGCTCACGCTCGAACAAGCCATCGAATGGATCGGCGACGACGAGTATGTGGAGGTAACACCGAAAGCGATCCGTCTCCGGAAAAAAATTCTCGATGCGAACGAGCGGAACCGAATGTCGAAGAAGAAAGCGGAATCTCTTTGATGAAATTTCGAGCAGGCGTTCACCTTGTTCTTTTTCAACTTCTTCTTCTCTCTTGTCTACATGCTCAAGATTCAACGTGTTTTTTTTATCACGGCTATCCGTATGGAACGGAAGCGAATTACAATCCGCTCTCGCTGATCATGAACGGATCGTTCGATATTCTTCAGATTGAGAACAGGAACAATAAACTATTTTCTCTGTGCATTGCGAACGGCGCGAGAAATGTGTTCGACAACATCACACATCCGTCCTCGCGCATAGCGCAGTATGGAGCGCATCATTTCTGGACGACTGAAGTTTTTCCGACGAGCATTAAATTACAGAACACGCAGTACTGGCCCAACTACAAGCTTCATTTGATCGGCGGCGGAATGAGCTACATCGGAATTGCCGAGTGGTACCGCCTTCACGGATTCTCGTATCCGAAAACGATGTCGTTCGCAACGATGGTCATTTATCACTACCTGAACGAAACTGTGGAAAACAACGATTACGTCGGACCGACCGTTGATCCTATTGCCGATCTGCTGATCTTTGATCCGGCGGGAATTCTCCTGTTCAGCATTGACGGTGTGCCGGAATTTTTCAGCAAAACATTGAACGCAGCAGATTGGTCGAATCAGCCGTTGATCAGCTTTCCCGAAAAAACGCTTGTCAACAACGGCCAGATTTTTTCATTTAAGATCCCTCTTCCGTTTGTCGGCGACAAATGGAAATTGTTATACCTTACCGGTGTTGAAGGTGTGTTAGGACTTTCGTACCGTTACAATGAAACCGACTGGCTTTCTGTCGGCGGCGGTTTAGTTGCGCGCGACTTGGTAGAAGTTGAAAATACAACCGGTGTGCGCACGCAGACAACGTCGCTGATTTACACAGGCGGAATTTATTACGACAGAAATAATTCTTTGCTTGCATCGCTTGTCCTCGGCGGAGCACGGGGATATATTGCGAAGACGAACATCTATCCGGGGCTGTTCGATCTCGGTCCACTTCCGCTCGGCGTTGTTTTTCTTCTGCAAAAGAACTACACTGTATTATTCGGCATCTGCACTTCTTTCAGTCCGTTGGGACTTGCATACGCATTCAGATAAGCCACCGCCATGCTTTCTATTCCTCAACGATCATTCGGCAGCACAGGACTGAAAGCTTCCGCACTCGGGCTCGGCGGAGGAGAAATCGGCGGAAACGACTTGGACGATACCGAAGTTGAAAAATTTCTCAACACTGCTGTTGACGAAGGCATTACGCTTATTGACACCGCCCGTGCTTATGGCAAATCAGAAGAACGTATTGGTAAGTTTCTCTCACACCGCAGAAACGAAATCGTTCTTTCCACAAAAGTCGGTTATGGAATTCCCGGGCATCAGGATTGGACAGCATCGTGTATCATTGCCGGAGTTGACGAAGCGCTCCGTTTGCTGCGAACGGATTATCTCGACATCGTTCATCTTCATTCATGTCCGAAAGAGATTTTACAAAGAGGCGAAGTTGTCGAGGCACTGTTGCAATGCGTTGAAACGGGAAAGGTTCGCGTTGCAGCGTATTCTGGAGAGAACGAAGCGCTTGACGAAGCTGTTGCGTCGGGAAAATTCGGAAGCATTCAATGCTCGGTCAATCTTTGCGATCAGCGAAATCTCGACAATGCGGTGAAGCGTGCAAGCGAAAAAGGATTCGGCGTGCCTGTACGCCGAAGTGGGAACGATAATTCAGAGTTGAAGGATACGTTTCGGCACGCAGGCGTGATTGCAAAACGTCCCGCCGCAAACGCGCCATGGCGATTTTCCGAACAGCCGCGCGGTCATTACGGCGAGCAGTACTGGCTGCGATGGAAAGCGATGAACGTTGATCCGCACGGAATTGAATGGGATGAACTTTTTCTTCGCTTTGCGGTGTTCGCTCCGGAAGTTCATTCCGCCATTGTCGGCACGAGAAACATCGAACATCTCCGCCGAAACATTGCGTGCGTGAATAACGGCCCGCTTCCCGACGATCTTGCGGCTCATCTACGCTCTTCGTTTCAAAAGCATGATGAAGGTTGGATGGGGTTGGTGTGAGGCTGAATGATGCATTAAGATTCCT
>JAGWND010000272.1 GCA_028873075.1 Bacteroidota bacterium
TCTTAACTAATTACCTTGTTTTTCCTCCACGAAGAACACGAAGAGGCATGAATGTGTTATGCGCGCGCGGCTTCAAACCGAAATGATTGACAGCAGCGTGTTGCTCTACGCGTACAGCCGCGGCATTTTTCCGATGGCGGAGAGCCGCGACGGGGAAATCCGCTGGTACGAACCGGAACGGCGCGCAGTCTTTCCGATTGAAACGCTGAAGTTCTCGCGCAGTCTAAGACGCGTGTTAAGGAAAAATATTTTCGGCGTTCGCTTCGATACGGCGTTCGAGGACGTCATTCGTTCGTGTGCGGATAGAGAAGAGACGTGGATTTCCGAAACAATTGTTCAAAGCTATGTGAAATTGTTTGAAGAAGGATACGCACACTCTGTCGAATCGTGGTGTGATGACGAGCTTGCCGGCGGGCTGTACGGCGTTGCGCTCGGCGGCGCATTTTTCGGCGAGTCAATGTTCAGCAGAAGAACCGACGCGTCAAAGGTCGCTTTTGCCGCGCTTGTGCAGCGATTGCGCGAGCGAAATTTCAGCTTGCTCGATGCGCAGTACATGACGCCGCACTTGCACAGCTTGGGTGCTCTTGAAATAAGTAAAGAAGAATATCTGCGGCGATTGAGCGTAGCGGTGAAATTCAAATGCAATTTTTTGTAAGAGCATTATCTCAAGAAAAAAACAGGATTTTTGGAATATTCGATTGATGGAAGCGAATTACACATCCACTAATCCAACAATCCAGCGATCCAATAATCCGAATAGAAAGTTATGGCTGCTACGGTAAAGGTAATTACGGAAACAAACTTTCCTGCACTGAAGCTTCTCAAGCGTGGAAAGGTGCGCGACATTTATGATCTCGGTGAGCATTTTCTCATCGTTGCAACCGACCGGCTCTCTGCGTTCGATGTCGTGATGCCGCAGGGAATTCCGTACAAAGGAAAAGTGCTTACACAAATATCGAACTTTTGGTTCGAGCAGACGAAAAATCTCATTGCCAACCATATTGTCGCCGCCGATGCCAAAGATTTCCCGAAAGCGTGTGCACCGTATGCGGACGACCTTCGCGGCAGAAGTATGATGGTGAAGAAAACTGCGCCGCTCGGCGTTGAATGTATCGTGCGCGGCTACCTTTCCGGCTCCGGTTGGGCTGAATATCAAAGAAGTACAACGGTGTGCAAAATTCCTTTGCCCGGGGGGCTTGTGGAAAGTTCCCGTTTGCCGCAACCGATTTTCACGCCGTCAACGAAAGCTGAGGTAGGGACACACGACGAAAATATTTCTTTTGAAGAAATGGCTGCCATGGAAGGGGAAGAGACGAGCAAAAAAGTGAGAGATGTTTCCATCGAAATTTTTTCGCGCGCAAGCCGCGTCGCGGAATCGAAAGGCATCATCATCGCCGACACTAAAATGGAATTCGGCAGGTATGGCGGGACACTGATGTTGATTGATGAATTGCTGACGCCCGATTCTTCCCGTTTCTGGCCCCAAAGCAACTATGTACCGGGCAAGCCGCAGGAGAGCTTCGACAAGCAGTTCGTCCGAGATTATCTCACATCAATCAAATTTAACAAACAACCGCCGGGACCGGTGATGCCGGAAGAGATTATCATGAAGACGTCGGAGCTGTACCGCGAGGCGCTGCAACGATTGACAGGGAAAGAAGTAGAGTGAAAGAATGGTGAAGCGGCTTCAGGGATTAAGATCCCAACTTTTTCTTTGTATCATTGTTTTCTCCGCAGCGAATGTATTTGCCCAGCCCTCGTTTCAGCTTCCGAGCGACACAATCGCAACCGTCGGAACGGATGTCATCACCGGCAGTGATTTTCTTGAACGCTTCGAGCTGATGCCGTGGCCCGGAAAAGATAATAAAGCGCGTCTCGAGTACACGAAGCAGCAGTTTTTATATTCGCTCGTTGCCGAACGACTTTTATCGTTTGAAGCGACAAATGTGGGAATTGACCGCGACTCCGTTTCACAGGTGTGGCGCCGTTCGCTCGAAAAAATGTTTTCGCGCGACGAGCTGTTCAAGCGCGAGGTGATGCCGCGCATCAAAGTTACTTCTGCAGAGATCCGCTCCGGATTGAAAAAATATGCTTACCAATTGCAGGCTGCAATTTTGGGATTCCCTTCCAGGGAAAAAGCCGAGTTGCTTTACAAAAAAGTCTCACGCGCTGCCAGTAAAGACAGCGTTCTTTCTGTTT
Organism: Bacteroidota bacterium; assembly: GCA_028873075.1. Taxonomy (GTDB): domain Bacteria; phylum Bacteroidota; class Ignavibacteria; order UBA10030; family UBA8401; genus JAJYOI01. The sequence goes on from JAGWND010000272.1 coordinate 2,200, forward strand.
TCAAAGATTCGCTGTATCTCGTGCTCGACACAGCCGCAGTGAATTTCGGCGGCGAGGATATCCCGTTTGAAAACGCCGCTTACTCCGTCGTGAGAGGTCAACTGTCCCGGCCGTTTGAAGATGCATATTACGGATGGATTATCCTTCATGTGCTGAGCAAGGGGACGAATCCGAAATGCGCAGATCAATCGCTCCCCGATCAGATTGCTTCGGTGCAGCGGATCATTCACGATCGTCAGGAAGATGCGATCGCGCAGCGCGTTTTTTTTTCCATTCTTGGAAAACAAAAAGCGGAAGCAAGTCCCCGGTTGTTTCTTCTTCTTGCCGACAGCGTCTATGCACTGTTGTATGAAGATTCCACGGCGCACAAAGTCAAAAATTATTACATGATCGGCCCCGGCGATCTGGAGCGGCTTGCAAAAAATTTCCATGATCGTCTCGATGAGCAATTTATCACGGCAGAAAATTCGCCTGCCGCTCAGGAAGGCGGGGCGATGACGTTCGGCGATATTATTGAAGGACTGAAGTACAACGAGATTGTTTTTCCTTCCCTGAACCGAAGGATGATCGAGGCGATTCTCAACAACAACATTAAAACGGTGGTGCAGAATGAATTGATTGCGCGTGAAGCGTTTCGGAAGAATATTCAGTACTCGCCGCAGGTTCGGCACGACGTCGGTGTGTGGTATGACAATCGCCGCGCACATGATTTGTTTCGCCGCGTTACGGATACGGTGGAAGTTTCCGACGAAGAGCTGATGCGTTATTACAAAGACAACGCACGGCTCTACGGCGGGGATGTTGAAGTCAACATCCGTGAGATTCTCGTTGACAGCATTCCGCTTGCACAGAAAATCCGCGAGCGCATTCTCAGCGGTGAGGATATGTCGCTGCTTGCGCGGAAATATTCGGAGCGGAAAGCATGGGCGGAAAACGGCGGCGAATCGGGTTGGTTTCCTTCAAAAGAACACGGCGATCTTGGTTTTTATGCCGCGACGGCAGACTCAGGGCAGTTGATCGGTCCGTTGAGAATTAAAGAAGGATTGACACTTTTCAAAGTGCTCGGTAAACGAACGCTCATTGATACGGCCGGCACGGCGTTTGAACAAAACAAAGGCGCGATCCGGGGAAAGCTTTTGGAAGAAAAGAAACAAAAAATCGCTGCACAGTATGTTGCCGGCTTGGCGAAGAGGTACGGCGTGACCATCAATCAACAAGCGCTACGCACGTTGTATGCAACGGCGTCGCAAATGTTCACGTGGCGCTACTTGGGATTCGGCGGACGCATTATGGCTGTTCCGAGCGTTGTTCTCGACGATGGATGGTATCAGGAATACCTGCGCCCAATTCCGCTGAATCAATGAGAAGAATGAAACATTATCTTTTGCACTTTGGTTATAGTGGAGAATGGAAGGCGATTGATTCAGGTTTCATGATTCATGATTGAAAAGGTTCGGGGCTCGTGTCTC
>JAGWND010000273.1 GCA_028873075.1 Bacteroidota bacterium
GCTGTAACATAATCGCCTTCGTGAAAATCCAACTCGGTTAACGTTCCGGTTGATCCTGCTTTGCAATCAACCGTTCCTTTGAATTGCTGCCTGCCGAGGTTGACATTGATACTGTCACTTGCCGCAAGCTCCTTCGTTTTCAATTGGAACAAAACGTCTCCCGGCTTCACCCCGTCGCCGATATTTTTAAAAGCTTTTTCGATAAAGCCGTCAAACGTCGCACGGATAATTTCTTTCTTCAGGAAGACCGTATTGCCGTTCAATGTCAGATAATCGTTCAAATCCATCAGTACCGGATGGGTGATGTGAACCGGCGTTCCGCCGCCCGCTTTGCTTGTTTCCTCTTCATTGCCGCCGCACGAGAAAAAAAATCCGGACAGCGAAAGCAAAAGGAAAGTGAGAAGTATTTTTGTCGGCACGAATCCTCGAGAGTTCATTCTACCAATTCCAGTAATTGTAATTGCTTATCTCAAGCCGGTAATTTATCCCTGCGGTAATAGTATTTTTTTGGAGGTCAACATAATTTTTAAGCACTGTCAGATACTCTACCATTGATAACGTGCCGCGTTGAAGCTCGCTTTCCGAAAGCTCGAGTACTTTTTTGTAATCGCCGATCTGAGCCTTCAGGTCATCCAGATTCTTTTTTAGCGAAGCTATTCTGCTCTCCGCATCGTTCCTTTGTGTAGAAATATTTCCTGCGAAGTAATTTTTATACTCCGACAGCGTCTCTTCGGCCAAGGAGGTTTGCTGCCGGGTGATGCTTTGCTGACCGCCGTCCAAGATCGGGAGGGAAAAATTCAATCCCGCGCTCACCCCAAATTTTCGTTCAATGCCGTTGAGTTCTACCGCATTGAGCCCTCCGTTGAAAAACAGATTGACCTGCGGTAAATATTTTGTTTCAAAGACCTGCTGCTGTGCGGCAGCATGCAGGCTGTCAAGATAATACTGGGTGAGAAAATCCGAGCCGGATTTTTTCCCGCTCATCGTTAATTCAACCGAATCGAGAAGAACCGTTTGTGTGTCCCGTATCCCGCACAGCAAATAAAGCCGAGCTATGCCGCTTTTGTAATTCTGCCACGTCAGGTTCATCTCGATCTCTTGCGACTTTACCTCTATTTTCAACAAAAGATAATCCTGCGCTTTAGAGTATCCTTTTGCCACAAGGTTGCCGGTAATTGCCAGCTGATTCTGTAAGTTGTTCTTAATCTCTTTGGAAAGGTTGTAGAGAAGAAGCTGCTGAAGCGTGCTCAGGTACTGGTCGGTTACCTGTTTTTCAATGTCATGTTTTTCCTGATACGATTGATGTTCGTAAATTTTTCCCTCTGTTAATCTCTGCTCGCTCAGGGCATTGAGAAGTCCGCCGTTGAAAATATTTTTTTCGAAATTCACTTGAGCCGAATACAAACCGCCGTTTGTCACTGCTGCATCATAGCCAATGGCGCTTGGGTTCGGATTCGGTGTGAGGGGAACTCCGTTGTTATTGAAGTACGGCGGAAACAGCACATTGCTTGAAAGGTAAACCTGAACAGCGGCATTTTGCGCTTCGTCTAAATTCTTCTGCAGGGTATTGATGCGCATTAAGTTGCCGTAGTCTTTCAAGGCGGGAGAGTTGCTCCACGCTTTATCAATAAAATAATTCAAATTGTACTGAGCGCATGCAGCAGTGCTGAAGCACGCGAGAAGGTACAGTATTTTTCGGAGTCCGGTCAAGGAAATTTTTTTCGCTGCGTTTTTTTAAAACGTCAGACTAAAATATTGAAAAGAAACATTATCCGCCAGAAGGCAGTAGAGCCGCTGTGCCGAAAACATGTCCCGGCACAGCGTTCCATCATGAGGGTTAGTCCTCTTCCTCTTCGCTGCTTTTCATTTTTCTGCTCTTAATAATTTTTCCATCTTTATTAAGAATCACACCGTACTTCCCGTTTGTGCCGGTGACAGAAAGTTCATACGATACTCTTGAGCCGCTTATTACTTTTTCGGCGCGGTTTACTTTAGCGCCGGAGATTTTCTTCTCAATGGCCTGCAACGCGCCTCCCGGCAATTCGGATGATGGAATTGTTTCTTCAATCTCGGCGATCGTGCCTGCGGATGTAAAAAGAAGGTCTCTTCGTACCGATCCGTCCATGCTTTCAATCTCGAAATATTTCTTGCCTTTTTCGGTTTCTGTACTGGCGCCTGTAATTTCAGCTTTGGGGTATGCTTTGTGGAATGAACTTAGCACGGCGGCAGGGAGTTCCTTCTCGCTGATCTTTTTTTCCTGTGCAAGGATAGTTGTGCTTGCTGTGGGTAAAAGTATTGCGGCAACGGAAAGCAGAGAAAAAACTTTTAATGTTTTCATAAGAACCTCCTTCGATAAAATCGTTCGATGAATTTCCTAAGTTACAAAAGCAAATGAATAATTAATCATGAAACCGGGATGTAAAAGAGTGTTGAGAAACTTCATTTCTTTTCCAGCACCAACACTCCGAAGCTTTTTGAACTGTTTTCTCTTTCAAGCATTCCTACGACGTACACTTTGTGAGTCACAGGATCAAGCGCCATTGTCCGGCAGCTTTTCTGCGTGACAATATTATCAACGACCTTGAAATCAGCGGGCGAGGTTTCATTGATGACGGTCAATGTTCCTTCACCGTTCGAGCTGAACGCGAGATGAGTTTCAGGATCGAATCCGCAAGCATCAACTCTGCCGCCGATCGGTACGGTCGTAATCACCTTGCCGGATTCTGCATTGACAATTGCCATCATTTTATTATCGCACCCAGCAAACAAGATATTATGCTTGATGTCGAAAGCCAAGCCTGAAGGACTTTCACCGGGTGCAATGGACCATCTCTTAATCGTTTTCAAAGTTTGTGGATTGAATTCTTCAATCTCGCTTTTATTTTCGAGATTGACATACATCAAGCCGTTGTCGTTTGAAACGCAAAATTCCGGCTTGCCGTCAAGCTCGATTGTGCCGATCACCGTATCGCTCTTTGCGTCGATTGCCGTGGCGCTCGAGCTTCTGCCGTTCATCGTAACAATTCTTTTGGTGAACGGATCGTACACGATGGCATCGGGATTCTTTCCTGTTACATGAATATTTGCAACCGTCTTTAGGCTTTTCAGATCGAATACGGTAACGGTATCGCTCCTGCCGTTGCTGATAAAGCCTTTTCCGAATTCATCAGCAAACGCAATGCCGTGAACGCCGCTGAGGTTCGGTATTTCGCCAATGATGCTGTCTGACTCCAGATCAATGACGTGGACTTTTGTTCCGTGGGAGACATACAATCTGTGCATCGGAACATCAACTGCCGTGTAATCCCAGAAGCCTTCGCCGCCGATATCGATTGAGCCGGTGACTTTGTATCCTGAAGTCTGAGAGAGCAGAAATGCCGGCAAGAACAGAAGGAATGTGCAGCAAACAAAGATTAAATTTTTCATGTAAACCTCGCTGAGAATAAAAAATGAATTGCCGAAATCAACGTACGAAACGCAGATGAAAACAAGATGAAAAAAGCCTTATTCAGTTACGAGAGATCTGAAGGGAAAGTGATGGTAAAGACTGTTCCTGTGCCGACAGTGCTTGCAGCGGCGATTTCTCCTTTGTGCAGTTCGACAATTTCCTTTGCAATTGCCAATCCTAACCCGTGTCCTG
>JAGWND010000274.1 GCA_028873075.1 Bacteroidota bacterium
ACGGGCGTATCGCCGCGGCGATGCAGAAGGCTTTGTGCTCGTCTTCGCGGCGGCAAACAATCCTGCCGTTCATCGGGAAATTTTTGAAGACGCGGCGCTGCACCGCATTCCCGTGAATGTCGCTGATGTTCCCGATCTCTGCAGTTTTTATCTCGGTTCAGTTTTTCAGAACGGCGATTTGAAAGTTGCCGTTTCCACGAACGGCAAAAGTCCGACGCTCGGGAAAATCATCCGCGACAGGATCGCGGCGGAGTTCGGTAAAGGATACCCGGAGCTGCTCGACAGGCTCGGCGAGATTCGCCCGTACGTTCATTCCGCATTCAGCGAACCGGAGAAGCGAAAAGAAGTGTTGGAAAAAATTGTTGACGATGAACTGTCCAAAGGACTCCTTGCGGAGAAGAAAGGATATTTTCAATCGGAGAAAACGGAAAGCCTCGAATCTCAAACCTCGAACCTCGAACCGGCTTCGAGTGGGCAAAAGTGCGGGAAAGTTATACTCGTTGGCGCCGGACCAGGCGACCCAGAATTGATTTCCGTGAAGGGGCTTCGCGCAATTCAATCTGCCGACGTCATTGCGTACGACGCACTTGTCAGTCCTGAGCTTCTTTCTTCTGCATCGGCTCACTGCGACAAAATTTTTGTCGGTAAGCGTTCGGGCAGTCATTATGCTCTTCCCCAAAGGGGTTTTCAACAAGAGGAAATCAACAAGATTCTCATCGCAAGAGCGCGGGAAGGGAAAAATGTTCTTCGTTTGAAAGGGGGCGACCCCTTCGTCTTCGGGCGCGGCGGAGAAGAGCTGCAGGCGCTGCGGGAAGAAGGGGTTGATGTCGAAATCATTCCCGGCATTACGGCCGGCACCGGCATTCCCTCGTCGCTCGGTATCCCGTTAACGCATCGCGGTGTTGCTTCGAGCGTTGTGTTCGTTACCGGGAGTGAAATTTCTGAAAAAGAAAACGGCGTTGATTGGGGAGCGATTTCTGCGATTGGCACTATAGTGGTGTATATGGGAATAAAAAAACTTCTGGAGATTTCTGAAAAACTTTTAATGTCCGGCCGCTCGCCGGAGACTCCTGCCGCGGTGATCTTCGGAGGAACGACACCGGAGCAGTTGATGGTTGAAGGAACACTCGAAACCATTGCGGAAAAAACGGAACTCGTCAACAGCGACGCGCCGGGAATTATCATCGTCGGCGAGGTTGTGAAGTTTTTTGCAGAGCATCACAATCAGGCATTCGAGTTGTTTCTGCAAAAATCTTAAAAAGAATTAATGGAAAAATTTTTCACCAGCGAAACGTTTATCATCTCACCACTGTTATTGTACATGAAGTGAGCCGCAACAAGATAGTTGGTTGTTGTAAGCAGCTTCAGAACTAATTAAGGAAGGTGATGTTATGAAAACGGCAGTCGTGACGCCGACTTCTCAAGTCGAGAAGTTGAAGCTTCACATGAGCGAAAAAGGAGTGACTCATGCTGAAGAGATTCGAGCGGATATTCCCGGAGTCAGAATCGGGGAAGGAGTGTATGCCGAAGGTGTCACTGCTCTCCAGAAAATTGCCGGGAAAGCGCCGGAATCGGCTCCGATTTTCTTCTGCAATATTGCCGAATTGAACATTCGGAAAATATTGAAGAAAGGAGACGGAGGCGCAATTCCGGATCAAGCGGTTATCCGCGGACTCAATGTAGAAACAGCCGGTCGTTTTGATCTCATCAACGCCAGAATCTTCTCCAACGGCTCGATCAATGTTATCGTTGATGAGGAAACGGCAGTTGTACCGATGAGGTAAGAAAACACTTTCCGAAGAAAACTAAACCCGTTCTCCCGTTCCGCTTACAGCGGGATGAAAGTGGAGAACGGGTTGTTTTTTTTCTTTGACAGACAAGAATAAAACGCTGAGCAGCCTCTCTCGCAGACATAAAGTCTGTGTCTACACCCTCATTCCATTTCTCAGGCGGAGCGTCCATGTCTTCAACGCGTCGAGTAATTCACGGAGTCTCTGCCGGGTTTCTTCATCAACCAGTTTTCCGTTTGCATCGAATTTTTGCGGGGCAGCTTGCACTATCAGTTCCGGTTTGTTGAGCGGCAGCATATTTGTGAACACGGCAATCTGGCGAAGATGATATTGTGCGCGTAACCCTCCCATGCTTCCCCCGGCGCTCATGATCGCGAGCGGCTTTCCGTTCAGCGGTGTTGTTTGCGGTGGACGCGACGCCCAGTCAATGGCATTTTTAAGAGCGCCGGAAACGGAATAATTATACTCCGGCGTTGCAATAAGCAGCGCATCGGCGGCGGCAATTCGCGATTTGAAATGCAGCACCGACTCGGGGGCGCCAGCCGCTTCGACGTCTGCGTTGTAAATGGGGAGCGGGGAAAGGTCGTACAGCTCCCACGTCACCCCTTGCGGCAACAATTCTTCTGCCGCACGAAGAAGCGCGGTGTTATATGAGCTTTTGCGAAGGCTTCCGGATATTCCGAGAACGTGAATTGTTTCCGACATCGCTTTAATGGATGAATGGATTTATGGGTGATTGGATTCTTCGCTTTATCTGAACAATCCAATACTCCATCAATCCAAGAATCCGACATCCCTGAGGCATAATTTGTTCTGTATGACAGAGAATATTTATTCCGAATGCCCCGTTCCGGTTTTTTCCATTCTGTGCTTGATCTTTTTAATGGAAGCCTGCGCCGCTTCTGCCAACATGTCGTCTTCTTTGTACGACGCCATTTTTTCCAACGCGGGCAGAACGCTTGCATCGCCTAAATTTCCTAAAACGCGAATGGCAACGCGGCGGATGAACGGCGTTCTGTCGTCGAGGAGAGACGCGATGGCTTTGAGAACTTCGGAATTATTTTTTCCGTACCGGGAAAGAATATTCAACGCGGCAAATCTTTCGCGCGGGTCTGCGCCGTAGCGCAAGCGCTCGAGCGCCCGGCTTACAGCCAATGAAGAATCGAACGGCGCAAGCGCTTCGAACGCGGCATTGGAAACGACGTTAAGATAGGACGGCGTGTTGAGGAACGGCGAGATTACCGGTACGGCATGCGCCGAATCCGCTTCAGCGTACGCGCGGATTGCCGAAGCGATAACGCCGTAACTCGAATCCGTTTCCATTGCATGATGAAGCTCCGTAAGAACATCCTCACTTCTGTAGTCACCGAGATGGGCTACGGCAGCACTCCTCACTTTTTGATTTTTGTCGTTGCTCGCAGCAAGAAGCGCGCCTTTTATCATCCCCGTAATTTCTTCATTCTTTGTTTCAAAGCGGGGAAGCACATCCACAGCTTCTAATCGCACTCCATAGAACCGGTCAGATTGCGCGGCTTTGCAGACAAGCCGGATTACATCGGTGGAATCGGACAACCCGGAAAGCTCGTCGAGCGCGCGAATACGGTCTACCGGATTTTCTGCGAACTGTGCCTGATATTTCCATTCATCGAGAGATTTTTGGAAGTGCAATTCTTTGAGAATTTTATTTCCTTTGTCGAAAATGACGAGCGCCGGTTTTTCTGAGCACGGAATAATGTATGTCGTATCGGCGGTGAGAATGTTTTCGCGCGTGGTTGTTGTTCTGCCCTGCGTCGTTACTTCAATATCACCGGGTATACGGAAAACGCCGGTGAGGCTGTCCA
>JAGWND010000275.1 GCA_028873075.1 Bacteroidota bacterium
GGAGCAATAATCCGACCGTATCGGTTTTGTTAGTGCTCAAGCTTCGTGCTGAGGCATTCGGCGTGTAACGCAAGTCGCGCGCAATCGTCATCACACGATGGCGAGTCTCGTCGGTCACTGGCCCGCTTTTGTTGAAAACTCTTGAGACAGTAGCAATAGAAACATTGGCATGCTCAGCAACTTCTTTGATCGTAACCTTCATTCAGTACGATTCTCCTGCTAAAGATTAATTTTTTTTGCTTTCGGAATCGGCAGCAATGTAAGCGTTTACATTCACAGAAACAAAAAAAGCGAAAATATGGATTTTTCGCTATGTAAACGTTTACATTGTACGGATTTTTTTTTTTCGTGTCAAGAGAAAAAAGAAAATATTTTGGCTGGCATAGTTTGAGGCGCCAAAGGTGTGCCTCAACGTCTAGCGGCTTTGCGGTTGAAAATTATCTTTTTCTTCCAAGCGCCGCTGATGGCGGTATTCATACACATTTCTGATATGCTCTGCAAGTGTTCTTGCAAAGCGGTGTCCCCCGTTGCCATCCGCAACAAAATAGAGATAAGGGTTTTTCTTCGGGTACAACGCCGCAAGTATTGACTTACGTCCGGGATTGTTAATCGGTCCGGGCGGAAGCCCGTAATTTCGATACGTATTGTAGGGCGATTCAATTCTTAAATCGTCATAGTGAATTCTCCGTGGACCATTGATGAGATATTGAATCGTCGGATCGGCTTCAAGTTTCATTCTCCGGCGGAGGCGATTGTAATACAATCCTGCAATTAACGGGCGCTCGTTTTCCCGTGCAGTCTCTCCTTCCACAATCGAAGCGAGCGTTACAACTTCATTGATCGTCACCCGTAATTTCTTTGTCCGCATTTGCAGTGAATCAACATAGAACTTTCGAAATTCACCGACCATCTCTTCGACAATTGCCTTTTCGTCCATCTGCCAGTAAAAGTCGTATGTCTCCGGCATGAGAAACCCTTCCAATGAAATTGCTTCGCAATTCCGGAGACCGAGCAGCGAGGTGTCCGCCACATAGCCCATAAATTTCGCAGAGTCAATGCCGATCTCATTGTGAAGCAGTCGTGCAATTTGCATGGCGCGCAGTCCTTCGCGCACTGTTACGGTCGGATTAATAACAGATGTTCCGTCAATAATGTCGTGAAGGATCTTCCAGTTCGAAAGCCCGCTGGCGAAAACGTACCTTCCGGCTTTTACTTTGCTCGACGCTCCGATGATTTTACCGGCAAGCCTGAAAAAAAATGGACGCGAGATGACGCCATGAACATCGAGCGAGTCAACAACATGAGTGAACGGCTCCCCTCGATACACCGGAACAACTTTCTTTCCTCCCTGAAAATTGTTCGGGGCCAAAAAAAGAAAAAAAAGGAAAAGGATAACGGCAACGCTGCCGAACAGCCACCGGAACGAGGGAATGAATGTATTAGCGATTGGAAGAATTTTTCTTTCGCTCAAGCATTGCCTCACGTTCAAGTTTGCGCGATTCATCAATGATGCGCTCGAACAAGCGTCGAAGTGCGGCGCCGTTCAGCGGTCCTGCGTTGGCATTCAAAACATTGTGCAACACTTCCTCCTCACGCTGCGGAGAATATGCTTCCATCCCGAGCTTTTCCTTGATCTTTCCAATTTCATCCGCATAACGAGCCCGTTCGTTTAACAATTCTACGAGCTTGCGGTCAACAGTATCAATCTTCTCACGCCATTTCTCAATCGCATCCATAAACAGTAAGAATGTGCGGGCCTTCTTCTAAGAAGGCCGCACACGTTGTAGAGTAATTAATCTTTTAATGAGCGAAAAAAATTCCTTGCCGCTTCAACTGCATCCGTTACGGTTGAACAGGACGCCATCTGTTGAATCAATGCAGAACCAACCACGACTCCGTCAGCATGATGTGAAAGCGCTGCAACCTGTTCCGGCTTGGAAACACCGAATCCGACCACAAAAGGCTTGTGCGAGTTGCGTTTCACACGCCGAAGAAACCCTTCCAACGCTTCGCCGTTGCCGAAAGAACTGCGCGCGCCGGTAACGCCTGTCACCGAAACACAGTAAGAAAAATCGGTTGAGACGGAATCAACAAAACCGATGCGTTTATCAGACGAGGTAGGCGCTATCAAAAACACATTGCTGATGCCGTGCCGGGCACATATTGTCCTGAAGCCCTCGCTTTCCTCAGGCAAAAGATCGGGAATGATCATCCCGTCAACGCCGCACTTCACTGCAGTATCGAGAAAGCGCTCCTCGCCGTAATGATAAAACGTGTTGAAATATCCCATAAGCAAAAGCGGAATCTCGCTTTGCTGCCGTACAATCTTGATCTGCTCAAAAATGAAGTCCAACGTAACGCCGTTCTGAATTGCTGTGTACGACGACGTCTGAATTGTCGGACCATCGGCAATAGGATCGGAAAAAGGAACACCGACCTCAATCATACTAGCACCTGCTTTTTCAAGCGCCGTCATCAACGGCACCGTCGTTCCCCGTACCGGAAATTCAGGGGTAATATACGGAATCAGCGCTTTTTTATTCTTTTCTTTCAACTCGAGGAGTTTGTTCTGTATGCGATTCATCGGGCTGAAAACTCCTTTAGGGAATGTTCGTTTTCACTCACCGGCAAATCTGCATTTGCAACTGCGCTTACGCTGAGAAGAGAAAAATTTCCGCGTAAAAACTTTCTAAAGCCGACTTCAGCAATCATTGCACCGTTGTCCGTGCAATAGTGAAGCTGAGGAATGAAGAGACGACAATCTACTTCCGCCGCGGCGTTCGTTATCGCCGAACGAAGCGCGGAATTTGCGGAAACACCGCCGGCAATGGCAATATCCTCCACACCAAAATACTTCGCCGCATCAATTGTTTTGCTCACCAACACATCAATCACCGCAGATTGAAAGCTCGCACAAATGTCCGCGATCAACTCATCGCCAATCGGTTTCAGCGGCACTCCATCCGAAGGATCCTTCGGATCAAGAGAATTTCTCCCTGCAACGTGCTGAAACCTCCTTTGGGGAAGATGATGTTCGCGCAAATAATACAAAACCGAAGTTTTGATCCCGCTGAAGCTGAAGGCAAAACGATCCTCGTTTAGAAATGAGCGCGGAAAATCAATCGCCCTCGAATTTCCATTTTTAGCCAACTTGTCTATTTTCGGGCCGCCGGGATAGCCAAGTCCTAACATTTTTGCGACCTTATCGAATGCTTCGCCGGCAGCATCGTCGCGCGTCTCACCGAGAATTTCATAATTGAAATCATCGCTCATCAGCACCAATTGTGTGTGCCCGCCGGAAACAGTGAGGCAGAGCAGCGGAAAATTCGGCGCGGGTTCATCAATGAAATTCGAATAGATGTGAGCTTCCATGTGGTTGACGGCGATAAACGGAATGCCTAAGCCGTAGGCGAACGCCTTTCCAAAATTCACGCCGACAAGAAGCGACCCCATCAACCCTGGTCCAAACGCCGCGGCAACTGCGGAAATTTCGCTCGGCTGAATTTCGGCGCGCTGCATAGCTTCTCGTAAAACAGGTATCATCAACTTTTGGTGCGCGCGAGATGCAAGCTCGGGCACAACACCGCCGTATTGCTCG
>JAGWND010000276.1 GCA_028873075.1 Bacteroidota bacterium
TTGCCGAACTCCGGAATACCGTTCATAATTCTGAATGTTTCCCACGCATGATTCGACACCATGACTGCGTGGTGCAATTCCATCTCAGAGATAAATTTGTCTGCGTTAGAATAAACTGCGAAAACGGAAAACGATAAGCCAAATGCCGATACTCGATGTTGCGGAATGTTATTGACGGCAATTTCATCGGCAAATGCTAAGAAAATTTCAGGAGGAAAAACTACATGATCCACGCCTACATCGTCCATAACAATAAATCTCTTCAGCCATTGCTTGACTTTTTCTTCAGCTCCTCCGGATGTGAGCACAAGGACATTTTCGTCTTGTCGAAGTACATAAATAAGATCAATGACCCTCCCCTTTTCCGTCAGCAGCAGTGTCGGACGTATTTCATTCTCTGGAAAGGAAGAAAAATCGTTCGTTGAAATGCGTTGAAGAAAATCGTTGACGTCCTTCCCGTTTATCTTCAGCATACCGAGGTTGGCTCGAACAAAAGCTCTCTGATCGCGAAAAACTTCTCGATGTTGTACAGGTGAGAATCGAGGATCAAACGTCATAAACTGTTCTGAAATGCACATACTCACTGGTATAACAAGGAATGCAGGAAAATAATTCAGTGCTGATAATGAAAAAGCATCCCGCCATACCGGCACAGCGGAATGCTTTTCTATAGAGAGTATTTGTGCATTATCAGGCTTGCTGCTCTGTCTCTTCAGTCTCTCCAGGTCCTTCTTCATGCATTACCGGCAAGGTTGATACGCCGCTCTTAATATACTGGCGAATCATTCGGGTAATTCGTCTGCGTGCCTTCAATTCATCATCGGGCGAAACAGTTCGCATTGAAGTCATCCGATCTTCAAGAATTTGTCTCGCTTTCGAAGGCAGAACGGACAAAATACGTTCGGTTGTTTCCTGCGGTGCATTTTTCAACGCAATCGAAATCTCGTCCCCGGAAATGTCTTTTACCAGTTGCCGCAGCATTCTATCATCAAGTTGAGCAATAGCGTTGAATGAAACGCGCTGGCTTGTAATTTCCCGGTAGAGGTCGAGATTTACCACTTTGATAAATTCAACGATCGAATTTTCGCTTGTCTCATCTAAATTATCAAAGATATCGAGAAGAAGGTCGGTCCCCTGTACCTGCACGTTATTGATGACGGGAATTGTTGCCGCTTTTGCTGCGAGCTGTTTCGCAACGGAAACGTATGTGTCGGAAGTCAGACGACGCAGTTTACCAAGCTCGAGTGCTACTTCGCCTTGCTGCATTGACGGCAGACTCTTCAGCATTGAGGAAGCAACCGGAGTCGTGAGCTGTGATAGAATAATCGCAATGATCCCCGGAGGCTCATCTTTCATCAATAAATAGAGCTGAGGTTCGGAAAGTCGCTCGAGAAACGCAAACGGATTTTGTTTTGAATCTCTTGCGTTGGAGAAGCGCTTCAAGGTGAGCAGGTTCTGAAAATTCATGAGCGCTTCCTTTATTTCAAGGGCATTTTTGTCCGGTTTCTGCATTGTGTATTCCTGCAGCAGCTTTATTTCTTCGATGGAAAAATAATCGCGCATCACTTGTAAAACACTACTGCCTAATTGCGAAACGATAACGACAAGGTTTTCCCTCTGAGATTGATCGGCTACCATGTCGCGAATGACTCCAGCGGTTAACTCCGATTCGCCCGCGCATGTTGCAACCAACGTCGAACGAATTTTTGCAACTTCAAGACCGTTTGTAAATTCCTGTAATTCTTCGGGGGAAGGCTGCGGCGATGCGCCATCCGAGGCATTCAACAAAGGAGCCTGCGGCGGAAGCTCGCTTGCTGATTGCACGGCTTCTATCGGCTGACGTGCCCTGCCGCGCAGCAAAAGAGCGGCAATAAGAAGAATTACAAGAAGCCCGAGTCCGAGCAATAGAAGTGTTGTCGGATTCCAAAACGCTTCTTGCTGTTGCGCTGCCTCTTGTTTCGATTTATCCTGCGCTTCTTGATTTTGCTTTTCCAGCTCCTGAATTCGTCTATCTTGTTCAGACTTTAATTGATCCCGCTGTACTTGAAGGGCACTCGGAGGAAAGGACATCTCCTGAAGCTCAACTCGGTCGCCGCGAGATTTGTTTAATCTCCCCGTGTAGAATGCAATATTCTGCAGTAAATCCTTGTCTTCCTGACTACGGTTCTTATCAATTAACATTTTGATAACGATCGATTCAATCCCGTATTGCGGTGACGCGGCGGTTTGGTCTTGTTGAGACTGAAATCCGGAAACGCCCGGCAGCATCAAATCGCGCTCGTCCGTTTTAGGTTTTGCCGGCGTAAGATCAACCAACGTGACCTCGGCAGTGACAAGAAAATTCAAATCAGGAAAGTAACGCTGAATCTCGCTCGTAATTCGATCTTCAAGGTCCCTTTCCATTTTTTTCTTTTCAAGTTCCATGCTGCTGTTAAAGAACGACGCCTGAAAAAATACCAACGCCATGAGAAAACCTGTCATAGGCCTCGCCGTTGTTTGGCGGGTAAAGCGTGATTTCATACTTTCCTCGTTTAGTTTTTTTGGAAAGATCATTTTGACGTTAAATCTGACGATAATAATATATGCGTATAACAACGCGGCGGTTGTCGTTGCGTGCCAGTTCTGTAAATTGTCCTGTTACAGGATCGCGTTGTTTATTTTGGGGGCGAGCGTCGCCATACCCTGTGGCAGAGAGGCGTTTGCTCTCAATCTGAACTGTGTCTTGCAAGTAATGGAGAACTTCCAGCGCGCGCGAAGCGGAAAGCTCCCAGTTGGACTTGAATTCCGAATTCGCTTTCACCGGTGTGTCATCAGTGTGCCCTTCCACAGCAATGTATGCGTCGCGAGCTTTCACAAAATATCCCAAAATTCTGCCGACGCTGTAAATAGCATCGTACCCCTGCTGGCTCAGCTTCGCCTGTCCCGGAGGAAAAAGAAGATTGCTTCCGAAGCGTAACTCGATGCCTTGATCCGTCATCACCACACTGACCTGCCCTTGCAATGCCTTGTTGTTTTGAATGACCTGCTGCAAATCTTTCGATAGCGTTCCAAGATTCTGCTGCCTTTTCGCTGCATCGGATACCGAGGAAGCTAAACTGTCTAATTTCGATTGATCCGGAACGGACAACGCTAAGAGAAGCGTGAACGCTGCAAGCATTGCTGTCAACAAGTCAATATAGCTAACTTGCCAAGTCTTCTCTTGAGCTTTGTGGGCCATATAGCGCATGCATTAAGCTCCTTCAACGGAAAGCTGGGCTACCTTCGGCACTCCGAGTGTTCTGCTTTGGCGAATGTACGTTGCGAGCTTATCCTGAATGTAGATCGGGTGCTTCTTCTCGCTGATCAAACACAATCCATCCATGATCATTGTTTTGAGCAGAACTTCCATTTCCGTACGGCGCTCAATCTTGTCGGAGAAAGGCTGGAAAATAAAATTTGCCAAAAACAATCCGTACAATGTCGTGGTGAACGCGACTGCCAAGCCTGTAAGAATAGGACCGAATCCCACTGCCGCATCCATCTTCGTAGAGAACATCTGAATCAAACCGACCGTAGTTCCCAACATGCCGTAACCGGGAGAATACGTTGCTGCAGA
>JAGWND010000037.1 GCA_028873075.1 Bacteroidota bacterium
ATAGCTTCCTCTCCATACATTCCTCTTAAATCAATTTCTGTCTTTATTCCTTTCTGCAAGCTGCTGTTGATATTTGCCGAGAGTTTTTTCTGCTCGGCATTGATAGGCATCAATTCGCTCATCGGGACCTGCATTTTAATTGCGTTGAAAGCAACCACGACAATTCCATTCTCTTCAGCTTCACGAACTACTTCGCCGACTTCTCCGCCTGACTTTAACTTGACGATGCTCCCTTTCTTAAGCGCAGGCATCTCGCCTGTATTCGTTTCTGTCTCGGTATGTTTGAATTCCTGGACGAGCAATTCAATCTCGGATTCCAGTTTACGAATATGATTTTTTGATTCACGTATACTCTCTGAGTCTGCTTGTCTGTTGCGAATTTCTCTCACTGAATTTTCAATGATTGAGTTTGCCTTGGAAACGATCAGTTTAGCTTCTTCTACTGCGCGAGATTTAATTTCTGAAACTTCTTTATTCAATTGTTTTATTTTAGTTTGATACTCTTCTGCTAAATTATTGTATTTTAATTTCTCGATATTGGCTTTATCAAGTATACTCTGGAGATGTTGTGAACGGGATTCCAATTCAGTAACGAGCTTTTCAAGCCGATTTTGTTGGTCTCCAACGAAATTTCGTGCAAGGTTAACGATCGTTTCATTCAAACCGAATCGTTGCGAGATTTCGAGTGCATAACTACTCCCCGGCACCCCTGTACGGAATTGGTACGTCGGCAACAATGACTTTTGATCGAATTCCATTGCGCCGTTTTCCATGAAAGGCGATTCATGAACGAATGCTTTCAAGGATAATTGGTGTGATGTTGCAATGGTACACGCCTTCTTCGCGGAAAGGAACGCCAAAACTGCGGCAGCTAATGCTCCGCCTTCCGCCGGGTCTGTCCCGCCGTCAATTTCGTCCAACAAGATCACGCTGTGTTCATCTGCCGCGTTAGTAATTTCTCGCAATTGAACGACATGTGAGCTGAACGTGCTAAGATCGTTTTCAATGGATTGTGAATCGCCGATGTCAACGAAGAGCTTGGTGAAGATCGGAAATTCCGATTCCGCTGACGCCGGAATATGTATGCCGCATTGTACCATCAATACAAGAATGCCAACCGTCTTCATTGCTACGCTTTTTCCGCCTGCATTTGGTCCTGTAATCAAGAGTGTATTGAAACGTTCTCCGATTGTAAGTGTGAGTGGAACGACCAACTCTGGCTTGTGTCGTAAAAGCAGAACCGGATGTCGGGCTTCGACGATTGCTACCGAACCGGTTTCTTTGAGAAACGGCGTATTTCCTTTAATTTCAATAGAATATCGTGCTTTCCCATAAACTAAATCTATGACTGATAAAATATCCAGAGCTGCTAACAGCGATTCCGACAATTCCTTCACCTGAGCGGTCAGAACTTTTAATATCTTTTCAACTTCTCGCTGTTCCCTGAAATGCAGTTCCTGAATTTCGTTGTTGAGCAAGAGTGTTTCAGCCGGCTCAATGAATACCGTCAAGCCGGTCGCTGAAGATGAGTGAATAAAGCCGGGCACCTTTTGTTTCTGTTCTACCTTTACCGGAATCACCATTCTTCCATCGCGCGTGGTGATGATTTCTTCCTGTGCTGCTCCCTGTTCTGAAACCCGCTGGAGAATGCGTTCAAGCTGTGAGCGAAGCAGATCCTGCATCTTTACAATATCGCCGCGGATCATTTTCAACTCGCTGCTCGCACTGTCGCGGACGGTACCTTTTTCATCAACAGCAAGGAGAATGTTATATTCAAGGACTTTATCCGCCGCTAACTTTTCGGCAAGCAGGTGAAGCTCGGGACAGGTATCCCGCCTTTTCCCGATGAACGCTTTGATGTTCTGCGAGGCTTTCAGTGTAGAAGCACTGTGTCGCAATTCAATTGCGGTGAGGATATTGTTCTCGACACGCGAGCGTTGCAACGCTTCACGGATATTTTTCAATCCGTCAATAAAAAAAGCATCTTCTCCCTCGAGGATGCTTTTCATCTCGGTGACTCGGTTGAGTTCCTGTGAAATGGAGTGAATATCTGCGGAGGGGGTTATTTCTTCCGCTGCAGACCTGCCAAGCTCAGATGAGGCATATGATTGCAAACGATAAATTATTTTCGCGAAATCTAATTTTTCGGCAGCAAGACGATATTCAATCATACGGCAGACAAAAATTATTTCCCCAGCTTCTTTTTCGCCTTTTCTGCCGGCTGAAGTGCGTCATGGTACATATCTTCTGCTTCAGGCACAAACGTCGTAAAACTATCCATGACAAGGGGTGCAAATCCTTTGATTGGGGCATAAAAAAGCGAATGCTGCCGCGTTTCTTCGGACGGATAACGAAGATATGTGCCGAGAAAAATAAACAAGACGCTGAGAAGCAAAGCAGCCTCCAATACTCCGAGCGCCGCTCCTGCAATTTTGTTCCATACACCCTCTGCCAGTTTCTTGACAAACATCCGGTAAAGAATTGCTTGAATCAGCATTACAACAGCTATGATCAAAAGATAACCCGCGACAGTTGCTGCGCCGCCTGAAAGCCCGAAAGGTTTCAGCATCGTCCTTCCGGCAAACGCCCCGTATTTCGTTGCGAGAAAAATTGCCAAGACAAGTGCAGCGAGAGAGATAACTTTTCTCAAAAATCCTTTCCGCCATCCGGAGAAAGCAAACACACCCAACACGATAAGCAGGATGATGTCGATCGAGCTCATGATAATTTTGATTTTACGATTTCACTGATCGTTTTATTATCGATCTTCCCTTTTAATTCTTTCACAGCTAACGGCATTACTTTGCCCAGGTCCTTCACGGATGCGGCGCCGGTGCTTGCAATAATTTTTTCAATAATTGCGGTTGCCTCCTCTTGACTGACTTGTTTCGGCAAATATTCGGAAATTATTTCCAACTCTTTTGATTCCTTTTGAACCAGATCGTTGCGGCTTGCTTTTTCGTACATTTCGATAGCTTCTTTCCTTCTTTTAACCGCAGTCATTAAGATTGAAAGCTCGTCTTCTTCATTCATCTTTCTGTCAAGCCCGCGCTTTTCAAACTCAAGGATTTGCGCCCGCAGCATTCGGAGGGTTTCGAGCCGTTCTTTGTTGCCGGCTTTCATTGCAACTTTCATATCTGTGGTTACTTTTTCCGATAATGTCATCGCGTTCTCATGAAAATGACTGTAAGCGTTATTTTCTACCGTACACACCAATCACTTGTCCGTTGATCGCAGACGCTTCTTCCGAAGCAAGATACGCAATCGTCTCTGCTGCTTGCTCAAGCGTAACCCATGAAGCCATCTCTTCTGCACTCGCCCATCCTTCGTTCGATTTCGTCGTGAGAATACTCGGTGCAATTGCATTGACAGTGATGCGGCTTTTCGGATCGGCTTTTACTTCGGCAGCAGCAATTTTGGTAAGAAGAACAACGGCTCCTTTTGAAACTCCGTATGCTCCTCTTCCCGCATCGGGCATGATGCCCGCCATTGCCGAGACGTTAATGATGCGCCCTTCTTTTCGCTCGTTCATTATCCGCAGTCCGTGCTTCATAGAAAAAAAGCAGCTCTTCAGGTTGAGATCCATCATAACATCCCAACTTTTTTCCGACAAATCCGTCAATGGAATCTTCTCCATATAGCCGCCGACTAAGTTGCATAATACATCAAGCTTGCCGAATCGTTCTTTCAAAAAAGAAAAAGCTGCTTCAACTTCATTTTCGTTTATAAAATTTGCTTTGAAAAGTTCGACGCCAGAAAACTTTTTCAGGACAGCGTATGCAAACTTTTCCTTTTCAATTTCCGAAATATAGCTTGCAACAACGAGCGCTCCTTCTGAAAGGAACTTTCGTACCACGCTCGCGCCAAGCTCCCCCGTCCCTCCCGTGATGAAGACTACTTTGTCCTTGAACTTCAATGCGAACCTCAGAAATTCTTTTATGAAATATATCATAAGTGGCTGGAAAAATCAAACGATACCGAAGTTTGCATCTCTCTTCTCCAGCATGTATATTTCTAAATACATTTTACAACAACTTAGTCTATGAAATTTATTCCTTTCGATACTCTACAGGCATTTGACAGCGATATAACACGGCTCTACGTTGATTATCTTTCTCACTTTGAGAAGGTACAACAATTTTACTCACTAGATTTTCATGATCGGAGGTCGTGGAAAAAAGCAATAGCGGAGATCGCGTCTCGTCGAGTTGATCGCTCGACTCTCGTCCGTGTGTTGACCGAACAAAACAAAGAGATTCACTGCGGAATTAAAACGCTTGCAAATATTGATTTGCTTGGCAATGAAAATACCGTTGCGATCGTTACAGGACAACAACTCGGACTGTTTACCGGTCCCCTCTACACACTCTACAAGACCATTACGGCAATCCGGCTGGCAGAAAAATTAACAGCGGAGTATCCGGAGTTCAACTTTGTTCCTGTTTTTTGGGTCGAAGGCGAGGATCATGATTTTGAAGAAGTGAATCACACCTTTATAATCTCTTCGACAAACCAGATCGCGAAGATCGAGTATCTCCCTGAGGGGAAGCTTCCTGAACGTAATCTCGGCGCTGTAGGAAACATCATCTTCGATCAATTTATTGACCTCACTCTCGCAGCCCTAGAGGGGAACCTCCAAGAAACGGAATTCAAACCCGGTTTGGTGTCTGAGATGAAAGCTCATTACAAAAGCGGAACAACATTTTCAAAAGCATTTCTCGGCTTGATGAATCGTTACGTTGAAGATTCAGGCATTGTCTTTCTCAATCCGATGCATCCGGAATTCAAACAACTTCTCAAGCCGGTTTTCCAAAAAGAAATTTCTTCAATTACAAAAATCAGCCGGCGCGTGATCGACAAGAGCGCCGAGCTTGAGGAACATTATCATGCGCAAATCAAATCGAAGCCGCTGAATTTGTTTATGTTTCACAAGGAAGGAAGGTTTCACATTGAGCCGCGTGAAAATGATTTTAGCCTGAAAGGCACGCGGCGATTTATTTCCAAAGAAGAAATCAACACGCTTGTTGAACAATCGCCGGAACTTTTCAGCCCGAATGTCGTGCTGCGTCCGATTTGCCAGGATACGTTGCTGCCGACATTAGCATATGTTGCGGGACCCTCGGAAATCGCATATTTTGCCCAATTGAAGCCGGTGTATGATTTCTTCGACCTCCCCATGCCGGTCATCTACCCGAGAGCAAGCGCAACGATTTTGGAAGAGAAAACAAAAAACGTGCTTGAAAAATATCAAATAGAAATCGAGCAGATTTTTTCCGGACTTGAACCGGTACTGATGAGAGTCTCTGAACAAGGTTCAGACGTAAAAGTTGACGAGCTCTTCCGCTCCATTTCGAAAACCGTACATGATACGATTCAGGAGGCGCGTTTCGGGATTCAACAGATCGATGCCACGCTTGCAGGCTCTGTGGATTCAACACTTGCAAAGATTGATTCGTATCTCAATGTCTTAAAGGATAAAACGCTCAAGGCACAGTTGCAACGGCAGGAAGTTTCAGTGCGTCAAGTTCAAAGGGCAGCACTTGTCCTTCGCCCCAACGACAACTTTCAGGAGCGCGTACTGAGCGTTACGTACTTCCTGAATAAATACGGGCCCGATTTTGTGAAGTGGCTTTCCGGGGAGTTGGCGATTGATCGTTTCCAACATCAAATCATAGAATTGTAGCAGTAGTTACGCATCACGATATGTCATTCCCCGTTGTTTTGTCGGGAATCTCACTGCCAAAACCGAGGGGGGAACGGATTCCTGTTTTCGCGCGAATGAAGTTTTATGCAGCTTGGGTAGTCAGATCACATTCTCGGTTTCTTTATCGAAGAAGTGTGCTTGCGACATATCGAACGCGAATTCGAGGTCGCGTCCGGCTTCAGGCTCTTCTGTAGCAGAGATTCTTGCGACATACTGCACGTTGCTCCCCGTCGTGAAATAGACATAGATTTCATTTCCCATCGGCTCAACGACATCAATTTTTGCTTTTGCATAAGCGAAAGACCGACTTTTTGCCGCACGTTTATCAAAAATATGCTCGGGGCGAACTCCGAGCCACACGTCCTTCCCGATGTACGGTTTCAATCGTGTCCCATCGCTTTTTCCTATTTTCAGGCGAACACGAGCTCCCTTTTCAATAAATTCCAGTCCTTTGCCGTTGGCGATTGTGCCGTTCATAAAATTCATTGCCGGGCTTCCTATGAAACCTGCAACAAATTTGTTGGCGGGGTTGTGATAAAGATTGAGAGGAGTATTAATTTGCTGAACAATCCCGTCCTTCATCACTACAATTCTGTCCCCCATCGTCATGGCTTCTGTTTGGTCGTGCGTGACATAAATCATCGTGGCACCGAGTCGCTGGTGCAGCTTTGAAATTTCCGTCCGCATTTGCACGCGAAGCTTAGCGTCGAGATTGCTCAGCGGTTCATCGAACAAGAATACTTTCGGTTTGCGAACAATTGCTCTGCCCAATGCCACGCGCTGGCGCTGGCCGCCGGAAAGCGCCTTCGGTTTGCGCCCGAGAAACTCCTCGATATTCAATATTTGCGCCGCTTCCTGAACACGCTGTGCTATTTCGGTTTTCGGAAATTTGCGCAGCTTCAAGCCGAAAGCCATATTCTCGTATACCGTCATGTGAGGGTAAAGCGCATAATTCTGGAACACCATAGCGATGTCCCGGTCTTTCGGCGCAACGTCGTTCACAACGGCACCGTTGATCGAAATCGTTCCGCTCGAAATTTCTTCGAGGCCGGCAATCATCCGAAGTGTCGTCGTTTTCCCGCAGCCCGAAGGGCCGACGAGCACGACGAATTCTTTATCGTTGATGTCAACGTTGACATCGCTGACAGCTACAACCCCTCCATCGTAGACCTTGCGAATATTTTCCAAGCGAACACTTGCCACGGTAAAACCTCTTTAGTTGGTTAATGATTGGAGAGTTGTCCAAAAAGACGGATAGGAAATATCAACACATTCCGCGTTCTCTACCATTGAAGTTCCCTTCATCGCAGCGCCTGCCACTCCGAACGCCATTGCGATTCGGTGATCGTTAAAACTTTGAAATCTTATCGAAGGCTTTCTCGAAGATGAAAGTAAAAAATTTTTCGCTTCAAAAGCAAATCCGTCATCGTGTTCTTCCACGTCAATACCTGCGAGGGAAAGGTTGCGGCAAACGGCGGAGATGCGGTCACATTCTTTATAGCGCAACTCGCGGGCACCTTTCACTTCAAACGAACCGTTCGCAAAGGCAGCGGCAACGGAAAGAACCGGGATCTCATCAATGATAGTGGGTATGATTTCGCCCGCAAGGATGCAGTTGGATATGAGAGAAGAATTCCGAACGTGGATGTCTCCAATCGGTTCGCCTCCAACTTCTCGTTGATTTTCAATACTAATCCTTCCCCCCATCTCCTGAAGCAGGTGCAGGAATCCGACGCGCGTTGGGTTCACCCCAATATTCTTGATCACGACATCTGAATGCGGGGTGATGAGAGCCGCCACGACAAAAAATGCCGCAGACGATGGATCGCCGGGGATGTAAAAATTCCGCGCTTGCAATTCTTTACCCCCGCTGACAGAAATATTTTTTTTACCGTTCTTCTTAGAAACAGGCAGTCCTAACATCCGCTCGGTATGATCGCGCGATTGGTGAGATTCGACGACATGCGTCTCCCCCTCCGCAAACAACCCCGCGAGCAAAACAGCGGATTTAACCTGCGCACTCGGAACAGGCATCTCATATTCAATTCCTCGAAGCTGCTTGGAAGGGAGCACTTTCAGCGGAGCTGTAAATTCTTTTGTGCCCGAGATGTTGCCCCCCATGAGTTTCAGCGGCTCGATGATGCGTTTCATCGGACGGCGGCGCAGATATGCATCGCCGGTGATCTCGCTTTCAAAACTCTGTCCGACAAGAATTCCCGAAAGCAGCCGCATCGTCGTTCCGGAATTTCCTGCGTCGAGCGCGCGCGACGGAGCGCGATAGCCGCGTATTCCTTTTCCGAAAATTGTGCAGACATTTTCGCTGCGCCGTGTTTCGACGCCGAGCGCTTCAATGCAATGAAGCGTGCTGAGCGGATCAGCCGCTTCGAGAAAGCCTTCGATCGCTGTCTCTCCTCGCGCTAACGAACCGATCATCACCGCCCGGTGAGAAATTGATTTGTCGCCGGGGACCGTGATTTCACCGCGCAGCGGTTTGTTTCCGGTAATTATTTTGTCCATGGAAGTCGATGTCTGACAGCGCTTTCAAGCTGTCTGACATTAGCAGGATTATAGACAGAGATGTCAGAAGCTGGAAAACGCCGTCTGACATCCTGACTTATTTTAATGCGCCGGCGTTTCTTGCTTTTTCTTGCTGTCGCCAACAAAAAGAGCCTTGCGGCTAAGATTCAGCCTCCCCCTGTCGTCTATCTCGACAAGCTTCACTTCAAGCACATCGCCCACCTTCACAAAGTCCGAAACTTTTTCAACGCGCTTCGTGTCGAGCTGGGAAACGTGGACAAGACCTTCTCTTCCCGGAAGAATTTCAACGAAAGCGCCAAAGTCCATGATTTTTTTCACGGTAGCAGTGTACGTTTTGCCCACCTCCGGAACCTCAGCAATTTTTTTCACCGCGTTCACCGCCTGGTCGCTCGCTTCTTTTGAAGTGGCAGCGACAACAACAGTACCGTCGTCTTCGATGTTGATTTCAGCACCGGACGAGCTGACGATTCCGCGAATCGTTTTCCCGCCTGGGCCGATGACGGCGCCGATCATATCAACAGGTATTTTGAATGATGTCAACCGCGGCGCGTAAGGGCTCAGGTCGGTTCGCGGTGAAGTGATGGCAGATTCCATGGCAGAAAGAATATGCATCCGTCCCTCTTTTGCCTGGGCAAGCGCGCGCTCCATAATCTCGGTCGAAATGCCCTTGATCTTGATGTCCATTTGAAACGCAGTGATGCCGTCGCGCGTACCGGCAACTTTGAAATCCATGTCGCCTAAATGATCCTCGTTGCCGAGAATATCGCTTAGCACTTCGACTTGATTGCCTTCTTTCACCAAGCCCATTGCAATGCCGGCAACCGGTTTTGCGAGCAGAACGCCCGCGTCGAACAGCGCAAGCGAGCCCGCGCATACGGTCGCCATCGAGGACGAGCCGTTCGATTCGAGAATGTCGGAAACGACGCGAATAGTGTACGGGAATTCTTTTTCCCCGGGAATGAGATTTTTCAACGCGCGCTCGGCAAGATTGCCGTGGCCGACCTCTCGCCGGCTTGTGCCGAGTCGTTTTATTTCACCGACACTGAACGGCGGAAAATTGTAATGCAGCATGAAACGTCGAGCGGTCTCAGGAAGCAAACCGTCGAGAATCTGCTCATCAAGTTTCGTTCCAAGCGTCACGGTCGTCAGCGATTGCGTCTCGCCGCGCGTGAACAATGCCGAGCCGTGCGTTCTCGGCAAAACGCCGATTTCGCACGAGATGGGACGAACGTCCGTTAAGCCGCGTCCGTCGAGGCGTTTCTTTTTTTGTAAAATCATCGAGCGCATTTCTTCTTTCTCGATGTCGTGCAGCACTTCTTTGATTGAGAGCTCCTGCTCAGGATATTCTTCACTCAGCGCCGCGAGAGCCTCCTGGGCGATCGTCTCGTTCGCTTGCGATCGTTCTTCTTTCGAAAGAACCGTATTGACCGTTGTGCGCATTTTTTCAGCCGAAAGGGTTTTGACATCGGCAACTAACTCGGCATTGACCTCGGGTATTTTCATTTCCCGTTTCTGTTTGCCGGTCTCCGCTGCAAGCTCTTTCTGAAGCGCGCAGATTTTTTTGATCGCTTCGTGGCCGAATTTAAGAGCGGCGAGCATGTCGGCTTCAGAAATTTCACGCGATTCTCCTTCTACCATCACTATGGAGTCGTCGGTGCCGGCAACCGTTACATCCATGTCGCTTGTTTCAAGCTCCTGATAAGTCGGATTGATGACGAACTGCCCGTTGATTTTTCCGACGCGGACTTCGGCAATCGGTCCATCGAACGGCACATCGGAAACCATGATCGCAGCGGATGCGGCGCACGCACCGAGCACGTCGGCATCGTTTTGCTGATCGGAAGAAAAAACATTGACGATAATCTGCATCTCGTTATAGTACCACGAGGGGAACATAGGTCGAATCGGGCGATCTATAAGCCGTGCAGAAAGCACTTCTTTATCGGTCGGCCTCCCTTCTCTTTTCAAAAAGCCTCCGGGAATTTTTCCTGCGGCTGACATTTTTTCCCGATACTCCACCTGAAGCGGAAAATAATCCGTTCCTTCAGCGGGCTCTTTTGCTGCAACAACAGTTGCGAGCACCATCGTATCTGCATAGCGTGCCATCACCGCGCCGTCTGCCTGTTTTGCAAAACGGCCCACCTCAAAGGAGAGGGTGTTGTTACCGATTTGAATTTCTTTTTTGACTACCATTGTTTTATCACTTTCTTCTTATTTTCGAATATCGAGCTCTTTGATAATCCTGCGGTAGCGCTCGATGTCTTTGTTCATCAAATAATCGAGCAGGCGTCGCCGCTTGCCGACCATTTTCAGCAGACCAAGCCGAGAATGGTGGTCTTTCTTATGAACATCAAAATGCGGCGACAGCGCATTGATGCTCGCCGTCAGAATCGCGATTTGCACTTCCGGCGCTCCGGAATCGTTTGCAGACTTCCCGTATTTCGTGATGAGTGCCGTTTTTTCTGTTTTCGGAATCGACATACTTGCTCCTTTAGTTGAAATTTATGTTATGCTCTTAATGATTTTCATTCCATTTCTTTTGTCGTCGTTCATTTGTGCGATCAATGCGTCAACCGTCGGAAACTTTTGCTCGTCGCGGATCCAATCAAGACATTCGACGGAGATCGGCTGCTCATAAATATCTTCATCGAAGTCATAAATGTACGCTTCAATCTTCCTCGGATGAGAATCAAAGAACGTCGGCAGCACGCCGACATTCATCAAGCCGAAATGCTGCGATGAGCCGACGAGAACGCGGACGGCATAAATACCGTTGCGAGGAACCAGCTTGCGCGGATGATGCACGTGGATATTCGCCGTCGGGAAGCCGAGTGTTCGCCCGCGCATGTCGCCGCGAACAACCGTTCCGCTGAAACTGTAATTTCTCCCGAGCAGCTTGTTCGCCTCCCGAATTTTTCCTTCGAGCAGCAACGACCGGATGCGTGAACTGCCGACAATTTCATTGTCAATCTTGAATGGCTGTTCTGCAACGACGGAAAAATGAAACTCTGTGCCGAGCTCCAGCAGCTCTTTCAAGCCCGCCTCCCGGTCCCGTCCGAAAGAATGATCGTATCCTTCAATCACTTCGCTCGCGCCGATACGGTTGATAATATACTCCGTATAAAAATCGCGGAACGACTTGCGCGAAAATTCATATGTGAAGGCGATGACGACAGCAGCATCGACTTCCAACGGCTCAAACAGCGCGAGCTTTTCTTGAAGCGTCGTCAGAATTTCCGGAGGGTGCGCTGCACGGCTTCCGTTCGAAGAGGCGTGATGAGCCGCGAGCACTTCTTTCGGGTGCGGTTCGAACGTTACAATGACGCTGCGTCCGCTCCGCACTTTTGCACGAGAAACAACTTCTCCGATAATTTTCTGATGTGCACGATGGACACCGTCGAACGTTCCGACCGAAATGACGGAGTTTTTATTGTGCTGGATATCGGCGATTGAAGTGACGACCTTCATAACACTACATCTTGTCTAAGGGACTCCTTCGGAACAATTTGTATTGCATCGGCGACGTGGAAATCTCCTATGCGGGTGCGCCGCAATTGTTTCAGGTAAGCACCGCAGCCGAGTTTCTTGCCGCAATCATCAGCAAGCGCCCGAATATACGTTCCTTTAGAGCAAACAATGCGAAAATGAACGAACGGCAACCGTACCGCTTGCACCTCAATTTCGCTGATGACAATCGCACGCGGCGCCCGCTCTATTATTCTTCCTTTTCGTGCAAATTTGTAAAGCGGTTTGCCGTTGTGCTTCACTGCCGAATACATCGGCGGAACTTGCAATTGCCTGCCGATGAACGACTGCAACACACGTGTTACCTGTTCTCCGGTGATCGCAGAAAAGTCTTTTCGCTCTTTGACTTCCGTTTCAGAGTCAAAACTGGGAGTTGTTGCTCCAAGTTCCATCACGCCTTCATATTCTTTCTCAAGCCCGGCGTACTCATCGATCGTTTTTGTTTTTTTCCCGGTACAGACGATCAGCAGGCCTGTTGCCTTCGGGTCGAGCGTTCCGGCATGTCCCGCTTTTTTCACCTGAAAAGCCTTGCGAACCCGGTTGACGACATCGAACGAAGTCCAGCCGAGCGGTTTATCTATCAGCAGGACATTTCCCTCTTCCCGCCCGGCAGCGGCGAGGCTTTCAACCGAATCTGTTTGAGCAATCCGTCCGGAATGGGAAATGGTGCTGAAAGAACCGGAACGATTAAGATTGTCCGGCTTTATGGTTGTCGTCGTCATGAATTTTTTTGATCAAGCGCTCTAAATTTTCAACGGTATCCATCGTTGTGTCGCTGTAGAAAAGCAAATCTGGGGTGAAGCGCATGTTCAAATGCGATGCGAGCATGGCGCGAATGTGAGGCTTTTCCGCCGCGAGCCGCGTCATGGTCATTTCCCGCTGATGAACATTTCCCAACACGCTGATGTACACTTTTGCTAATTTTAGATCCGCCGTTACGCGCACTTCGGTTACCGTACTAAATCCAAACTCGCCGCCGCTGTACTCGCGGCTGATCATCGTTCCTAATTCGTGCCGAATAACCGATGCGACACGCTCCGTCCGAATTGACATCTCTTTTACCTTTCACGTGCATGCCTGACAGCGTTTTTTCGCCGGCTGACATCATCCCGCTGATCACAGCGTGCGTTTTGTTTCGACGATCTTGAACGCCTCAATCACGTCGCCGACTTTAATGTCATTGAAATTCTCGAGGCTTACACCGCACTCGAAGCCCTGTTCCACTTCGCGGGCATCTTCTTTGAAGCGTTTCAGCGAGGCAATCGTCCCCTCGAACACTGCGACGCCGTCGCGGACGAGGCGGATTTTATTGTTGCGTGCGAAGGTTCCGTCCGTTACATAGCAGCCGGCAACCGTACCGACTTTCGGCACCTTGAAGATTTCGCGCACTTCGACCGTTGCTGTCACTTCTTCCGTGACGGTCGGCGCGAGAAGCCCTTCAAGCGCATCGCGGACTTCGTCTATTGCATTATAGATAATGTTGTGGATCCTGATATCGACGCTTTCTTTCTCAGCCAAACGCCGCGCGTTAAGATTGGGGCGAACGTTGAAGCCGATGATGATCGCGCTCGATGCCGCCGCAAGTAGCACGTCGGTTTCTGAAATGGCACCGACGCCTTTGTGAATGACATTGACCTTCACCTCGTCTGTTGAAAGCTTCATCAGAGAATCTGACAGCGCTTCCACAGAACCGTCAACGTCGCCTTTCACAACAAGCGACAACTCGCGTACTTGCTGTCCTGCCTGGATTTGTTTTGAAATATCGTCGAGCGTAATAAAATGAATCTGCCGGAAATCCTGCTCGCGTTTCAGCTGCTGCCGTTTCAAACTGATCTCGCGCGCGACACGCTCAGAATCCAACACGACAAACTGATCGCCTGCCTGAGGAATTCCGTCAAATCCGAGAAGCTGCACCGGCGTTGAAGGGCCCGCCGCTTCCACACGATTCCCGCGCTCGTCGAACATGGCTTTCACTTTCCCGTTGTAGATTCCACCGATGAATGAATCGCCGATGCGCAACGTTCCTTTTTGGATCAGGATGGTCCCTAAAATTCCCTTCCCTTTGTCCAATTGTGCTTCGACAACAGCGCCCCGCGCATGACGGTTCGGGTTTGCTTTCAATTCGAGAATTTCCGCTTCGAGCAAAATTTTTTCGAGCAGAAGCTCTGCGTTCTTTCCGGTCCGGGCAGACACTTCGACGGACTGATATTTCCCTCCCCACTCTTCAACAAGCACGCCTTTATCGGCAAGCTGCTGGCGAATGCGGTCCGGATTTGCTTCGGGCTTGTCAACTTTATTGATAGCGATAATGATAGGAACATTCGCCGCACGGGCGTGGCTGATCGCCTCGAGCGTTTGCGGCATAACGTTGTCTTCCGCGGCAACAACGAGGACAACAATATCCGTGAGCTGTGCACCGCGTGCACGCATCGCCGTGAACGCTTCGTGCCCCGGCGTATCGAGAAACGTAATGTTCTTTCTGTTTTCGAGCGTTACTTCATACGCGCCGATGTGCTGCGTAATTCCGCCTGCTTCGCCGGCAACAACATTGGTACGGCGAATGTAATCGAGCAGCGAAGTTTTTCCATGGTCAACATGTCCCATAATTGTAACGACAGGAGCCCGCGGGCGGAGCGTTTCTTCCGCATCGGGAACGTCTTCAAGCGCGTCAACGGTGAACTCTTCATGAAATTCAACTTGAAATCCGAATTCATCGGCCAGGAGTGTGATATTGTCTTTGTCGAGCCGTTGATTGATGGACACCATCAACCCGAGCCCGATACATTTTGCTATCACATCCGACACGGAAACACCCATCAAATTTGCGAGCTCGCCGACGGTAACATATTCCGTGACACGGAGTTTTCCTTGTTCTAATTCTTGCTCTTCAAGAATCCTTGCCTGCTCCTCTTCTCGCTGGCGTTTTCTTTTGCGGCGGGCGGCGGAACGGAGACTTATTCCGCTTTCATCCATTTCCGAAAGCGTCCGCCGGATCGCTTCATCAACCTGCTCGACGTCTACTTCGTGAACACGGACGCGTTTTTTCTTTTTCTTCTTCTTGACGACTCCTTCAACTTCCGGCTCATGAATTTCAGAGGCTTTTTCTTCTTTGACTTTTCTCTTCTTTTTCTTTTTTCTCTTTTGTTCCTCTGCTTCAGCCGGAAGACGCGCCCCCCCTTCTTTTTCGGGAACTGTCTGCGCCTCCGCCAGCTCTATTTTACCTTTGATCGTCAGGCCCTTCTTTTTCCCTTCTGCAATCTGCCGGTCAAGCGGGGAAATGTATTCCTGTTCTTTCTTTCCTTTCTGCCTCTTTCCCCTTGTACCTGCTGGCGCCCCTGGTGCTGCCTTCGATTTTGCTCTGCCCTCCTCCTCCCGCTGAGTTTTCGCTTGAAGCGGCGCTGCTTTCCCCTCCGACGGCGTTGCAGCGGGCATTCCTTTTTCAGTTGGAACGGCACGCGCAGTTTCTGCTTGAAGAGGAGCCGCGGGTTCGGCAACAGCAGTTTCAGAAACCGCTGTTAAGGTTGAGGGAGCAGCGGCAACGGCTGGAGCTGTCTCTTCTTCAACAGGCGGCACCGTTTCTTTCGGAGGAGCGGGGGCTTCTACGGCAGTTTTCTTTTGGGGAAGCTTTCCCTTAAGCTCTGCTTCGCCCTCTTTTTTCTTCGGTTCGGCAGCTTTTTTCCCGGGGAGGGCTTTCTCCACTTGGGGTGCTTTGGACAGCCGCGATTCTTTGAGTTCGGCGATCTTCCGGTGATGGCGGTCGGCAACAACCTTGTCTTTTTTGAAATGCGTCATGATCTCTTGCATCATGTCGGCATCAACCGTTGCCATCACCCCCTTCACCTTGTAACCCTTTCTTGTCAAGAACTCGATGATCGTATCACTTGCTAAATTGAGCTCTTTGGCAAGATTGAAGATTTTTATTTTTTTCTCGGAATTTTCTGCCATTGTTACTCTGTCTCAGAATTTTTTTCCGCAGCGCCGGTACTTTCCAACGTACTATTATTTTCGATTTCGCTCTCAGCAGCTTCCTGGGCTACGGCTTTTGCTTTCCCCTTGCGGGATTTGCCCGAAGAAGCTTCTGCCTCTGCCGGGATTTCAGCATCGGTCTTTCGCTTAGCGGTATTTTTTTTCACGGAAGTCTCCTCGACAACAGGTTCTTCTTCTTGCTCCTTTTCTTCTCCTTCGTCTTCGATTTCCGCTTCTTCAAATTCCTTCTTGATCATCTCTACAATTTCCCGCAGCTTCTCTTCTTCCATGTCGAGCTTTTGAACCAGGGCTGTTATTTCTTCCTCAATCACTTGCTGCGCCGTATCGTAACCGTTTTCAATAAACTTGTTGTACACCTCTTCACCGAGCTCATCTTTGAACTCGACAAGCTCGATGTCATATTCCGGTCCTTCCTTTTCTAACTGAAGATCGAAACCGGTAAGCTTGCCCGCGAGACGGACGTTTTGCCCCCCTTTCCCGATGGCGAGCGAAACTTGATCTTCCGCAACAAGAATCGTTGCTTTTTTCCCTTCGAGATCGAGATCAATTTTTTTCAGCTTCGCCGGAGAAAGCGCGCGCGTGATGTAGACAACCGGGTCCTCCGAGTAATTGATGACGTCAATGTTTTCATTGTTCAGCTCGCGCACGATGGCGTGGATGCGGACACCCTTCATGCCGACGCAGGCGCCGACGGCATCAATGCGGTCGTCGTGCGATTCAACGGCAACCTTTGCGCGCTCGCCGGGCTCGCGGGCAATGCCCTTAATTTCAATGATACCGTCATAGATTTCAGGAATTTCAATTTCAAACAACCGCGCGAGAAATTTTGTGTCTGTGCGGGAAACAATGACGGTCGGGTTGCCGGTATTTTTCCGAACCTCTTTAATGACGGCACGAATTGTGTCCCCCTTTTTGTAGCGCTCCTTTTGAATTTGTTCGCTCTTCGGCAGGACCAACTCATTCTTGTTATGAATGATGAGAATATCGCCTTTGCGGATCTGGTATACTTCGCCGACAATGATCTCGTCTAATGTGCCGCTGTATTCATTGTAGATGAGCTCCTTCTCTATTTCTTTGATGCGCTGGTTTAGATTTTGTTTTGCCGTCGTTACGAGCCGGCGTCCGAACTCTTGCAGGTCTACAACTTCGACATATTCTTCCCCGACATCGAGCGCTTCTCCCGATTTTTTTCGCGCGGTAGCCGGATCAATTTGGATGACAGGGTCAACGACAGTTTCAACAACTTCTTTTTGAAGATAGATTTCGATATCGCCTTTATCCACATTGAACACAACGTCGAACTTCGCATTTGCGCCGTATTTCTTCCGTACCATCATGCCGAAAATATCTTCGACAATGCCGGCAAGGATATCCTTGTCAATTCCCTTCTCCCGCATGAGGGAAGAAAACGATTCGACAATTTCAAAATTCATTGAAGCCTCCAAAGTACACAATAACTGTAGTCACGCAAAAAATGTTTTTTTTGACAACCGGAAAGGGAAAAACGTTATTTCCGCGAAGGCGGGAATCCGTTTTTTGCGTGCATGGATTCCCAACAAAAACATTCGGGAATGACATTCTGATTTTTCTCATAACCTCAAACAAAGTCAAAAATTTACCTTCTCAAGTTAGGAATAACAGTTGCACTCACAATGCTGCTGAGCGGAAAACTTGCTTCAACGCCCTCAGGAGTTTTCAAGACAATGTTCGCCTCGTCTGCTTTTTCCAACACACCGGTGTTGACAGAAGTGGTGCCGTTACTCTGTGCTGTTACTTTCAACTGCCTGCCGACGTTTTTCTTGTATTGCCGGACTAATTTCAGCGGATGATCCAAGCCGGGAGACGACACCTCGAGGCGGTAGCGTCCTGCAATAATGTCTTCGTTATCAAGTGCAACAGAAACTCGCCTGCTCAGTTCCGCGCATTGGTCAACAGTTATGCCATCGTCAGTGTCTGCAAAAATTTCTATAACTTTGCTCCCGTGCTCTCCGCGGATATTGACATTCACAAGAAACCCGCCGACCGCCTCGGCAAACGGCAACACGAGCTGTTCTATTTTTTGAACCAATTCCGACTGCATTTTCTATCCCTAAAAAAAAGTCCCGCTTGAGGCGGGACTTAACTGAGGCGTCATTAATATACAAAACAGGTATTTCATTAGCAAGGGCACGATTGAGAAAAAATTAGAAAAACGCCCGCACTTCCGCTCTTCCGGTATGAATTATTGCACCGTTTTTCGATGTTCTGCCTGTGTATTGCAACGATGACTGTATGTTGCCGGTAATGCGGTAATCGAACGAGACACCCCACAAAAAAGTTTTTCCGACATCACGCCCGTCTGTAAGCTCGTACGGAACAAGCTGCAACGGCGGAGAGTTTTCCAACATGATTTCTTCTCTCGAAAAGTCTATCCGCGCTTGCCCCGCTCCTTCAAACGAAAAAACCGTTCGAATTCCCTGGCTGTTGAAACTTGCGGTGACGGGAGTTAACGGAGAAAAATCTTCCGAGCTTGACGTTTGTAATGTAAATCCTACTTCAAGGTTTTGTTCGGGACGGTATGACAAATCCGACGACAGTAAATTTCCTGCAATCTCCCTTGCACGCTCGCTCACCGCCGAAGCAACATTATCCTGCTTATTGACAAGCTCAACCTGATCGGAAATTTCCTTTGTCAACTGTACACGGATCCTTGCCGAGCGTTCCCTGTTGTAGCTGCGCTCCACACCTGAAGCGTATTGCCCCAACCCGCGGCGCTGCAAAAATCTGAACCGAACCGAAAACTCGCGGCGGTTTTGAAACACATACATGTCCTGTTGAAATATCTGCGCACCGAGGATGGTGGTGTGGTCGTTGAGGAAGTGTTTCACATTGAGAAGATACAATTGCTTCGTGTCGGGGTCGGAGCTTTGCTCTTCGATACGAATGAGCGTTTCCGTTGAAAGAGCCGAAGCTGTTTGTTCAATCCAGGAATTCTCTCCACGGAAAAATCGGGACGGCGTCAGTTGCAAACGCAGTGATGATTTTATATCAACGATCGGAAAAAGCTGCTCGGTCGGCACGGTGGTAACGTTATATTCGCCGTCATACCTGCTGAGCTGAAAATCGTTCTCATCTGTGTAATCAACGATTCCGTTGTGATTGCCGTCGGTCCAGATGTACTGTCCTTCTCCTTTCGGCACTTTGTAGAAAACCCGCTGGAGCTTTGCGGAACGCTCGCGCGAAACTTCGTACAGAACATCGGCATCCGCAGCGCGGCGAAAAGGAGAATACCGGGCCTGAGAGCGGACGAGAAGCGTGTGTATATCCGGCGACAGTTGCGCAAATTCTTGTTGAAATACTTTGTCGTGCACCGTCACGTTCACGCTCGAGGAAAAATTTTGTATTTCATGCAAAAGCCACGAATAGCTTTGAGTAATGGAATTGGCTTGACGACGAAGAGCGCCATGAAGCGCGGCATCGTCGTTGCGCGTTTCAAAACCGGCGGAAGCATCCATTCCCCAAAAATCGATCACGGATAGCTTAGGGGCGACTGAAGTGTACGCAAAGCTCGCATCGTTTACAGAATCCGCTTTTTGTGTGCCTATCTCTCTTTTCTCAGCTTGAAGTTGAACCGAAGGAACGAACAATCCGATTGAATAACTCGCCCCGCCATTCTGCTGGATCCAGTCCCCGTTTGTCCGTTGCGTTTTATCTTCGCTTGAAATATCTGTGAATGAATAATTGAACGATGGAAGCGAGATTGATGAATCTTGATTTTTATCTGAGCCGCGGGCCGAAGATCCCGTTAGGGAAAAGACAGCCGAAGCGCTTCTCCGCCGAGATGAGAATTGTGCTCCGCGCTCGATTGTCCCCAACTCGCCGCTAACGGTAAGAGGTGCTACCGGCGAGTATGAAAGATTTGCCTCACGTATTTCTTCGGATGATAGTTGAAGGACAACTGTACTGTCAATTCCCCACTGACGGGCAAACTCCACATTGTTAATCCGGTCAACAGGAGAAAAATTTTGATCAAGGTAACGTTCTAGCGCGGAAAATTTCACAAAGCCGGCATTCGTCGGGCCGAACTGAAGAGCTGTCGGTTGAAGTGAGAGAGCTAACTTCAAGGCATTTCCTGAGTTTTTAGAATTGCGTAACGAAGAAAAACGGTTGCTGTTGAAGTCGCTGA
>JAGWND010000277.1 GCA_028873075.1 Bacteroidota bacterium
GGGCAAAGGCGAAGAAAATGGAAGAAGAAGCCGCAGCAAAGAAAGCCGCCGCCGCCGCTGCGGCAAAAGCTGCTGCTGAAGCGAAGACGAAGATGGCGCAGCAGGCGCCGCCAGCACAAGGAGCAACTGCTTCCCAGTCAGCGGCGCCGCAAACGCCGCCGCCGGCTCCCGCAAAAATCGATCCGCCGGGCGGCACGGCCTCGGCTTCGAATGAAGGATCTCAACAACAATGATTTTCGTTTTTCGAGCACATCATGACTCCTGATACCACGTTACACCTCACAGATTATCTCTTCTACTTTTTCGCTTTGTTAGCCGTTTTTTCAGGTGGTGTTGTTGTTTTCTCACGCAACATTGTCCACTCCGCGTTTGCTCTGATGTTTACACTCTTTGCTGTTGCAGGATTGTATGTTCTGCTCAACGCCGACTTTCTTGCAGTAACACAGATTCTTGTTTACGTCGGCGGAATTTTGGTGTTGATTTTATTCGGCGTGATGCTGACGAACAAGATCGTGGATGTGCAAATTAAAGCGGGAAGCATTCACGTCCTGCCGGCATCAATCATTACGGCGGTTATTGCCGGTACACTCTGCGGCGTTTTCACACTGACGGACTGGTTCGTTGTGCCCGGTGCAGATGCATCGGCGGTAAAAACCACGGCGCCGCACATCGGCGAAGCATTGATTACAAATTATGTCCTTCCGTTTGAAGTCGCATCGGTTGTGTTGCTCGTTGCGATGTTAGGCGCGGCGATGATTGCGCGAAGAGAGAGAAAGAAATGATTGACGATTCACGAGGTTCGAGATTTGTGTTTCGCGGCTTGAATCATCTGAATCTAGAATCCTGAAACTCAAAACTTGAAACTCAAAACTCGAAACTGATATGCAAGTTACTTTAACACACTACCTGATCGCCAGCGCGATTCTTTTCTCGTTCGGACTTTTTGCCGTAATGGCGCGCCGTAATGCAATCATGGTATTGATGGGCATTGAATTGATTTTGAATTCCGCAAACATCAATTTTATTGCCTTTGCCCGTTTCGGCGGCATGCATCTCGACGGACAAATGGCTGCAATTTTTGTCATCATTCTTGCGGCATGCGAAGCGGCTGTTGCGCTTGCCATCGTGCTGAATATCTATCAACAGTTTAATACCGTGAATGTTGATGAAGTGGATACGCTGAAAGATTAACAGATATGACACAAGAATTTCTCCTTCAACTTTCCCTGGCAGTGCTGCTGCTGCCTCTGCTCAGTTTTGTCGTGATTATTTTCTTTGGCAAACGATTGCAGCGGCAGGGCGATCTTGTCGGCACTTCGGTTCTCGGTGTCGGACTTCTCTCTTCGCTGGTGATTCTTTTTACAAAGCTGAATTATTTCAACAATGTTGTTCCCAGCTTCACCTTTACATGGGTAGATTTTCACACGCTTATTCCGTTGAAACTTGATATCGGAATTATGATTGACAACGTAACGGCAGTGATGCTCGTCGTTGTTACGCTCATCAGCTTTCTCGTCCATGTGTTTTCAACCGTGTACATGCACGATGACATCCGCTATTCCCGTTACTATGCGTACCTCAGCTTTTTTTCTTTCTCAATGCTCGGCATCGTCCTTGCCAATAATTTCTGGCTGATCTATGTGTTCTGGGAGCTCGTTGGTATCAGTTCGTATCTTCTTATCGGACATTGGTATGAAAAGAAATCAGCCGCGGATGCCGGGAAGAAAGCGTTCATCGTTAATCGTGTCGGCGACCTTGGTATGTTCATCGGTATTATGATTGTGTGGGCGAATTTTCACACGCTGACGTTTGATGGAATTTTTTCTGCGATAGCTGCCGGACAAATTCCATTTCAAAGCGATGCGTGGATGACCGCTGCCGGAATTTTAATTTTCTGCGGAGCGATTGGAAAGTCGGCGCAATTTCCTTTGCATGTGTGGCTGCCTGATGCGATGGAAGGTCCGACGCCGGTGAGCGCATTGATTCATGCCGCCACAATGGTCGCTGCCGGTGTCTATCTCGTTGCCCGCGTTTTTCCAATGTTGACTGCCGACGCGCTGACGTTCATTGCGTATATCGGAGCGGTCACGGCATTCATGGCAGCGACAATCGCCCTTGCGCAAAATGATATTAAAAAAGTGCTGGCGTATTCGACCGTAAGCCAGCTTGGATATATGGTGATGGGACTCGGTGTCGGCGCGTACACTGCAGGGTTTTTCCATCTTGCTACTCACGCCGCGTTCAAAGCAGGATTGTTTCTCGGTTCCGGTTCCGTGATTTATGCGATGCACAATGCACTTCATCATCAAAACGATCATCACACTGACGCGCAGGATATTCGGAACATGGGCGGATTGAGAAAGAAAATGCCCGTAACATTCTGGACATTTGTGATGTTCACGCTCGCGATTTCAGGCGTTCCGTTTACTTCCGGTTTTCTCAGCAAAGATCAGATTCTTGCCGGAACGCTGGCGTTCAGCGATTTGACCGGACACTCATTGATCCCGATTCTTGGTTTCGGCGCTGCTGCATTGACGGCGTTCTATATGTTCCGACTTGTTATTCTTGCATTTCTCGGCGAGCACAAAGATCCGTCGCGTCTTGAACATCTGCATGAATCGCCGAAGCCGATGATTATTCCACTCATTGTGCTTGCGTCGTTGTCATTCTTCGTGTTTTATAGTTTCAATCCTTTGGCGCCGGAGAATGGCTGGTTCTATCATGCCATTGAGCGTCCGGCAACAGTTGTTCCTGCAAATCTTGCCGCTGCATCGCCGGAAGTTTTTGAGGAAACAATACACCATGAGCATACAACGGCGATGTATCTTTCACTCACCGTTGCATCGCTCGGAATTCTCTTTGCATTCCTGACGTACTATTGGAAGAAGATCAGTGCTGACGCATTTGCTTCTGCGCTCGCTCCGGTTCATAAGTTTCTTTTGAACAAATGGTACTTTGACGAGTTGTATCACGCAACGGCTGTTGCAGGCACTATTGGATTTTCGCGTCTGCTTGCGTGGTTCGATAATACTTTCGTGGATGGAATTGTGAATGGCACAGCGCGATGGACATTGGCGCTGACGCTTGGTGTGAAAAGAAATTGGGAAGTCGAAGATCAAGCCAAAGGCATGGAAGGAAAGCGCGAAGCAGTAGTATATCTTTTCTTTGCGGCGCTTCTTTCAGTATATGTAGGATGGGCGGCAGGGAGTGCGGCATGGCACGGAGCGGGAATGGGCGCGGCAGTCGGAAAAGGCATTATCGCTTTGATCGTCGCCGGCGGTACTTTTTTCTTACTTCATGCCGGTGTCGGCGGTTTTGATAATAAAGTTGTTGATGGTACGGTGAATCTTACCGCATATCTTGCAGGATTCTTCGGCTTGATG
Source organism: Bacteroidota bacterium (assembly GCA_028873075.1). GTDB lineage: Bacteria > Bacteroidota > Ignavibacteria > UBA10030 > UBA8401 > JAJYOI01. The sequence goes on from JAGWND010000277.1 coordinate 3,384, forward strand.
TTGCGAAAAATTCAAACCGGGCGCGTGCAGTCGTACATTCTTTTTGTGCTCATTGGTGTGATGGTGTTCTTTTTCCTGTTTAAGTTGTGATTGGTTGAAAGTTCATTAGATTTGCAGCTTTCTTCTGCGAGGAGGATCTATTAT
>JAGWND010000038.1 GCA_028873075.1 Bacteroidota bacterium
CCTACAAATTCCGACATCAAGTTAAAACGATTTCAACGGACGGCGTTGAAAATTGTCGGCGTGTGGCGTTATGTTCTGAAGATGTACCGGTTCCCGTACGAAATTCAATTATTGCAGCGACTGTTCAGGTACCGCCAGCCGGAGGTAGAAGGAATGTAATGAGTTCGCCACGAAGACACCAAGCCGCAAAGAAAACAGGATTATTGTATTGATGGATAAACGGATTGGCGATATTAAAATTTCCGGCAATCCATCAATTGATTTTTCGTTACGAAATATACATGACGGCGTCTCGCTCAATACGAAAACTTTTCCGCGTTGCGCTGAATCTTTTTTACCGCCCGTATGTTTTGCGGCGCATACGGCGACCGGAGAAGATTGTTTTTCGCGGATGCGAAATACAAACGCATCCGTCGGTGTTTCATCCGGCATTGTTTTTCAGTACCGGTATCTTGATTACCTCTCTTGAAAAAATTCCGCTTCGGGGAAAATCTTTTCTCGATATGGGAACAGGAACCGGCGTAGTCGGAATCGCTGCCGCACGACAAGGAGCGAAAGTGACTTCATGCGATGTGAATCGTACTGCGGTTGAGTTGGCGCAGCGCAACGCATCGCGGAATTCAGTCCAGATTGAACTTCGGTGTTCTGATCTCTTTTCAAATCTTAATGGAGAACTGTTCGATGTCATCGCTTTCAACATTCCGTTTTTCCCGAGGCAACCGCGGAGCGATTTCGAGGAAGCATTCAATGCCGGCGAATCGTTTTCTGTTGTGAAGCGGTTTGCCCGCGAATCACTTCAACATTTGAACAATGAAGGCGTTGTTGTCATTGTCTTTTCAGAAGATTCAGGATATGAGATGATCACTGGCTTTTTTCTTGACGAAGGGTTTCACATTCTCAAATCAGCCATTCGATCGAAAATGTTCGAGAAGTTTTATGTGGTGACATTTGCTCGAAAACGATGACATCTCTTTAAGAGATGTCATCGTTCGGCCGCTGCCCAACCTTGTTTTTCTTCCCCTCTTTTTGTATTATAGAAAAACCACAGAACGCCAACCTCTCTTTGTTGTCATTCATGAGATTGTTTGATGTCGTAACCGTTCCGATTAGTGAAGAGCGCCTTATTCAGTTTACTGATGAAGGGCAAGAGGGAGCGTCTCCTCAAGTTGCCCCTCTCCCCGAGGCAAAACGCTACAACAAAACCAAGCTAGCAGTATCGCTTGTTGAAACCATCCTTTCGTTTGCAGTTATTCTTTTCGTTCTTCTCTCAGGATATTCGACACGGCTGGAACGATTTTCTTTTTCAATGGCAACATCGCCGTATATCGCTTTGCTCATCTTTGCGGCGGCGCTCGGTCTCATTACCGGTATTGTTTCATTCCCGCTCGGATTTTATTCCGGGTTCATTCTTGAACACAAGTATCAACTGTCGAATCAAACACTGCGGCAATGGCTGTGGGAACATGTGAAAGCATTGCTCGTCAGCATTCCGATTGCCATGCCGCTGCTGTTGGTGTTCTACTTCTTCCTTCGGGAATACCAAGCGCAGTGGTGGCTTCCGGTGGCGATTGTCATGTTTATGTTCTCCGTTCTTCTTTCAAAGATTGCGCCGATTGTCATTATGCCTCTGTTCTATAAAGTTATCCCGCTTGAAGAAGGGGAACTGAAGGAAAAAATTCTTGCGCTGTGCAGTGAGACTAAAATGAATGTTAAAGGAATTTTCACATTCAATCTGAGCAAGACTACGAAAAAAGCCAATGCCGGATTTACCGGCATTGGCAAGTCGAAACGGATCATCCTCGGCGACACGCTGATGCAGCATTTTTCCAACGACGAGATCGAAACAGTGTTCGCGCATGAGTTGGGACATTATGTTCACGGCCACATACGCAAAGGAATTCTCGTCGGCACCTTGAGTATTTTTATCGGACTCTACGCGACATCGTTCTTGTATTCGATGTCGCTCAACTGGTTCGGCTTTTCGTCGCCGGCGCAGCTTGCCGCGCTGCCGCTGCTGACATTGTGGCTCGGCATTTATTCGCTTGTCACGTCGCCGTTATCGAACATGCTTTCACGGAAATATGAATTTCAGGCAGACCGGTATGCGATTCAACGCACCGGAAAAAAAGAAGCGTTCATTTCGACAATGAAGAAACTTGCTGAAATGAATTTAGCGGATACAGCGCCGCATCCGCTCGTTGAATTTTTGTTTTACAGCCATCCGTCAATCGAGAAACGAATTCATGTTGCGGAGAAGCTGTGATTCATACACTTGCAACATTGCTTCGTATTTTTGTTGTCATTGCTACAGGATTTTTTTATTCTTCGCTTGCCTTGGTCAGCGTTGTGTTTGAAAAAAATGGAAAATTATATTTTTATTCCGGAAAGAAATGGGCGCAGATCATCATGCGCGTGTGCGGCATTGAAATTCGCGTGCGCGGAGAGCCGCTTGATCAGTCGAGAAGTTATATTTATGTCACCAATCATGCAAGCATGTTCGACATTCCGGCTGTCCTGGCAACATTTCCACGCGTGAGAATTATGTTTAAGAAAGAATTATCGTACATTCCAATTTTTGGATGGTCGCTGCGATGGGGCCATCATATTATGGTAGACCGCTCGAAAGGAAGCGAAGCGATGAAGAGTTTGGAACGTGCAGCGAACGATATTCAATCGGGCGGCTCAGTGATTTTGTTCGCCGAAGGAACACGCACGCGCGACGGCAAGCTGCTTTCGTTCAAACGCGGCGCGTTTACGCTTGCGGCGAAATCCGGCGTGCCGATTGTGCCGATTGCAATCAACGGCAGCTTCAAAATTTTACCGAAACATTCAATTGATATTCGTCCATCGCCGATCGAGCTTGTTGTAGAAAAGCCAATTGAAACAACAAATATAAAAACGCGTGAAGATGAAATTGCGCTGATGAACCGTGTCCGCGATATTATTGTGCGGAATTACCGTGAAGATATTGAGTAGGAGGAACGTATGTCGGTTACAATAAAAGATGTTGAGCATATTTCGGATTTAGCGCGGCTGGAATTTTCCGAACAGGAAAAGGAAAAGTTCACTCATCAACTGAACGACATTTTGAAATATGTCGAGAAACTGAATGAGCTTGATACATCGAACGTTGAGCCGCTCTCACACGTGATTGAACTGCAGAATATTTTTCGAGCGGATAAAGTGAAACCGTCAATCCCGACGGAAGAAGCACTGAAAAACGCGCCGGCGAAGACGGAGGAGTTTTTCAAAGTACCGAAGGTAATAGGTTAAGCAGGTATTAGCTGTTAGCTATTAGACGTTAGCAGATAAGATGAGAAATGTTAAAGAAATTTTAGTTTGGGAAAAAGCGCATGCGATGACTTTGAGCATCTATCGGGTTACCCAATCTTTTCCCAAGTCGGAGATGTATGGACTCACAGGTCAACTGAGGCGAGCAGCCAGGTCGGTTCCAGCAAATATCGCGGAGGGTTGCGGGAGACACACCGAAGCCGAATTTGCACATTTCCTTCAAATAGCGGCCGGATCGGCAAGTGAAGTGGAATATCACTTACTTCTTGCCCGCGATCTGGATTATATCACTTCAGAAAATTATAACAAGCTTGATTTCCAAATAAATAAAATTTAAAAAATGTTGAATTCATTTCTCAAAAAGCTAAGAACTAACCGTTAATGGCTCATAGCTTAAAAATAGTCGGCATTATTCCATCCCGCTACGCATCAACCCGCCTTCCGGCAAAATCCCTCGCCGACATTTGCGGCAAGCCGATGGTACAGCATGTGTACGAGCGCGCAAAACAATCGCTGCTGCTGACCGATGTTATTGTTGCAACGGATGACGGGCGCATTGAATCAGCAGTGAAGCGCTTCGGCGGGAATGTGGTGATGACTCCGACAACAATTCGAAGCGGCAGCGACCGCATTGCGTATGCCGCGCAATCAATTTCTGCCGACATCATTGTCAATATTCAAGGCGACGAGCCGCTGATCGAGCCGCGCATGATTGATCAGACAATTTCCATTCTGCTTGATGATGCCGGTGCTGTTGTCAGCACAGCGGTGAAAAGAATTGTTGAGGGAGAAGATGTTTTTAATCCTAACATTGTCAAAGTGGTGTTCGATAAAAACAACTATGCACTTTATTTCAGCCGTTCACCGATTCCCTATGTGCGCGATGAAAAGCATGGAGTAAACTGGGTGGATAACGTCACTTTCTACAAACATTTTGGAATTTATGTGTATCGCACAGAGTTTCTAAAGAAATTTTCTTCGTTCGAGCCAACAATGCTCGAACGGTCCGAGAAGTTAGAACAGCTTCGTATTCTTGAGAACGGTTTTCACATCAAGGTAGCAGTGACAGAGTTCGATTCGGTTGCGGTTGATACGCCGGAGGATTTGGAGAGAGTGAGGGAGAAGGTAAAGACATTGGAATAATGGAAGGTGGAAGATGGGATTTTCAATTGATTTCGCTATTCCAACAATTCCCGGAAAAGTTTTTCAGAACAAGAATTCACAAGTTTATATTTGCGAGAACAATCTTTTAACACAGGAGTTTCCTTGCCACAATCACACGTGAAATATATTTTTGTTACCGGCGGCGTTGTCTCGTCGCTCGGTAAAGGAATTGCTGCGGCATCGTTGGGATTGTTGTTAAAGTCCCGCGGACTGCGCGTGACGATTCAAAAATTTGATCCCTACATCAATGTTGATCCCGGCACGATGAACCCGTTCCAGCACGGTGAAGTGTACGTCACGGATGACGGTGCTGAAACCGATCTCGACCTCGGTCATTACGAGCGCTTTCTCGATGTGAGCACGACGCGGCAGAACAATGCCACGACCGGACAAATTTATTACGAAGTGATTTCTAAAGAGCGCCGCGGCGATTATTTAGGCGCAACGGTGCAGGTCATTCCTCACATCACCGATGAAATTAAGCGCCGCATCGCCGCCCTCGGCTCAAGCGGAAAGTACGATGTCATCATCACCGAAGTCGGCGGAACGGTCGGCGACATTGAAAGCTTACCGTTCTTGGAAGCGATTCGTCAGCTCACGTTGAAAGTCGGCAGACGCAATGCGTTGAACATTCACGTTACGCTCGTTCCGTTCATTAAATCCGCGGGCGAGTTGAAAACAAAACCGACACAGCACAGCGTGAAGACGCTTCTTGAAATCGGTTTGCAGCCGGACATTCTCATCTGCCGTACTGAGAAACGCCTGTCGAAAGAAATGCGGGAGAAGATCGCACTCTTCTGCAACGTTGCGACCGAAGATGTGATCGAAGGGCGCGACGTGGACACGATCTATGAAATTCCTTTGATGTTTGAAAAAGAGGGCCTCGACAGCATCGTCACCGAAAAGTTGAACATCCAAAATGGGAAACCGGATTTGCGGCAGTGGACGAGATTCGTTCATCGCGTGAAGAACCCGAGCGGCCGGGTTACCATCGGCGTTGTGGGAAAATATACCGATCTGAAAGACGCGTACAAAAGCATTACCGAATCGTTCATTCATGCCGGTGCCTTCAACGATGCCGGCGTTGATTTGAAATGGATCCGCGCCGAAGATATCACCGACAACAATGTTGCTGAGCATTTGAAAGATGTGTACGGCATGCTTGTGCCCGGCGGTTTCGGTGAGCGCGGCGTCGAGGGGAAAATCAAAGCAATCCGTTATGTGCGGGAAAACAATATTCCGTTCTTCGGAATTTGTTTGGGGCTGCAATGCGCGATCATCGAATTTGCGCGCGATGTCTGCGAGATGAAAGGCGCGAACAGTACGGAATTCCACAAGTCGAAGTTCAACGTGATTGATCTGATGATTGACCAACGCGGCGTGAAGAACATGGGAGGGACAATGCGCCTCGGCGCCTATCCGTGCGTTCTGCAAAAAGGAACGAAAACGTATCAGGCGTATAAAAAAGAACTAATCTACGAGCGTCACCGCCACCGCTACGAAGTGAACAACAAATTCCGCAAGAAACTGACCGAGAACGGAATGCTGCTGAGCGGGCTTTCGCCGGACAATTCGCTTGTGGAAATCATCGAGCTGCAGAATCACCGCTGGTTTGTTGCGGGGCAGTTTCACCCGGAGCTTCGTTCGCGCGCGCTCACTCCGCATCCGCTGTTCCGCGAATTTGTGAGAGCGGCGCTGGAGTTCCAGAAGGAGAAAAAGCAGTAGATTGTTTCTTTGATTGCGTATGACTTCACAAACGCACGCGGGGGGACCTGTCAAAATCTGACCGGGAAAAATTTCACAAGCTTTTCTATTACGTTTTTTCATATCCCAACCCGAACTATATTCGCCAGCATATTGTTGATGCCCGTAATGAAAGTCTCCTTCATTGAACCATATATTGAACTAAAACCGTACATCCAATCTATCTGGATCGTAGAAAGCCCGGTCGGAATGTCACCGTCGGAAAATAATCTTGCCGCGCCGAACGGTTCTCCCAAGCTTATCTTCAATTTCGAAAATTCCATCGTCTCAGTGGTTGATGGCAAGCTTCAGCAAAGCAAAGAGCATTGTTTGTATTTCGTTGGGACTCGTGACAGTGCCGCACTCCTTCGTACTGCTTCGGGGAAGACATATTGCATCGGTATAGAATTTTACCCCCACGGCGCTTACCCAATTTTCGGAATCCCAATGGTTGAAATGACCAACTGTCTTTTTCCCGCTGACACGATTTTCTCAGGATACACTCGGGAATTGTGTGACGTACTTCCCGATCTAAGAAGTGCAAAGAGAGCGATCAACTTGATTCAGAATCAACTTGCGGCGATGCTAAAGAAAAGGCGTCTCCAAAATCCTATCGTTGAATACTGCGTCGGTAATTTGAAAGCCAACAATGGCTTGATCGGCATTTCTGATTTAGAGCGCAAGACAGGGTACTCTCGCCGCTACTTGGAAATGCTTTTCAAAGACCATGTCGGATTTTCTCCAAAAGTTTTAGCCGGTATTTTTCGTTTTCAAAAATTTTACCGCAAGTGGGCTTTGGGTTTGCCGTACGATAAGATTAAAGACGAGCTTTACAGCTATTATTACGATCAAGCGCACTTCGCAAAGGAATTCAGAAAGTTGACAGGCTTCTCACCGCAATATTTCACTCGGCACATCTCAAATGAATTTGGACGACGGCTTGCCGCACATTAGCCCTTCGCTTTTTTACAATAATCCAAGCTTGGAAGTTTTAGATTGTTTCTATTAAAAAGACTCCAGATAACAAAACAGAAGAGGATTACAATGAAACAGCAAGATTATCAATGCGCCATTTCTGCAAATATCACCGCCGGAGAAGCGTTTGAAAAAATCAGTCAGGTTGCAAAATGGTGGTCAAAAAGTTTCAAAGGCAAATCTCAAAAACCCGGCGACACATTCTCTGTCCGCTTTGGAGAAACTTTCGTGGATTTTAAAATCGGTGAAGTTATTCCCGATAAAAAAATTGTCTGGGAAGTTACTGACTGCAATCTTCACTGGATAGAAAACAAAACTGAGTGGAAGAATACAAAAATAGTTTGGGAAGTCTTACCGGAGAATTCAAAAACAAACATCAGCATGACGCATGTCGGACTGGTTCCAGGAGTCGAGTGCTATAACGATTGTAAAATCGGCTGGGACGGCTATATCCAGAAAAGTCTCTTCGACTTCCTGACGGAAAATAAAGGGCTTCCAGATAAGTTTTAATCCGTAAAGGATACATACAATGAGCATATCATTAGGCGAACATTCGAAGCTGACTGTTCATCCGTCAGAACGCGAAAAGATACGAAAATTCTATCGGGATGTTTTGGAATGTCCGGTCACGAAAGAGTCTGAGGCAGTTGACATCTTTCAGATCGGGAATAATTTTTACCTTGGCGTCGTTTACGACGATTCGGCTTTGAACATGGAGAATTGTCTGAAAGCAATTTGGCTGGAGCTCCGCACCGATCATCCGGAAAAATTGAAGCAGAAAATACTGAGATTCGGTATTGGGGAACTTGAGTACTGGGACAAAGAGCATTTTTATTTTCAGGCTCCGGGCGGGCAGGTTTTCCGTCTTGCAGACAGTGCAGAGGGCATGTCGAAGCGGCAAAAATGAACTTCGAACCATTTCATCTGTTCTTGAAGTAAGTTAACCGTACCCGACGAAAGGCTCCGCGTCCCCAGAGCCTTTTTGGGCACCGCGAAAATCTTGCCGAACTCCTGCTTTTTTCTTGCCTTTTTCTTGAAATCCACAACTTGTTTTAGTATACTTTTTCAGTAAAAGTAAGATGATGTCTGACGGCGTTTTCAGCCGTTTGACATCTAAGTATATCATCAAAATGTCAGACAGCAAAAAGCGCTGTCAGGCATTGTTACTACTCGCGGAAAACTCTATGCAGATTGAATTCATCGGTGCAACGCGCACGGTTACCGGCTCGATGCACCTTATCCTCGTTAACGGTAAAAAAATTCTCCTCGACTGCGGTTTGTTTCAAGGCAAGCGCGCCGACACGAACGAACGCAACAAAAATTTTCCATTCTTGCCTTCCGATATTGACGCCGTCATTCTTTCCCACGCGCATATTGATCACGCGGGAAATCTTCCGAACTTGGTGAAGAGCGGGTACAGCGGACCGATTTACTGCACGCCTGCAACGCACGATCTCAGCAACATTATGCTTCTCGACAGTGCCTACATTCAGGAACGCGATGTCGAATTCGTGAGTAAGAAGCACAGGAAGAAAAACCTGCCTCCGCCGGAACCGCTCTACACTGTGGAAGATGTTCAACCTGCGCTGAATTTATTTCAAAGCATTTCGTATCACAAATCGTTTTCCGTGGTTGACGGCGTGCAGGCAGAATTTGTAGATGCGGGACATATTCTCGGTTCTTCGTCTATCGTTTTGACAATTGATGAGCGCGAGAAAGGAAAAGATTCTTCACACCGCGAAAAAAAGTTCGGCTTCACCGGTGACCTTGGCAGGCCGAACCTGCCCGTTCTCCGCGATCCGGAATTCATGGGAGATGTAGATGCTCTGATCAGCGAAAGCACATACGGCGGACGCTTCCACGGCTCTGTTGATGAAATGCCGGAAAAGTTTGAAGCGGTTGTTGAGCGCACCGTTCAGCGCGGCGGGAAAATTATTATCCCGGCATTCAGCGTGGGGCGAACGCAGGATGTGGTGTATATGATGCACAAGCTGAAAGAGGAAGGACACTTCCAAAATGTTCCTGTCTATGTTGACAGCCCGCTTTCAACGAGCGCGACCGAAGTGTTCCGAAACCATCCCGAATGTTTTGATGAAGAAACGCTTGCATTGCTTCAGCGCCAAGATGATCCGTTCGGGTTTCAGCGGCTGACATACATCCGCGATGTAGAAGAATCGAAAAAGCTGAATGAACGGAAAGAACCGTGTATTATTATTTCATCGTCGGGAATGTGTGAAGCGGGGAGAATCCGCCACCACATTGCCAACAACATCGGCGATCCGCGCAACACGATTTTGATTGTCGGCTATCAGGCAGAGCACACGTTAGGCAGACGGCTTGTGGAGCAGGAAGCGTCGGTCACGATTTTCGGCGAAGTATTTGAGCGCAAGTGCGAAGTTGCCGTGCTCAATTCGTTCAGCGCTCATGCCGATCGGAATGAACTGCTTGCATATTTCGATCATTTTCACCGTGAAAAAGTGAAGAATGTGTTTCTTGTTCACGGCGATCTCGATCAGGCAGAAAAATTTTCTTCCGGCTTGAAAGAACACGGTTTCAAAAATGTTGATATTCCTGTCCGGCTCCAGAAATTCGATGTGTGAGAAAAAATCATGAAGATTCTCGTTACCGGCGGCAGCGGCCTTGTCGGCAAATACGTGGTTGATGAACTGCTTCTGAACAATCACGAGGTCGGTGTGCTCGATGTAAAGCCGCCGAAGCAGAATGTGCGGTTTCATCAGGTTGATATTTTGAATCTTGCTGAAGTCGTGAAAGCGCTCAACGGATATGATGCGGCGATTCACATGGCGGGGATCCCTCACCCGCTCAACGATCCCGCTGAGAAAGTTTTTTTTCTGAATGTGAACGGAACATTCAACATTCTTGAAGCTGCCGCACGCAACAACGTCGAGAAAGCTGTTTTCACTTCAAGCGAATCTACGCTAGGATTTGCGTTCATGCAAAACAGAATCGTACCGGAATATTTTCCGATAGATGAGCAACACCCTTTGCGCCCGCAGGATCCATACGGCTTAAGTAAGGTGTGCGGCGAACAGATTTGCCGCACATATTCGGCACGTTACGGCATCCGAACCGTCTGCCTGCGCGAGCCGTGGATTTGGGTGCCGGAAGAGGAAGAAATCCAATTCTATAAAAAACTTGTCGCGGAATATCAGCAATGGTATAGAAATCTCTGGGCGTATGTGCATGTTTTTGATGCGGCACGCGCTCACAGATTGGCGGTGGAAAGCGATTTGCTGTCACCGCATGAAGTGTTGTTCATTACGGCAAAAGAGAATTGGACCGGTATCGAGTCAAAGAAGCTCGCTGCGGAATTTTATCCTGAGGTCGCGCAGTTCAAAAATAATTTTGGGGGACCGGCGTCGCTTATTTCTTACGGAAAGGCGTACAGGTTGTTGGGTTACGAGCCAGGATTTACAGCTAGCGAAATTTTCAAAGTATGAATACTCGCGATCCACGAAGGACACGAAAGGGCATGGAGAAACCGCTCCCAGTTCTTCTCGACGTTGATGCCGGTGTTGACGACACGCTTGCCATTGCTTTTGCTCTTCTTTCCCGCCAACTTGATGTTAAAGGAATTACAACCGTGGCGGGAAATGTGCAGGTACAATCCTGCACCCGCAATGTTTTGTTGACATTGGAAATTCTCAAGCCGCTGCTTTGTTCGCTCCCGCCGGTTGTTGAAGGGGCGTCGAAACCGCTTCAAAAAAAACTGTTTACTGCGAAGGAAGTGCATGGCAATGATGGAATCGGCAACGCTTCGAGATTTTATCCGCATCCCTCATTGAAGCCTCAAAAAATTTCTGCTGTCGATTTTATCATTCGGACAGTTCAGAAAAATCCACATCTTACTATCATTGCCACGGGACCTTTAACAAACATCGCTCTTGCAGTTAAGAAGAACAGGAAGGTGATGCAGCGCGTGAAAGGAATTTCAGTCATGGGGGGAGCCTTCAGCGAATTTCACAACACCGGTCCCGGGGCAGAATTCAATTTCTATGTTGATCCGCATGCCGCTGACATTGTGATGCAATCCGGCATTCCGCTTCGGCTGCATCCTTTGAATGTGACGGAGCAGTGTATTGTCGCTCCGAGCCATCTAAAAACCTTGCAGAATCGTGCGCTACGGGAATATCTTTTGCACGTCACAAAGTTTTATTTTGATTTTCACCGCCGGACGGAAGGATTTTCTGGCGGATATTTACACGATCCGCTTGCCGTTGCCGCCGTCATTGATCCTTCACTTTTTGTTTATGAAGCCTGCTATGCTCGAGTCGAGTCAGCAGGGAAATACACAAGAGGAATGTCGGTTTTTTTCCCGAAATTGAATCCTGCACGAGAGGCAGCATTGCCGGAGTGGGTCGCTCGTGCATTGCGGCAGCAAGTGAGTGTCCGCATTGCCGGGCGTGTCAATGCACGCCGGGCACGGAAATTATTTTTACGAACGCTGTTGGCGCAGTGAATCATACAAGCAGATGTTCATGAAGAACATTGTGCGATATATTGTGCTTGCAGAAATTTTCTCGATGCCGCTTTTTTCCCAGGCTAATTTTCTTTTTCCCTCCGTTTCTACCCGCACAGATACGAACGGAGCGTCGCTCCGCTTCGAACGAAACCTTGATACGTACCAATGGAATGCTCTAACGCGGTATCACGAGCAAAGTGAAAACTGGATTGTCGGTCTTTCAGAGCAATATAATTTTTCGTTGATTCGGCTTCAGCAAAGCTCCCTTCGTGATGAACAGAACTTTTCTTTTAATATCGCACGGAAAATTTCCCCCGCCTTTTCTTTGAAAGCAAAAACAGAATCGTTCATTCTTTCGGACAACCAATCGTTGGGGATCAGCAATGCTGGCATCCATTCCGGTGTAGCGGGCATTGAAGTGAATCCGTTCCCCGGCATCAGCGTTTCTTCGCTGGCAGGAATTCGTTTTGATAAGCAGCAGCAATATGAAGACGAAGGGGCGGCGTACGAGCTTGACGGTCGCACCGACACGCTTGAGTACGGCGGTTACCGCTCCCGATTTTCATTCGACATCAATCAAAGCTCGATTGCTCCCCGTTTCTTCCGTAACAACGACAGTTACGCTTTTTTCCGAAAAGATTTCGTGGAAGGCTCGTTTGACACGCTGAATTTTCACTGGTCGGACACGCGATGGGACTTTTATATTCCTGCCGACACGCTCGTGCAAAAACAGTTTGGCGTTTCAGCGAACATTCAAACCCGCGGCGAAGAGCTTCTCAGTTTTGTCAACGTATTGCAGTACGGCATCGTTCGCAATCTTACAATGGTCGTGCAAATGTCGGGAAATTCCCGTTCAATCAGGCGGGCGTACCGGTACACGTCGCTTGCAGATTTGAATGCGATTTTGTACAACACGTCCGTGCAAGAATCGTATCTCGACGGAGGCGTTGATATGTCGTATGCCGGTGAAAGCCTTCTGCAGGCGTCGTTCGGCATTCATGTGAACGAGCGGGATGAAAAACATCTGCTCGACCGCATTCCGGGCGTGGATAACAATGCTCAGATAAACCGTGCCGAAAAGGAATCACGCTTGGACAACACAGCACGGCGCACAATGCTTCAAGGACTGGTATACTCGCAATTTTCTGAACACGATAATATTGTGCTTCAAAGCTCGGCGAGCCTTCTCCGTTACGACACACCCGACAGCCTGAATACCGACGACCGCGACGAGCTGTTGATGGATTTTGCTTTACGCGAGACCCACGTGTTCAATCCGATTGTAGCGTTGTCGCTGGCAGCGAATGCAACGGTAGGGCACATCGTCTATCTTTTCAAAGAACGGAGCGCGAACAACAACTGGAACAGAATTTTTCGTTTTTCCCCTGAAGTGCAATACACCCCGTCGCCTGATTTCCGCATGTTCAATTCCTTCGAAGTCTTGGCGAACTATACCGTGTTCGATTTCGAATCGCTTCTTCCGTCTGTGCAGAGCTACTCGTACCGTCAGTTTGCATTTATGGATTCATCGGCGTATGATGTATCTTCACGGCTCGGCATTGATATGTATTTTTATCTGCGGTTGTATGAGCGCGGGGTGCTGCATTGGCAGGAATTTTCAGAGCGCCCGCAGCAGTATGTTGAGGAAGCAACTTTTTCTCCGCAGGTGCGTTATGGAAATTTGAGAGGTATGTATTTTGCCGTAGGATTTCGCTCGTTTGCGCAGAACCGCTACCGCTATGTCGAGACACGACGTGTGTTTGACGGCAATTTTTTCAGCTATGGACCGACAATGGCAATTATTATTTCCTTGTCGTCGCGATCGCGTGTCGAATTGCAAGGATGGAAAGAATTTCAGCAGTACGGAGCGTCGAGGCGGGGGTTGGCAAATCTTTCGATGTTTGTGAAAGTTTTGTTTTAGTCTGCCTGGAGGCAGGAATGAGAAAGAAATGACAGCATCCGCACATTTGAAGAAACATACATTCCGGATGACAATTGCAAGCGAGCCGGAAAATATTCATCGCGTCGAAACCTTTCTGCGGAAGGTGAAGAAAGCGGAGCGCTTGAGCAATGAAAAATATCACAGGCTTCTGGTTGTTGTCACGGAAGCAGTCAACAACAGCATCACCCACGGCAACAAACGAAATCCGGCACACAAAGTGCACGTGGTGTGCACAACACAGAAAGGCGTTCTTACTGTGAAAGTGCGCGATGAAGGAGAGGGATTTGATCCCCGCGCGCTGCCCGATCCGCTTCATCCTGAAAATCTGTTGCGTGAAAGCGGGCGCGGCGTTTTTTTGATGAAGCAAATGATGGACAGCGTGAGTTACAACGAAACAGGGAATGAAGTAACAATGACGCTGCGAATGAGGAATGAGCGTGAAGATGAGAGAACAAGAAGATGAGAAGACGGACTCCACCTCGAAGGCGGAGTCCGTCTTGTTATCTTCACTTACAGTTTCACCTTTGCCATATTTGCCTTCACATCGTCGGCGGATTTTTTCAGCGCGGCTTGTTCTTCAGCGGCCAGTTTAATTTGAATGATTTCTTCAACGCCGTTTCTCCCTAATTTCACCGGAACTCCGACAACCGTATCGCTCATTCCGTATTCGCCCTGCAAGTAAACGGCGCACGGCAGAATTCTTTTCTTATCTTTCACAATCGCTTCTACCATTTGCGTTGCTGCCGCTGACGGCGCGTAGTACGCGCTTCCCGTTTTGAGGTAATTGACGATCTCAGCGCCTCCATTGCGTGTTCGCGTAACGAGTTTGTCAATAGCGGCTTGATCCATTAAATCTGTCAGAGGAATTCCTGCTACAGAAGTATAGCGGGGAAGAGGAACCATCGAATCGCCGTGACCGCCGAGCACGAATGCGGTGACATCTTCAACCGACACATTCAATTCCATTGCGATGAACGAACGGAACCGCGCTGTGTCCAGAATTCCCGCCATACCGACCACGCGGTGACGATCAAACCCGCTGACCTTGAGCGCCGTGTACACCATTACATCAAGCGGATTGGAAACAACGATGAGAATCGCTTTCGGTGATTTTGCAACGACTTGTTCTGTAACCGATTTGATAATACCGGCATTTGTGTTGAGAAGATCGTCACGGCTCATTCCCGGTTTGCGCGCAATTCCGGCAGTGATGACAACAACATCGGAATTTGCTGTTGCGTCGTACGAATTTGCGCCGGTGAGTTTTGTATCGAATCCTTCAACCGGTGCGGATTCGTACATGTCTAATCCTTTTCCTTGCGGTAACCCTTCAATGACATCCACAAGCACGACTTCGTTTGCCAATTCTTTTTCAGCAATGCGCTGGGCAGCAGTGGCTCCGACATTTCCGCCGCCAACAACAGTGATTTTCATAAGTAGCTCCGTTGGATAAGTGAGAGAGAAACGTTGTTCAGTGAAGCAAAATCTTTTCTCATAGTGAGAAGATGGAATGAAAAAAGCGAAGAGAACGCTCACCTGATGCCGGCGAGACGGTTCGCTTCGCTCTTCGTTTATTGAAAAATGGTAGCCGCAACCTTTAGATTGCGAGCTTATGCAGGAAGTTCAGCCTACGGCTGAATTGAGATTGCCTGACGTGTTTTGCTGAGGCGCTCGAATTTTACAACGCCATCCTTCAAAGCAAACAGCGTATCGTCGCCGCCCTTGCCGACATTTTCACCCGGGTGGAATTTTGTTCCGCGCTGGCGAACGAGAATAGTTCCTGCGAGAACTTTCTGTCCGCTGTAGCGCTTTACACCGAGACGCTGTGCATTACTGTCGCGGCCGTTCCGTGAGCTTCCGCCCCCTTTCTTATGAGCCATACTACAATTTTTCCTTTCCTACGCTATCGAAGTAATTTCAATTTGGGTGTACTGCTGACGGTGACCGCGCTTCACGCGATAGCCTTTCCGCCGTTTCTTCTTGAAGACGATCACCTTTTCGTCTTTCACGTGTGCGAGCACTTTTGCTTCTACCGAAGCCCCGCTGACAACGGGCGTGCCGACTTTGATTGATTTATCATCGGCAAAGAGCAGCACCCTGTCGAACTTCACGCTGCTGCCGATTTCATTGTCTAATTTCGGCACATACAATTTATCCGCGGGGTTGACCTTGTATTGACTTCCCGCAATTTCTACGACTGCAAACATCCGTAATTTCCTTTTGTGGAAAGATTTCTAAATCCCAATAGGATTTTCAATTTGGAATTCTAAAATAGCCAAATTTGGAGAAAAAGTCAACGAAATTTCCGCGAAAAATGTATCATTACTTCCGCCTTTTGGATACGTCCAGCCGAAGATGCCTTGTTATATTGGTATGGAAGTTTTGACACAATTCCACAATCAAACTGCTGTGAAGGGAGAAGCAAAATGCAAAGGCGCAAACTTGGAAACAGCAACTTAGAAGTCTCGGCTCCTGGCATCGGTTGCATGGAAATGAGCTACAGCTACGGTCCGGCCCGAAACGAGAAAAAGATGATTGTGCCGATTCGTTCAGCCGTCGTTTCGGGCGAGCGAAACATTTCTGAAATTGCCTACCAGCTTGGTTTCGAGAACCCGCCGTACTTTTCGCGGCTTTTCAAGAAAGAAGTTGGAATTTGTCCGAAAGAATATAAAAGCCAGCTTCTGAATTAATTCAATTAAGGAAACTCCGCCCTCAACACGAACCCGTCATAAAACCTTTGCGCCGTTTCCCCAAAATGATTCATTTGCGGATTGGGATGAGGCATTCGTTCATTTCCATCCGATTGAATCACACCTAAAGAATACAATGTCGCTATAATTCCCGTTTTGTTTTGATCTGAAAGAAACGCTCCGGTTGAAAATCCCGTTGGGGCATTCTCCCACCGTTGCTCAATCATTGCGATGTATGCACAGCAGTAAAGAATATTGATGCTGTCGTTGAGCAAACGGTGTATCAGTTCGGAGCGTGATGTGCTTCGCGGAATTCTTCTCGCCGTTTCGCTTCCGAGATAATACAAACTCTGTGTGTCGTGAGCTTCTTTTTCAATCCAGAATGCCGTTGTTACCTTGATTTGTGCAAAGCCGACTGAACTGTTGTAACCGGATTGGGCAAAGAGTCCATCCAACAGTGCGTCTTCCCAGTTGTAGTTCAAGAAACGTTCGGTGAACACTACGCTTGCAGCGAGACGGGGAGAAATGCCAATAGTGTGTGCCGCATTATTAATGAGTTCATAATGCTCTACGATTTCGTTTATGACGCGCGCTTCTTTTTTCTCGCCGGCAATGGTGACTCCAATGAAAAGAAATGAGACAGCAAGTATTCGAATCATAAAGAAGAATTTGAGATGTCCGACACCTTCTAAGTGTCGGACATCTTGTGAGCGAAATTATTTCATCAGTACCAATCGCTTGGTGTCGCTAAAAAGTGATCTACCATTATTGTTATTCACCATCAAACGATAAAAATAAACACCGCTGCTGAAGGCGTGCGCATCAAACTGAGCTGAATAATAGCCGGCAGACTTGTATTCATCCACTAACACCGCAACCTCTCTGCCTAAAACATCATACACGGCAAGACGGGTTTTCCCGTCCTCTTTAAGTTGGTAGTCAATTTCTGTCGTTGGATTGAATGGGTTCGGATAGTTCTGGAATAAAGCATAATCCGTGATTACCCGTGGAGCGGATTTTGAAAACTGCTCCATCTGCTGGTCTTGGTCACTGAGAATAAGATAATCATTCACGATAATCGGGTGAATCCCTTCTCCTGAACCCAACATCGCAACGTCAAGAAACAAGTCTTTTCCTGCTAAGCCATCCAAACTGATTGGAATTTTCCGAAACTCGCCGTCCGTTCCGCTGGCAGCTTTGGCAAGATGAGAGAATGGAACTTTCCAAATTCCCTTCACCGAGATTGTGTTATCTTTCAACGTAACAACTGCGAGATCGCTTCCATCTATTTGCTGTGCAAGGTCGCTCAGGCTTGCCTTTGGAGGAAATTGCAAACCCTTGGCATAATATGCGCCGGCAAGTGTAACTGTATCTGAATTGTTTTGAACAGAAAATTTGTCCGATCGGAGTGTGTTGGAACCCCCTTGGGAGTTGTGATGAACTTCGGTAGAATCGTGCGTGAAGAGTGTATCAACACTAAAAAATCCAATCGGCGTTATTGGGTCTTTCTCGAACCGCGTCACTTCAAAGCCGATCAAACCTTTCACGTTCAAATTGTTCAACTCCGGCAGCGATTGAAGCTCGACAAGAGCGTGATGATTGACGTGATAGGCGAGAGGTATACCTCTTGGAAAATCACCCGACTTTTGAAGATTACCTTTACCGGATTTTCCTAACTGATCAATTCCATTCACAACAGAAAGATGCCCGTCGCTTTTTTTCCACAGCCCTGTCATAGTTGTTGTAACAAGAGGTGTGATGCTGAGACCCGAGCCTCCGCTTGCACCTGAGGCAAGAAGTGAAATGCCATACCAATACCAATATCCTTCATACAATTCATAGCGGGCGCTATAGACATTTCCGTTCTGTTCCCACAGCAATTGCAGGGCATCACTGTTTGGATGCGTGCCCACGGTGGGATACAACGAACCTGTTGTGCTCATGGTGAATGAGGTAATATTCCCGAATGTTCCGTTGCTGGCAAACGTGGTTCTTTGCCGCATGTGGACTGCAGGAACCCCCTCCGCCGTATTACCATAACTTTCCCACACAATTGTTGGTTTATCAGTGTTTGACCGTACAATTAAAGGATGCTGATTAAATGCCCATCCATAAGGCGATACCTGTGTGCTGTTATTAAATTGCCATGAGGTGCTATACGTTGGTTCTGTAAATTCTATTATCCCGCCTCCGCTATTATCGTCTTCATAACAAAGTCCGGCATTTGTTACATACGCATACGAAGCCACGGATGGAAAATAGCAATTACTATTTGTTCCGGGAACATAGCCAACAGGCGTCCAAAGAGGGTCGGGGTAATGTGCCTTTACTGCAATACCGTTGGGTTCCTTCCATGCAATGAGCTTGGCATCTCCTGAACCATCAGGCGACAGACCTGTAGCGACAATAACTGGTGTGGCAAGGTAATTGTCCGCATCGGGGGCAAATGTTTGCATTATCTCCAATGGACCGAGTGCGTGAGTGTAAAGATTGTACCGGCGCAGATAAATATAGCAATTTGTAAAAGGACTCCACGGTTCCTCCTGGCACTGCCAAACAACATTGACGATCCCGTCCGAAGCCGCGAGGGATGGATAGGTGTTTGGATAATTGTCGGTGTTATAATCGCCAGTACTTACCAAAACCTCGTTCGACCAGTTAGTCCCGTCGCTCGATGTTGTTAACCAAACTTTATTAACACTTTGGTACACAGCACAGTATGTGTTTGTCGCATTATCTTGAACAATTTTATGCTGGTTGTTCGAGGCGGTGGCGGTGGAAGAAGTGGTGTAGAGATGGCGTTTAGCTTTTGCGTACAGCGTAGTATTTGATGTTAAATTTATCGTTCTCGGATTTTGTACTGCACCATCCGACCATTCATAAAAAGCATAATCGTTGCTGGGAGGAAAAGCTTCAATTGTAACAATGGTACCGTACGCTCCGTTCGTAACAATACCGTTGATCTTGTAATAGCCGCCACTTGGGTTATCTCCTTCAACAAGAAATTGCATCGACGTTAAATCAATTTTGTAACGGTAAATTATTGGATCGGATGGAACAGTTTTAGGGTTGTTGCTCCACCGATCCTTCG
>JAGWND010000278.1 GCA_028873075.1 Bacteroidota bacterium
CACGAAAAAATTTTTGTACCTAACGAGCGTCATTCCCGCGAAGGAGGGGAATCCATTGTACTTAGAGAAAGAACTTTCGCCCGAAATTGTTCGGGCAATTCGGAGATTTTCCCTTTTCCATAATCAAAGAAGACGATGCCGGTTTTTATGCGAGCAACTTCACGTCGCGAATCTTTCTCAGTAACACGATACAAAAAATCACAGCCATGTTCTTGGAAATCTTCGATTCCGATTTCTATCCGAAGAACTTCACCATAAAATGATTGTGATTTGTATTGCACCGCCGCATCGGTCATAATAATACTTCTTCCTTCAATGTTGAATTCAGTGTAACCAAGCTGTATCAGAAACCTCACGCGCGCTTCGTGAGCAATGGAAAGAATGGCATCGTTGCCGACATGTCCGCCGTAATTGATGTCGCTGATGCGTACCGGAATTTCAGTCTCGAACACAAACGACTTCGGCAATTCAATCTTGATGCGGCTCATGCTTTGGCTAAATGTTTCAACGCGTCGCCTGTTAAACGATAAACCGTCCATTCGTTCATCGGACGAGCGCCCAATTGTTTGTAAAATGAAATTGCAGGCGCGTTCCAATTCAATACTGCCCATTCCATTCTGCCGCACTGTCGCTCAACGGCAAGCCGAGCGAGGTGTTGCAACAGTGCTGTGCCGATTCCCTTGCCGCGAAATTCCCGCTGTACAAATAAATCTTCCAAATACAAACCCGGACGTCCGACGAATGTTGAAAAATTATGAAAGAACAATGCGTAGCCCGCAGCAATATGATCGTAATATGCTATCACAACTTCTGCAAATCGTCGCTCGCCGAACAACGTTTCTCGCAATATGTCTTCCGTCGCAACGACTTCGTGCACAAGCTTTTCATACTCCGCAAGATTCTTGATGAACGAGAAAATAACCGGAATATCTTTCTCAGTTGTACTCTCAATTCGAATATGTTCACTAATAATCATTTGAGCAAACTTTATTCGGTCCCGATGACGGATTCAAGATTCACGATTCAGATCGTTCGGGGTTCGTGTTTAGAGTTTTGTGACTTGAATCTTGAATCCTGAATCCACCCCGCAGGGTCTTAAACCGAACACTCCCGAAAGCGATTTCTGCGGCTCCATAAAAAATGTTTCGGAAAGCGACATGCCGATTTCTTCTCCGTTCAATAAAGAAAATATTTTTTGCTGTTCCTGCAACTCCCATCGCGTGTAGCCGGGGGAAAATCGGTACGATACTTCGCAATCGTATTTCCGTGCTCCCTCCTGCAGTTCGTGCTTCAAAAGGTGAAGAACGCCCTGTGTCATTGTCGAAGCGACGCCGTCCAAAAAATACGTTTCTGTGAAATCTTCTACCGACAACTTCTTCATCTCGCTGTCAATCCGTCCGCCAAGGGTCAGAAGAAAAACTGCCGCGTAGCGGGAATGTGTGAGCAGCGTGTGAATCCCCTTTCCAGTGAAACTCATGCCGCCGTCTAAAAGCACGCTGAACGAACTCGATTGGGAGCCGGCAACTCTGTAAATCTCATACCGATAACGCGCTTCGAAACAATGAAGATACTCAGCATGCAACCGCACTACCATATCGTGCATTGTTTGATATTTTTCCGAGGTCTTTTGAACGCGAAGAAACTTATACGCGCGTTCAAAATCAAAAGGAATATCTTCCGGTTTAAGGTAACGGGTCGTCATTGTCAAAGCAAGTTGGAAAATTTCCTCTCCCCGTTTTCTCCGACCGGAAATTGCATCGAGTCAACAAAAAATTCATGAAAATCTTTTCGATCCGCAACCTCAACATACTGCACGTTTTTTCCCAACTGTTCGGCTTTTTCCCGTGCCTCTTTTGACAGGAGCATCGCTTCGGCGCCGGCAATCGCGGCGTTGCCGATAAACTTCACATTTTCAACCGGCACGTTCGGAATCAATCCTGAATCAAGCGCATCCTGGCCGCGGACATGATTTCCAAATCCCCCGGCGATATACACTGCAGCAATATCTTCTGGCGTACTCCCGAGTTCCTTCATCAGAATTTTTATACCCGATGCAATTGCGCTTTTTGCAAGCTGCACTTCGCGAATGTCTTTCTGTGTCAGCATAATCGCTTTCTCGTCGTCAATGCAGGCAATCGAAATATCGTTCGCACCGGTATCGCGGTGCACAATGCGCGACTTTAATTTTTCACCTACTGCTGCAGGCAGCGCGTCCGCATTCGGTATTCTGCCCGAAACCTCCACAACGCCCGCTCGTACAAATTCACAGACCAGATCGAGCAATCCGGAACCGCAAATGCCGATCGGCTCGGCTTCCCCGACAGTACGAAATGCCAAATCGCCGTCCACAATTTCCGCCCGCTCGATTGCTCCGCGTGCCGCGCGCATTCCCCAAGAAATGTATGCTCCTTCCCACGCCGGGCCGGCAGGCGAAGAACTGCACACCATTTTCCTTTTCGAGCCGAGCACCATCTCGCCGTTCGTACCGATGTCAACAGCGAGCTGCATTGTTTCCTGCTCATCAATATCAAGCACGGTCAACATTGACGTAATATCGCTGCCGACGAAACACCCGAGGTCCGGCGGGAAATATGCTGTGCCGTGCTCGTTAATTTTCACACCAAGTTCTTTTGCTGAAATTGTTGCCGGTCCCTGGAACGCCGGCGTGTACGGAACGTACGCCACGTTGCGCGGATCAATGTTGAGAACAATATGCTGCATTACCGTGTTGCCGACAACGGAAATTTTGTAGACGTTTTCAGGAGAGATTTCCGATTTACGGCAAAGCTCTCCAACCAACTCGTTCATCTGTTTGATAATAAGACGGTGCAGCAGCTCAAGACCGCCGGCATGTTCAACAATATAATTGATGCGGGAAACAACATCAGCTCCGTACGCTTTTTGAGGATTGAGCACAGAAGCAACTGCAACAACATCGCCAGATTTTATATCGAGCAGTTTAGCGACAACAGTTGTTGTTCCGATGTCGAACGCGATGCCGAGTAATGTAGAAGTCGTATCGCCGGGTTCAACCGTTAAAAGATGTTCTTGATCAATCACTGCGGTGATGTGGAAATTATTGTTGCGCAAAAGAGCCGGAAGCTGACGCGCGGTATGAATAGTATACTTAGAAATGCGAATGCCGGTTTTCTGAAGCTGCGAGAGAACCTGCTCGAAGTCGAAATATTTTTCGCCTAACTGCGGCTCGGGAACTGTGAGAGCAATTTTTCTGATGTCGGGATCGAGCGGAAAATGCCCCTTGCTCCCCTCAATTTCAATTTGATCGCCGAACGTCTGCGATTCCTGCGGAACAACACACACACAGTTCCCGGCAATTTTCGCCTGGCATGATAAGCGCACGCCCTTCGAAATTTCCTGCGGCGTCAATAATTCTTCCTCAACCGGGACGTGCGGCGTGACGCCTTCCTTT
>JAGWND010000279.1 GCA_028873075.1 Bacteroidota bacterium
TGAAATGGATGCCCGATTAAAGCGTTCGGGCATGACGGAATTATTTTTTAAAACGATTTTTTTCTCTATGGAAATTGAGCGAGAGAGAAATTTTTTACAATGAAAGATTTTTCCGGAATACTCGAGATAGAAGAGCGAAGTCACGTCGGTTTTGTGCGTGAGCTTTCACATGGATTATTTCCAAAGCCCGGCGATGTGCAGATCGCTCCGCACATCATCGTGCAGTACAAATTGCGCACCGGAGTTCTGGTTGAAGGAACCGCCGTCGAAAGCAAAAGTCGAAGCAGCGAAGCAAAGGTTGTTGCTCATATCAACGGACTAACGCCGGATGAATGGAAAGGGGTAAAGGATTTTTCCCGCCACGCAGTTATCTCGCCGAATGAATGGATTCAGCTCGAGAGTCCGCAAACTAACCGTTCAATGCGTGTTGTTGATCTCTTCTGTCCCGTCGGCAAAGGGCAGCGCGCGCTGATCGTTTCTCCGCCGAAAGCAGGCAAGACAATGCTTATGCAGCAGCTTGCACACGCCGTTAGTGCAAATCATCCGGAGATTGCAGTTCTTGTTTTGCTTGTGGATGAGCGCCCGGAAGAAGTAACAGATATGCAGCGGACGATCAACGGAGAAGTGTTTGCAAGCTCGAGCGACAGCGAGCGCGGCAGTCAGGTTCGGCTTGCACAGCTTGTGCTCGAATATGCGAAGCGGAAAGTTGAAGCCGGAAAGGATGTTGTGCTGCTGCTCGATTCGCTGACGCGGCTCGGACGAGCGTTCAATATTCATCAGAAAAGCAGCGGGCGCACAATGTCCGGCGGCGTGGATATCCGCGCGCTCGAGATTCCGAAACGGATTTTCGGAGCGGCGCGGAAGTGCGAAGGGAGCGGCTCGCTCACCATCGTTGCAACGGCGCTCATTGAAACGAACTCACGCATGGACGAATTGATCTTTCAGGAATTCAAAGGAACGGGAAATATGGAGCTTGTGCTCTCGCGCGATCTTGCCAACGAGCGCATCTTTCCCGCCATTGACCTGAACGCCTCCGGCACGAGAAGGGAAGAATTGCTCTTCGGTTCAATGACGACGGCATATCAAAACCTGCGCCGCTCCCTTTCCAGAAAATCTCCGCGTGATGCAATGCTTGCTGTGACGAAACTGTTAGAGCAATACCCCACGAACGAAAAATTGCTGCAGAAGTTTTCTCTATGAAAGAATTAACCACAAAGTCACGAAGACACGACAAAGTGTGCCTTCATTTGTGACTTGGTGATGAGGGTGGATACAAACATGTCTCGTTTGCAACTCCCCTCGCTTTCCTCTATATTTTCTTCACACTGTTTCGTCATTCAATATTCTCCCGAAGGGATCCCTTTGGGACGTGTTCGATATTCGTTATTCAAAAAATCACAAGAGAGGTTAATATGAGGAGGTTAGTGTCCATACTTTTGTCAATCACATTTTCTGTATCGCTGTTTGCGCAGGCCCAATCCGACTGGGAGAAAAAATTCCGCGCCATTCCTTCGCCCGAAATCCAGCGGGAATATTTAGAGCATCTTGCTGCGCGGCCGCACCATGTCGGCTCGCCGTACGATAAAGAAAATGCGGAATGGATTCTTGCCAAATACAAATCGTGGGGACTGAACGCGCACATCGAAACGTTCGATGTTCTTTTTCCAACGCCGAAAGAACGCGTTGTAGAATTGATTTCTCCGACAAGATTCACCGCAACATTGCAGGAGCCGCCCGTTCCCGGCGACCCGACTTCCGCACAACAAAGTGAACAGCTTCCGACCTACAACGCGTACTCCGCGGACGGCGACGTTACTGCACCGCTCGTGTACGTGAACTACGGCATTCCTTCCGATTACGAAACGCTCGACCGGATGGGAATTTCGGTGAAAGGGTGCATTGTCATTGCGCGGTACGGCGCATCGTGGCGCGGCATCAAACCGAAAGTTGCGGCGGAACACGGCGCGGTCGGCTGCATCATTTATTCCGATCCGGGCGGCGACGGCTACACGGCAGGAGATGTGTTTCCGAAAGGCGCGTACCGTCCGCCGGAAGGAGTTCAGCGCGGAAGCGTGATGGATATGCCCCTCTACCCCGGTGATCCGCTCACGCCCGGAGTCGGTGCGACGAAAGATGCGAAGCGCCTGCCGATGAACGAAGTGAAAACCTTTACAAAAATTCCCTGTCTGCCGATCTCGTACGCTGATGCGCAGCCGCTTCTCGCCGCGTTGACCGGTCCCGTTGCGCCGGGAAGCTGGCGCGGCACGCTGCCGATCACGTATCATGTCGGACCCGGCGGAGCGAAAGTACATTTGAAAGTAGAATCGAACTGGGACATCAAAACAATCCGCGATGTCATCGCCGTAATTCCCGGCTCGGAATATCCTGATGAATGGATCATCCGCGGCAACCATTACGATGCGTGGGTGAACGGCGCCGAAGATCCGATCTCCGGGCAGGTTGCGCTGTTGGACGAAGCGCGCGCTTTCTCCGAATTGCTGAAGCAGGGATGGAAACCGAAACGGACGATCGTCTATTGCTCGTGGGACGGAGAAGAAGAAGGATTGTTAGGCTCGACCGAATGGGCGGAAGAACATGCGAAGGAGCTGAAACAGAAGGCAGCGGCATATATCAACACCGACGGTAACGGGCGCGGCTATCTTTTTCTTGAAGGCTCGCACACGTTAGAACATTTTTTCAACGGTGTAGCGGCGGATATTGTTGATCCTGAAACAAAGATTTCCGTGCTTGAGCGGGATAAGCTTGCGCGCATTAAAAACGGCTCTGCCGACCAGCGGAAGGAAGTGCGGTCGCGTGCCGATCTGAGAATAGGAGCGCTCGGTTCCGGCTCTGATTACACTGTCTTTCTCGATTATTTAGGCATCGCGTCGGCAAATCTCGGTTACGGCGGGGAAGACGGCGGCGGTGTCTACCATTCCATTTATGACGACATTTACTGGTACACACATTTCTCCGACACAAGCTTTGTGTACGGACGTGCGCTCTCGCAAACCGTCGGCACGGCGGTGATGCGCCTTGCCGATGATGATGTGCTGCCGTTTCAATTTTCAGATTTTGCGGAGACGGTAAACAAGTACGTGGACGAACTTCAGAAATTGCTGAAGGGCAAGCAGGACGAAATTACCGAGCGCAACAAAGAAATTGACGAAGGCGTGTTCACCGCGACTGCCGATCCGTGGAAAAAATCTGTCCCGCCGAAGAGAGAAGACGTTCCTCCCTATCTCAACTTTGCGCCGCTCCTGAATGCAGCGGATAAACTGACGCACAGTGCCGCGCGGTACGACGCCGATGCAAAGAAATTTCCCGGCGTAAAAGAAGCATCGTTGAAAAGCCTCAATGAAAAGCTGATGCAAAGCGAGCGCTATCTGACAAGCGATGCCGGATTACCGGGACGTCCGTGGTTCAA